>CAWVUS010000006.1:0-47803 GCA_963933195.1 uncultured Planctomycetaceae bacterium
CGATCTTCGAGTCGTTCGCTTCCCAGTCGCGATCGCCGGTGTCTTCGGTTGGTCGTCATGGTGGTCTCGATCGGGGTGATCCCGCGCGTTCCATCATGAGACGGTCGCTGGAGCATTGTCCATTGGAAAACCCGGTATGTTTCCAGCACCCGTTTTCGGGGGTGTCGTCCGGGATTCAGTCTTCCGACCGTGCCATCCAGTCGACCCAGATCGGGCTGGTCCAGGCCATCTCCTGGTCGACCTGGACGACCCGCACCCAGTAGGGGTTGGTTCCGGGCCGGGGCTGCTCGTCGTGGAACGTACAGTGGGCTTCGGAGTCACCGTGAACTGGTGCCAGGCCCAGGTCGAGCTGTCGGTCGCGAACGCCCAGGTCGATGGTTCGCGTCGATTCGGCGAGTTGACCAAGTCGCCCGGCCAGCGTGGCCCGTTCTGCCGGTGCCAGCGATATCCGTCGGGGTTGAGAAGATCCGAAGCCGCCGTAGGCGGGGCCGGTGATGGCTTGTGTTGCCACCGAGACCTCGATCCGTGTCGACTCGTCACCTTCAATGTCCAGTTCCACGCCCATCCGGTATCCACATCCCCAGGCATGGAATCGGACCAGCGATTCGGTGGTCTCGACCAGGTGAGATCGTGGGCTGTCAAAACGCAGTGTCTCGGTGCCAGCGATCCGTCCACCGTGAACCGTGATTGTGCCGTCCCAGACGATGCCGCTGTAGCTGGTTTGCCGGCTACTACCCTGCCACAGCACCCGGACACGCTGAGGATTTCCCTCGGGGGCATTCTCCCAACGGTCCAGCAGTTCCTCGTCACGGAACAGTTCAACCGATTCCAGTGCCGCGGTGCCAACCACGTCGACCTCGACCACCGGTTTGTCACGCGTACTGAATTGGGAGCCGATTCCATGGCCCTGGATGTCGGCCCGGGCGACAATTCTCGCACCGGTGGTGGCGAAGAACCGGCGTGCCCGCATCGCTTCGAAGAAACTCTCCAAGGTCACCTCGTCACAGTAGATCCCGGTCAGTCCCGCCTTGGAGTATCTGCGTTGCTGGTGCCCCGGCCTGTCGTCGCCGGGACGACTGGTGTAGCTGTCACTGCCACCGAGAAATCCCAACCGGTAACCGCGGGCCAGCGCATCGCGACGCATCCACTCGAAGGCGCCGTGGCTCGAGACGATTTCGACTCCCGGTTCGAGCGTTGGATCGTGATGTTTCAGGTCGGAGTGCTCTCCGCCGACGTGAGGCGTGATGATCGTGTCGGTGCCGCGGTAGTGAGCGTAGAGATCCCTGACGTGGTGCAATTCGGTCGACTCGTCCACCGATTCGGGTGTTTCGGCCGGGGCGTTGCGGTGAATGGGTTGGTGGTGACGCCGGAAGTAGACATTGTGGTGTCCTCCGTCCCAGGTTTTGCCCGACCACTCGTATCCCGGGATCGCGATGAACCGTCCCGGCTGGTGGAATTGCAGTTCGACATCCTGTTGTGTGACGAGATCCTGTTCGTCCAGCACGTCGGCGTTTCTCTGGAATCCGGCGAACTGGATGCCGGCCACATCACGGGCGTGCTCGAAGAACCCGGCGAACTTCTCACGGTCGACCAACTGTCCTCCGTGTGGGTCGGCCCAGAAGAGCCTCTGTTCTCCAACGTGTTCGACCACGCAAGCCGGGTTGCTGGTTCCCTGGATCCCGGCATCGTCGTCCCTGGCTGTCAATCTCACCACGCCGGCTTGTTCACCGGTTGCCCCGTCGATCCATCCGGCTCCGGCGTCGGCTTCGGTGAAAGACAGCGTGTCGTTCTCCAGTGCCACTCCATCCCCGTCGAGCACCACGGTGCCGCGGTAACCGTCGGCCGCGTTTCCCCAGGCGTCCTCGGCCTTGACCAGGACCCGAAACGGTTCACCCACGGGCAACTCCGAAGGAACGACCACGACCAGTTTCACCGGTTCGCCACCGACAATTCTCAACACCGGCGACTCCACGATGGGTTCGACACCCTCTCCACGGTCGATGGTGACGGCAAAGACGCGTCGTTGTTCACGAAAGGTCTGGGCTCTCGAACCCGGACCGCCGCCGGAAGTGTCTCCCAGTACGACCGAGATTTCTCCTCCGCCTGGCAATCCCCCGGGTCCGATCTCGAGTTGGAATCCCTTCACGCCGACGGTTCTCGCTGCCACATCGACACCTCCCGGGGCTCGCACCGTGGCGTATTCAGCAGCTCCCGGATCGTCAAACTGGGGCACTCCCCAGTCCGTGTCGGTGTCGGTGCCCACGCGGATCGTGGAGTTCCCGGGGAGTCCATCTTCTCCGGCCTGGAATCTCAGTGTCCAGCTGCCGCTGCTTCCGGCGATGACATCGGAGGCGGGTTCGATGGTGGACGTGAGAATAGGTTGGCTCATGGATGTGTCTCGATCGGTGCGCTTGTGTTGTGTCCGGCTACCCTTCTAATGGAACGTCCAGCAGGTTCGCCATGCACCGCGGTGTTCGATCTTCTCATAAGGACTCATCATGGACGCCAGTCAACTGAAAGCCCTGCAGGCTCCCTTGAAGCAACAGTACCGCGATGACCCCGAGTCGGCTCGATTCACCTTGAGCGCCAGCGGGATGTTGGGTGCCGAGGCGATCACCTGTCGCGTCGAGACGGGGGCGCAACTGTCCGAGGCGGGACTGCATCCGGCCACCGGCGGAGACGGCACGTCACTGTGTTCGGGCAACATGTTGCTGGAATCCCTGGTGGCCTGTGCGGGGGTGACCCTGCGGGCGGTGGCGACGGCACTGGAAATTCCGGTGCGGGGTGGCGAGGTGACTGCCGAGGGCGATCTCGATTTCCGTGGTACGCTCGGAGTTGACCGCGATGCGGCGGTTGGGCTACACGCGATTCGCATGGCGTTTCAACTCGACACCGATGCTGACGACGAGCAGTTGGCCACGCTGGTCAAGCTCACGGAACGCTACTGCGTCGTGCTCCAGACGTTGATCGGATCTCCGGAGGTGACCGTCGAGTGTTCGGCCGGGTAGGTCGGTCTCTGGCCAAACCGATCTTGCCGACGGTGGCCGGGGCGAATTAAAACCCCCGGTCACTTCTCCAAGATCTTTCGGTGTCCGGTCCCTGATGACTTCGACGGCTTCTCCCCTGCGGATCGTTTACATAGTTGGTGCCGGCCGTAGCGGCTCGACGGTGCTGGACACTGTACTGGGCAACCATCCCGAGGCGGTGAGTGTTGGCGAACTCTCCAACGTGCATCGCTCGGCCTGGATCAACAACGAATTCTGCGCGTGTGGCACACCGGCGGTGGACTGCGAGTTCTGGAGCGAGGTTCGTGATCGGTGGCTGTCGGCGACGCCGGGAGCGAGCGTGGAGGAGTATCTCCGGTTGCGGGATCGATTTGAGCGATTTCGTTCGGGGGCCCTGTGGCGGACCGAAGCCGCCTCGTTGTTTCGGTCGGTCGCAGCCAGGCGGTACCTGGAACAGACCAGGACGTTGCTGGAATCGATTGCCACGGCCAGTGGACGTCGCGTGATCGTCGATTCTTCAAAGACACCCCTGCGGGCCCGCTGGTTGGCTCGACTGCCGGGCATCGAGCTCAGCCTGGTGCACCTGGTCCGTGACAGTCGCGCGGTGGCGTGGTCCAGGAAAAAGGCCCTGGCCCGGGATGTCGAGGCAGGAGTTCAACACGACCTGGCCTCGCGGCCCGCATGGTATTCGGTCGTCTACTGGACGGTGTCCAACCTGTTGGCTGCCCGGCTGCGACGTCGAATGGGGGATCGGGGTGTCCTGGTCCGCTACGAGGACTTCGTGGAGGATCCTGCGACAGAATTGATGCGGATTGGCGATGCCTGTGGGTTGGACTGCACGACGTTGGCCACGTCCCTGGCGGCAGGGGATTCGTTTTCTGTGGGACACACCGTGGCGGGGAACCGTTTGCGGATGGCCGGAGCGGTGCGATTGAAACCGGATTGGGACTGGATTGAGCGATTGCCCGAGGCGGATTCTCGAACCTGCTGGCGTCTTTCCGGCTGGCTGATGAAACAATACGACTATCCACGAGCGGCGAAAGCGGCCTAGGCCATGGGAAACAACCAGCAGACAGACAGTTCTCCGTGTTGGGCACCCTGGCCGGTGTTCGGTGACCGGGAAGTCCAGGCCGTTGGTGATGTCCTGGCCTCGGGCCGGGTCAACTACTGGACGGGTCCGCACGGCCGCGAGTTCGAACGCGAGTACGCCGATTCGTTGGGTTGTGATCATGCGGTGGCGGTGTCCAACGGCACCGTGGCCCTGGAACTGGCCCTGCAGGCGACGGGCGTGGGGCCTGGTGACGAGGTTGTCGTCCCGTGTCGCAGTTTCCTGGCCAGTGCCAGTGCGATTGCCGCAAGAGGCGCGATCCCGGTGTTTGCCGATGTCGATCGTGACAGCGGGAACGTCACGGTCGATACGGTCGCTGCAGCGCTCTCGTCGCGGACCCGCGGCGTGTTGTTGGTTCACCTGGCTGGCTGGCCCTGTGACATGGATCCGATCCTCAGCCTGGCTGCCGAAACGGGTCTGACGGTGATCGAGGACTGCGCCCAGGCACACGGGGCCGAATACGGTGGCCGCCAGGTGGGCACGCTGGGCGACGTGGCCGCTTTCAGCTTCTGCCAGGACAAGATTCTCTCGACGGGGGGTGAGGGTGGCCTGGTCGTGACTGACGACGAGTCGATCTGGAGGCGGGCCTGGAGCTACAAGGACCATGGCAAGGATTACGACGCGGTGCACGCTCCCTCCAAGGGGTCGGTGTTCCGGTACGTTCACGGTGGGCTGGGGACCAACTGGCGGTTGACCGAGATGCAGTCAGTCCTGGGCCGGATCGTGTTGGAGAAACTCCCCGGCTGGCTGATCGAGCGACGTCGCAACGCATCGGTGTTGGCCGCCCGGCTGGGGGCGATGGAGGCATTGCGAGTGCCCGAACCCGAGGTGGGTTTTGGTCACAGTTACTACAAGTTCTACGCCTACGTCCGTCCCGAGTGGCTGGCGAGCGATTGGTCTCGCGACAGGATCGCGGCCGAAATTTCATCGCGAGGTGTTCCGTGCGGCAGCGGAGCGTGTCCGGAAATCTATCTCGAGGCGGCCTTTGAGGGGACCGGCTGGCGCCCTGCGAAACGGTTGCCGGTGGCTCGTGAACTGGGGGAAACGAGCCTGATGTTCCAGGTCCATCCGGGCCTGGGGACTGTCCAGATGGATCACACGGCTGACGTGGTGTCGGACGTGTTGAGGCAAGCGACCGGTCGCCTGGCTGCGGCAGCCTGAGGACGTGTTTCCGGCGGCGGTCCTGTCACAGGAATTCCCGTCGGACCTTGGCAGCGATGCTGCCACCGTCGTAATAGCCGACGGAGATCTCGCCGACGTGAGTCAGCAGGTCATAGGCTTTCCAGCGATTCCAGCCGAAGTCGGCTTCCATCCACAGGATCAACTCGGCGTAGGCCCGTGCAATTGATCTCTCGGCAGGTGCCCCGCTGGTGACCGTCATGATCTCGTTCTCGTCCTCGATCCGTGGCCACGACAGTGACTGGGCCTTCTTCAGTTCCACGGAAATCTCGGTCACCGCTGACATCTCGAGGCCGGAGGCCGAGAGTTCGCCGTGTCCCATGGCCGCGTGAGCATCGCCCAGGAACAGCTGGCCACCGGGAACAAAGACCGGCAGGTGCACCGTGGCTCCGGGTGCGGTTTCCCGGATGTCCATGTTGCCGCCGTGTGGACCACCCGGACCGGTTGTCGGTACACCCCATTCCGGTGCGGTGCCAATGCAGCCGAGCATCGGGGTGTAGGGAATGGTGATCCGATCGTCCCAGTGGATCAGTCCATCAGCGATGTGGCAGACGTGGCCGCCTGGTGGCACGTCGGTGCCCAGCCACTCACACAGTTGCTTGGGTGCGCCGGTGTAGGTTGCTGCCTGGGGCCGCCAGGGGTCAATCGAGTGGATCGTTACGCTCAGCACATCGCCGGGTTCAGCTCCCTCGATCTCGATGGGTCCGTTGACCGGGTTGCTCTTGGGAACCAGGGACTTGTCACGCTGGTCACCGGGTTGGGCGATCTGGCCGGAGAGGGCGTCTTCGGATTCCACCAGCAGGCGATCACCGGAGACGATCGAGGCGCGGGGGGCCAGGTGCCGGGAGAACTCGTAGATCAGTGGTTCGGCGGCGATGCGGGGGAGGGACTCGGGTGAATTCGCTGTGTTCATGACTTGGGTCACTTTTTTGGAGTCGGTGTCTTCTTGGCCGGGGGAGTCACCGACAGGAGCAGGGCGTCGGCGGTGCGGCTGGCGGGGGCCGGCCCCACTGGATGCACCAGTGGTAGAACCTCGACGACCGGCTGGTCTCCCGGATGTTTTGCCAGTATCCGTATCGGTGCCACTCCCGTGGTCGCTGCCGGGGTGGCTTTCAGGGTGATCGTCGTGACTGGCTTGTCGGCTGGAATGCTGGTGGTCTCGACCGTCACCCCCTCGGGCAAGTCGGCAGCTGAGATCTCGATCGGCGACTTCGAGCCACCCATGCGGACCACGACAATCTGCAGGGTGGCCTGTCCACCGGCGGCGAGGCTGAGGCCGGAGTGGGTTTTGCCGTCACCGACGACCGAAAAGGCACGGAACCGTTTGCGGGGCGGTCCGATGACCAACTGATACACGCGTTCGGAGCCAAAAATGCTACCCCCCAGGAGGTCACGCACGACGATCGTGAATCGTCCGTCGGCGGGCGCCGTCCAGTTGGCGTGCGGGTCATTGGTGCTGAAGGGAAAGTCGAATCCGATCTTCTTTGGTGCCACCGGGCTGCCGATGGTGGCCAGTGTCTTGCCCGTCTTGTCGTGGACGATCGCCTGCAGCCGCATCGATTGGCCCAGCCGCTCGCCCCATCCGGTGATCTCGAGAGTCTGGCCCTTCTTCGCGTCAATCGCGAACCAGTCGATATCCGCGGATCGCTCGAAGACCCCGCAGATCCGGGCGGGAGGCGTGATGACCTGGGCGTTGCTGGCCGTGTCGTTTTGATTGATGGTTTCGGCGACGATCGGGGTGTGTGATCGGTTGACCCACGGGGTTCCCGAGCACCCGGGCAGTCGCACGCGGAAGCCGTCGTCGAGAACTCCGACGGGGCGACGATCGGGCCAGGACCACTGGCCGTGTTGTTGGTCCGGGGTGATCTTCAGGGACGAGAGACCGGTTGTCGGATGTACTGTGCCACCGGGCAGTTCGTGTCCAAGCAACAGCAATTGGCCGGTGTCAGCGGAAACCGCCGTGGGAGCGGTGGCATGCAGTCGTGGGCCGGTTTCCAGCGTCAGGGCATAAATGCTGCCCTCGTCGTGTTGGAATCCACGGTCGACAACCGTGACCTGGTAGGGACCGTCGGTGGGCAGTTGGAGTGCCAGTTCCGGTTCTGCCTCGTGTGACCGGGAGTGAATCAACTCGCGGCCCTCGGGGTCATGGACCGTGAGAATGGGTGAAACGGTGCCGTCCAGACTTCGGGACCGGCACACCAGGTGGACCAACTGGCCCGACCGACCGGTGAAGGAAAACACGTCACGATCGGCAGTCCGGTCGAGCCTGGAAGCGGCCGTTCCCGGCAAGGGGATCGGTGTCACTTGTTCGTCGGGGGTCTCGGCAACGACCACGACCGGGTGGGTGACAACCAGTACAGCACGCGGGTTGGAAAGGCCGGTGGAGGTCAGTGTCCAGGTGTCGATCAATTCGGGGAACCTGCCCGGTGGACGAGAATCCTGGCTGACCCGGATTCCAACAGCCGTCTTGTTGACCGACCGGGTTTCGAGTTCTCCTCTCGCGGTGACCAGCCGTGTGATCGTTCCCAGGTCTTTGCCACTGACCGTGATCGTGGCTGCCTGGCCGGCCTGCACGACCGGAGGAAACAGCCCCGTGACCGAGGGGGCCGCGGCCGGAAGCGGGGTGGCAGTTGTCACCCAGACAACCAGCAAGCCGGGGAGCATCAGGATCGGTTGCCTGGACATGGACATGGGCATGGACGCAGCAGTTGGTTGGCGATTGCGACCGGATCAGTCGTCGGAGGTGCGGTCGACATGTTCCTCAACAACTTCCTATCATACTCGCCCCCGGCACCCGGCGGCATACACCCGGGTGACGAGTTGGATGCTGCGAGGCCGTGATGTCCCGGAAAAAGAAACGACTCAAGGACAAGTGTCCGCCGCGGGTTGACCTGCGTCAGGCGGCGGCCTTGCCGTTCCGACGTGCCAAGGGCGGCGTGGAGTTTTGCTTGGTCACCGTGCGACGGGGGACTTCCTGGACGATGCCCAAGGGGAACATCGAACGGGGGGAGCAGGGAGCTGACTGCGCGGAGCGAGAGACGTTCGAGGAGGCGGGCCTGGAGGGACGGCTCATCGATCCGCAACTGTGTCGTTACACCGACCGCAAGGGAAAGAAGTCCGTCGAGGTGACCGTGTGGTTGCTGGAGGTGAAGAAAACGCGGAAGAAGTGGCCCGAAAAGAAGGTGCGAACCAGGCGGTGGGTCTCACCCCGCAAGGCCATCCGGTTGCTGGCTCGGCCTCATCTGGTCGCCCCGATCGTTGACGCCATGCGTTGCCTTGGCGAGATCGACTGAGTCGCCGCTGGCGGGCGTGTGTCGGTGCGGATCCCCTGGCGAGACCTAGGCGATTCCCTCGGCTTCGACATCCCTGGGCATCCACAGATCGACCAGGTCCGCTCGTGGAATCAGCGTGACGTCAAACCAGTTTTCGATTGGCAGCACCAGTTGGGCCAGGGCGGCAGTCGACATGCGGTGGTGCTCTCCACCCAGCAACAGGATCATTTCCTCGATTCCCGGGTTGTGGCCGACCAGCAGCGCCCGATCCGCATCGTCAGGCAACTCGCTGACCACGGACAACCATTCGGCCGTCGAGGCGTGATACAGGTCGCCGGTGGCGCATATTTCTTTCTCGTAGCCACAGGCGTCGGCGACCAGGTCGGCGGTGCGGTGAGCGCGACGGGCGGTCGAACTGACGACGACGTCGGGGACCAGTTCGTGATGGCGAATCAGCCGGCCCATCAGGGGTGCCGCCCGTTCACCACGGCCATTCAGCGGCCGATCATGGTCACTGGCGACTCCGTGACTCCAACTCGATTTCGCGTGTCGCAACAGCAGCAGCGTCTTCATCGTGGGCAATGGATCCAAGTGCGGGTCAGGTACAGGTCAGGTGCAGGTCAGGTCTCGGTGGTTTCCCGTCCTGGGGCCCAGTGCGGGACGAAGCCGGTCCGGTGAGTTTCCTCGCTTATCCGTATCGCTTCACAGGCCTCATCATACAACAGTTGCTGGCTGCGGCTACCGAGTGGCCCATCGAGGGTGGGTTGATCGAAGCCCCCGTGGTCGAGCAACCGGCGACCCTTGACCTGGTCGGCCAGGCAGTGTTCGAGCAATTGAACCAGTCGTTCGGCGGCCGCGGGTTCGTCGATTGGCACCATCAGTTCGACACGTCGATCGAGATTGCGGGGCATCCAGTCCGCGCTGGAAATGAACGTTCGTCCGACCCCGCCCTGGTGAAAATGAAACACGCGGCTGTGTTCCAGGAACCGGTCGACGATGCTGACGACGGTGATCCGTTCGGAGAGTCCCGGAACTCCGGGGCGGAGACAGCAGATTCCACGGATGTTCAGCCGGATTTCAACTCCTGCCGAACTCGCCTCGTACAAGGCCTTGATCAATTTCGGATCCACCAGCGAGTTCATCTTGGCGAGGATCCGGGCTGGCTGCCCCTGTCGTTTTCTCTCGGTCTCCGCCGCGATCAACTCGAGCAGTCGGTCGCGCAATCCCAACGGTGCCGCTTCGATCAACCCGAATCGCCGCGGTTGGGTGTACCCGGTGATCGTGTTGAAGAATGTGGCCGCATCCGCACCCAGTTCGGCGTCGCTGGTGAGGTAGCTGATGTCGGTGTAGAGCCGGGCGGTGTTTTCGTTGTAGTTCCCGGTGCCGAAGTGGGCATAGCGTCGAATTCCGCCGGGTTCGCGTCGCACAATCAGGCAGACTTTCGCATGGGTCTTCAGTCCACGGATACCGTAGATCACCTGCACGCCGGCCTGTTCGAGGCTGCGAGCCCATTCGATGTTGCGAGCCTCGTCGAACCGGGCCTTGATCTCAACGATAACGGTCACGTGCTTGCCCAGTTCCGCAGCCCGCGCGAGTGCGCGGACGATGGGGCTGTCGCGACTGGTGCGGTAGAGAGTCTGCTTGATCGCGAGCACGTCCGGGTCGGTGGCCGCCTCCTCGACGAACCGGACCACCGGATCGAAACTCTCGAACGGATGACACAGCAGCACGCTTTGTTCGGCGAGCACGTCAAAGAGGTTGCGTCGTGGGTCGATGGCCGGCGAGGCCGTTGGTGGCCAGGGGGTGTCTCGGAGTTGGTCAAAGCCCGGGAGTTCGGCCAGCGGGAAGAATCCGGTCAAATCCAGCGGCCCGGGGATGGTGAAGATGTCTTGATCATCAACATGGAACTGCTGTTTCAGGAAGCCCCGGGTCTCCTCCCCGGCATCCGCCGAGAGTTCGAGCCGCACGCAGTGACTTTCCTTGCGGGCTTCCAGGATCTCCTGCATCCCCTCCATCAGATCGGCTGCCTCGTCCTCACGGAGACTGAGATCGGCGTTGCGTGTGATCCGGAACGGCACGCATTCGATGACAGTTTCACCGGGGAAAAACTTTCCGATCGACCACGCGATGACGTCTTCCAGCAGCATGTAGACATAGCTGCCGTCGGCGGGCAGCGTGAGTAGTCGGGAGCAGGTCCGGCCACAGGGAATCCAGGCGAACCGAGGTGATCCGTCGGGGTTGTTTTCCAGCCGGACCGAGATGCACAGCGAACCACCGGGCAACAGGGGGCAGTCCACGTCGGCTCCGACGGCCATCGGGGTCAGCACCGAGTAGATCTCGTCATCGACGATCTGGCTGAGAACGGCTTCCTGGGAGGGATCGATCGAGTCATGACGGACCCGTCGAATGCCCGCGGCCGCCAGCGCCGGTTCGAGTTCGTCACCGAAATGGACGTATTGCTGGGCGATCATCCGACGCACGCGTTCGTGGATCAGGGTGAGCTGTTCGGCGGAAGTCAGGCCGGCGGTGTCGCGACCTCCATGACCTTCCCGGTGGACCAGTTGCAGGCCGCCGACGCGGACCATGAAGAATTCGTCGAGGTTCGAGGCGGTGATCGCCAAGAATTTTATCCGTTCCAGCAACGGGTGTCCCGAGTCGGATGACTCGTCGAGGACCCGCTGGTTGAATTCCAGCCAACTGAGTTCACGGTTGATGAACAGGTCGTTGTGGACGGACATGGCTGTTGGTGGTCAGGTGAATCTGATCAGGGGGGGAGGGGGGAGGGTCAGCGGCTGGATTCCTGCAGAGAGGATCCTCTCAGCAGAACCGATCGGCCGAAGATCTGTTGGAACAGCAGTCCGTTGCGGTTCAACGCGAGTTGTTCGACCGAAAGATCTTCGGCACCGGGGATGGTGATCACGAGCTTGTCGCTGGATTTCTGGCAGGTGAATTCGGAGATCCGGCCGCTCCGCGAGGAGTCCAGGGCGGTGGCCACTCGCAGCAGAGCTGCCAGTTTTGTGACCGCGATTCGCTGGTCCCGGTCGAGTTTTACGTAACCCAGATGCGATGGCTTGGGCGAGGCACCGCGGTGGTAACGTGCGACGAGGGCCACCAGCAGCATGTCGGTGCGGGTCAGGCCGAACAGGTCACTTTGCTGGATCAGGTACATGGAGTGTTTGTGCAGGCTGCGTCCGGAAACAAACTGGCCGATTTCGTGGAGCAGTGCCGCGGTGTGCAGCAGTATGCCGAAGCGGGGTTCGAGTTGATGGTCGTCGGCGAGCTGTTCGAAAAGTTGTTTCGAGAGATCGGCGACGTGCTGGGCGTGCGGTTCGTTGAACTGGTACTTGCGGCCAAGATCGAGTGCCGAGCGAGTCACCTGCCGGGAAAAATCATCGCCCCACTGATCGCCGGCGGCAATTTCACGCAGCAAACCGTCACGCAGGTTGACATTACAAACAAACAACTGGTCGCGGTCGAAAGTGCGGGCGACCTCGAGATAGCACAACAGGGCTGGTCCCAGCACCGCGGCGTCCGTGTAGCTGGTCTGGAATTGGCGAACGATCTCGTCGGCGGACAGTCCCAGGATTTCGTCGCAGAGGCTCGCGAGTCCGTCGACCTCCAGGCATGCCAACTCGCCAGGATTCCAGTCGGGCAGCAGTTGCCGGGCGGCAAAACGGATGTCCCCTCCCAGTGCGACGACCTCCACCGGGTCCTTCCAGGGTACGGTGTGGCGGACCTGGTCCATCGTGTGACGGACCTCCGAACGCATCAACTCGATCACCGAGCCACGTGGCGCGGCTTCCAGGGTCTTGTTCAAGCGTTGCGAGCCGAGTTGATAGGTGTTCGAGTGGATCACGTCTCCGGCCTGGACCAGCAGGATTTCCGTGCTGCCCCCGCCCACCTCGGTCACGATGGATTGCGCATTGCTGAGTGCCGGGTGGTTCTCGAGCATCGGTTGGACGCCGAGGTAGGTGATCCGGTTCACCTCCGCTTCGTCAATCGCCTCGATCTCCAGCCCGGTTGCCACGTAGACACGGTCCAGGAACGAGAGTCGGTTGGTCGCTTCGCGAACCGCGCTGGTGGCGACCACGCGGACCTGGTCAGGCCTGGTGATGCCATACTCGACGAGCAATTTCCCGTAGCTCTGCAGGACGGCCACGCAACCCTCGGTTGTCCGTCTTCGGATCCGACCCCTGGTGAACGTGTCGTGCCCGAGGTCGACTTCTCTCCTGAGCGTTTCGAGCAGTCGAATGGAACCGTCACTGACGATTTCACCAATGGCCATTCGGATCGACGAGGATCCGATGTCGATCACCGCCACCGGCCGGGTTTGGGGCGGCAGGTGGGTGTGGCGATGGGAATCGTGAATGGTGGTGACGTGGTCGGTCATCGGTGAGAGACGTGTGAGAGACGTGTTCGGGTGTGAGAGCACCCGTGGGTCGGGTCGCAGCGGCCGGCTTCCTGGGTAGGAATCCGATCCGGTAATCGAAACGCGGGTTGGAATGAGTCGGACGTTGCGGGTGGAATCAGGCGGCGCGGGTCGTGTTGTTGACGATCTCTGTTTCGGCCCAGGCCGCGGCTCCCAACACACTGGCGTCGTCGCCGAGATCGGCGGTGACCACCTTGTAGGTGTCACGGTAGGACTCTAACAGGTTCTTGCGACAACTGCCGGAAACCGCGTCGCGGAACAAATCGGGCATCGCTTCGACCAGCCCGCCTCCGAGAACGATCGTGTCGGGGGCCAGGAGGTGAACCAGGCCAGCGGCGGCCACCCCGATCCACTCGGCCGCCTCGCGGACGATTTCCTGGATCACCGTGTCACCGCTCTCGATCGCCTTGCGTAACGCTCCGCTACGGATCGTGGAGACCTCGGTGCCGACGTGTTCGGCCAGGTGTGGTGCGTGGCCACGGTAGGCGGCCTGGGCGGAGGCTGCAGCGATCGAGAGCCGGCTGGAGACGTGTTCGAGCGTGTGGCAGCGGCCGTTACCGCGGGCCGGTGCACCCGGATCGATGGGGAAGTGTCCGATCTCCATGCAGGTGATCCCGTGTCCCCGGAGAATCCGGCCCTCGTAGATACAGCCGCCGCCGATGCCAGTACCCGGAAAGATGCCGACAACGCACCGGGAGTCCTGCGCCGATCCGAATCGAAATTCGCCGTAGACTCCCGCATCGACGTCATTGACCACCTGGACCGGGCAGTTCATTTTCTCGGTCAACCACTCGCCGACCGGCACGTCGCGCCATCCCAGGTTGATCGCCTCGTGGACCAGGCCGGTGGTCATGTCGACCGGCCCGGGACAGCCGATGCCAATGCCCCGGATCGCCGTGCGGTCCAGGCCCGCCTCGTCCAGGGCACCGTCGATGGTCTTGGCAATCCGCTTGAGGTTCTTCTTGGGCGAGACCGAGTTGAGCGTGGACCGACGAGACCGACCGATGACCTCGAATGACGAATCGAAGACACTGGCCAGCATCTTGGTGCCGCCCAGGTCAAAGCCCACCCAAACTCCGTCCTGTCGCCTCGTCATACCACTTCCCTGCTGACTGATTTCAATCCCCCCGGTTCCAGCATATCCCCCGTAGAAGAGTGATGCGAGACGGAACGCGAGTGAGGAAAAAAAAGCGGAGAGGGCGGGATTCGAACCCGCGGTCCCGGTTGCCCGAGACACGGCATTTCCAGTGCCGCACAATCGGCCACTCTGTCACCTCTCCGGTCACCCGGTGATTCTGGCATCCGCGCACATTGGGTTCAATGGAAGCGGTGGTTGAGATTACTCATCGGTACCAGTCCGATCGTGTTGGAGACTCGTCGTCGAGCGGACTACGATGGTGGTCAAACCAGGAGACAGGTGATGAGTGACACGGGACTTGTGGCGGCTTTTACCGGCGTGCGGAAACCGTTTGCACTGCTGGAATTCCCTGTTCCCGAGGCCGAGCCGGGAGCCGTCGTCGTGCGGCTCACGATGGCCAATGTCTGTGGCAGCGATCTGCACATCTGGCGTGGCACCTACGACGTGTCGCGGGGGCACAGTGAACCGTTCTGTCTTTCGATCGGTCACGAGATGACCGGGGTGGTGCATGAACTGGGGGAGGGTGTCGCCAGCGATTCGGCCGGGGACCAGTTGTCCGTTGGTGACCGGGTTGTTTTCCAGTACTTCGTCGGTTGTGGCGAGTGTCGCAGCTGCCGTCGCGAGACGACTCCCCGGTGTCCCGAGGGACTCAGGTATCGTTTTCCGCCGGACCAGTATCCTCATTTCACCGCCGCCTACGGCCAGTACTATTACCTGCGTCCGGGGCAGGCCGTCTTCAAGGTTCCCGACAACGTTCCCGACGAGTTGGCCGGACCGGCCAACTGCGCGCTGGCGCAGGTCATCGATGGACTGGAACGCGGTAACGCCGGGCCCGGTGACCGCCTGGTGATCCAGGGAGCCGGGGGGCTGGGACTCAATGCCGTCGCCGTGGCACGGGAACGGGGTGTCAGCCAGGTGATCGTGATCGACGGGGTCGAGAGCCGACTGGAACTGGCACTGGACTTCGGGGCCGACCAGGTGATCGATCTCAACGAGTTCCCCACCACCGGTGACCGGGTGCGACGCGTGTTGGAACTGACCGAGGGGGACGGGGCGGACCTGGTGATGGAACTGGTGGGTAAGGCGGAGGCCGTTCCCGAGGCGATCGAGATGCTGGCCCACGGTGGGACGTTGCTGGAGATTGGCAACATCAACCAGGGACAGACCGTGACCCTGGATCCCTCGCAACTGGTTCACGGTGGCAAGACGATTTTGGGCATGATGTGGTATCGCCCCGAGAGCCTGCAGGCGGCGTTGCAGATGCTCTCCGAATCGGCCACCCGCTACCCCTTCGACCGGGTTCTCTCGCACAGCTATCCGCTGACAGAGGTCGACCAGGCGTTTGCCGATCAGGACACCGGCGCGGTGCAACGGGCGGCCCTGCTCCCGTGGGGTTAGCGGGCGTGGTGGGTCGGTAAACGGTCACCATCCCAGAATTCCTCTGGACACACTTCTCGCGATTTTTACAATTTCGCGACTTGATGACTCTCTCTCATTCCGCTCCGGCGGGTCTCAACGGTCGTTCTCGAGACCACACGATCACAAGGATGTGCGTGATGACCAATCGTTTGATCCGGGTAATTGTGGGTGGCCTGTTGGCCCCTGTTGTCCTGGCCGTGCTTTCCGGCTGCTACTCGTACAATCCCTACGGTTACGGCGGCTATCCGGAAGTGATGTCGACGGTACCGACACCCGGCATTGCACCCGGCATTTCGCCTACAGGTGCTGCGATCCCCGGGCAGCCGTACCCCAACGGCGTGGTTCCCATTGGCCCGCAGGCCGCCACACCCGCTGGTGTCATTCAGCCACAGTTGGCCCCGCCTGTTCTGGCAACACCGACGCCGGTGGGAACTCCCGCGGCCGCTCAGCCGGTACCGAGGTACCAGGATCCGACGGATTCGGCGGCCGGAGCTGCCGGGCAGGAGTCGACCGAGGCCGGGGACGGAGCCGCGAAATCGTCGTCACTGCGGATCCCCGCAGGAGGGAACCTGACGGGTGGCCTGGAGGGTTCGGCCGGTGCAGTGATCCAGGCCAAGAACGAGACCAAGACAACGGCACCTGCCGCATTCACGGCACCCGCCTCGGCTCAACCAATCGACCCGGCTCCCAGCACCGTTCCGATGATCAACGAATCGAACTACGGGTACGACACCGCCGCCTACAAGTGGTTCAAGGGAACCGTCGAATACGACAAGACAGATGGTGCCTGGCACCTGATGTACGCTCCGACGCCGAGCCAGGACGATCCCTACGGGGGTGACATCAGCCTGGGTGACGACCCGCGGCTCGAGGCGCTGCAGGACAATGACGTGGTCTACGTCACCGGAACCCTGGAGAGTGGGTTGACCGATCGGGTTGGCAAACCGCGGTTGAAGATCGAGCAACTCTCGAACATCACCGTCGGAAAATGAGCTGGCCGGCCACCCGGGTCCAGGCTGCTCTCACTTCCTCGGGTTCTCGTACCAGAACACGCCGAGGTTGGCGACCTCCTCGCAACTCATCACGTCCAGGTCGCCGTCCCCATCGATGTCGATCAACTGGATGAGATCGAACTTTGACCCGGCTGCATCGCTGATACGAGTGGTGACCCAGTTGCCCGATGTTGGTGAATCGCGGTAGCTCATCCAGCTGACAGCCCGTTTCTTCGGGTCGCCCCGATTGGCCATGACCACGTCGGGTTGTCCGTTTCCGTCTATGTCGCCAATCGCGACGCCCTTGCCGTAGCGGAACTTGTCGGGCAATGGAATCGAGTGTTCGGCCCACCCGTCACGAGTGCGGCGACAATACAGCAGTCGGCTCTCGCGGGCGGCGGTCAACACGTCGAGCCGTCCGTCCTGGTCGAGGTCGCCGAGGGCCAGGAAGAGCACCTCGACGCCCCGGGCGCCGATGTCGTGCCGGGTCCAGTTGCTGTTCCGTCTCGCGGCGGCCGGGCCGGGGTTCTCCAGCCAGTACACGCCCCGGCGTGGCCCGCGTCGGTCCGAGACGACCACGTCTGTGTCACCATCCTTGTCGATGTCGCGAGGTTCCAGCGACATGATCCAGCCGGCGTTCTCGAGACGATGGTATTTCCAGCCCGAGAGATCGCGGGGATTCTCCGGAGATTCGAGCCAGCCGACCCCCGCGGATTGTCCCTTGGAGCCAACGACCAGGTCGACTCCGTTTCGCCCGTCGATGTCCATCGGCAACGCGTACATCCAGGCCTGTTTCTTCGCCACCGAAGGAATCGAGCCCGTGGTCCAGGCTTTCGGGTCACGTTGCCGGCGGCGGTCGGCGGGTGCCCAGTGGACAAAGACCTCGCGCGTGTTCCCTTCGCAACTGCTGACCACATCGAGCTGGCCGTCGGAATCGAGATCGACGAAGACGGCGTCCTCGGGTGAGCGGACCTGGCCGACGGTCACCGCGGGCCAGGGGCGTCGTGATGCGGCCGGGCCGGGGTTCAGGGCCACGCGGATGGCTCCTCCCTGTTCCCAGCCGGTGGTGACATCCAGTCGCCCGTCCCCGTTGATGTCAGCCACCCGGACACCATCGGCACCCCGCTTCCCCTGGGCCCGGTCGGCGGCGTCGATCGTGTGTCGATGCCAGGCGGGTTGTTCGGCCGACGAGGCCGGGGTGCCCGGCAGCAGCGTCGAACTGGCCAGCACAAATAGCAGGGCGTCTGTTCCGCGGAATTTCCGCGGCAGGATCAGATATCGAACTTCCATCCCTCCGCCTGCCGTTTCTGATAGGCCGTCCAGTTGAATTGATACAGCTTGGCTGCCCGGTGCTTGACGTCGGTCTCGATCTCCTGGGTGTCTTCCAGTAACCCCGTCTCGAGCAACTTCTTGCGGAAGTTGCGCTTGTCGACCTCGAAACCGATGGCCGCCTCGTAGAGTTGCTGCACGTCACGCAGTGGAAACTTGTTGGGCAGCAGGTTGAAGCCGAGCGGGTCGTAGCGAAGCTTGTTGTACAGCCGCTCAACCGCGTCGGAGAAAATCTGGTCGTGATCGAAGGCCAGTGTCTTGCGGCGTGCCTCTTCCATCGGAATCCAGTGGGCCGATCGGGCGTCGGTGCCTCCCTGTGGCCTGTGTTCGTCTCGTTTGATCAGGGCGATGTAGGCGACGGTGATCACGTGTTCTTCCCGGGGATCCCGATCCGGATGACCGTAGGTGCCCAGTTGTTCGAGGTGGCGGGGAGAACCGATTCCGGTTTCTTCGGCCAACTCCCGGCGGGCGGCTTCCTCGAGGTCCTCTTCCCCGGCACGGATGAAGCCACCCGGCAATGCCCACTGGCCCTCGAAAGGCTCCTCGCCCCGCTCGATCAACAGCACGTGCAGCCCGTCGCTGTCCCAACCGAAGATGACGCAATCGACCGTCACCGACACCATCGGGAACTTGTAGCAGTACGTCTTGTCTTTTGTCTTTTGGCCCGGGCCCATGGGCTGTTCTCGCTTGTCGCTTCCACAAGATCTGGTTCGTGTGATTGAAACACCTCCTCCCGATCCCGGTCAACCTTCCCGGGAGATTGTTCCGAATCTGATCAGTTCGTGTTGTATAAACACTAACATCGTGTAACAATAACACTATGAAAGGCCGGGTGCGAGTGTGTGCCGGGTGAAATGAACGGGAGTTGTTGGAGGATGGCGTGATGACGGGTTCGGGAAGACGGAGGCCTGGGGGGGCACCGAAGTTGGCGGAGTTGACTCGGTTCGAGGCTGTGGTGGGGCGAGGCTGGAAGCGGCGTTTGCCGGGAGGACGACCACTGGCGACGCCGGCCGTGGTCGATGGACGGGCGTTTGTCGGTGGCGGTTTCGGCAGTCACGAGTTCTACGCTTTCAACCTGTCCGATGGCGGATTGGAGTGGTTCTATCGCACGGCCGATGACGGGCCGACGGCCGCGGCAGTGGCCGAGGGTTTTGTTGCGTTCAACACCGAGAGTTGTGAATTGGAGGTGTTGACAGTCGAGGGGATTCCGGCGTGGAAACGGTGGCTGGGGGATCCGTTGATGAGCATGCCGGCGATCGCCGATGGCAGGGTCCTGATGGTCTATCCCGACAGTCGTGGTGATCGCCAGCATCAGCTGGCCGCGTTTCGCCTGGAGGATGGAGAACCGTTGTGGCGTGTGGGAATCAGTGGTGAGGTGATCACGGCCCCGGTTGTCTCCGGTGACAAGGTGTACGCAAGTACGCTCGATGGTCGGATCTGGTGCGTCGACGCTCGCAGTGGGCATCTCGAGTGGCAGGCCGATCGTCGAGCCACCTCGGCGCCAACGGTTCATCGAGGCGAATGCCACTTCAGTCAGAAGGACGAGGAACACTCTCGGGGGGAGGCGCCGGTTGATCCACGATCGGAGCCAGGCACGCGGCCGGAGGAATGGGGAGATTCGTGGGAGGTGCAGGCCTACCTGGACACGTCCGGCCTGGGCCAGGGTACTCACGAGGCGACTCGTCAGAAGGCGGAATACCTGGACCTGAAGCACCGTCGTCGCCGCTCGGCCAAGTTCCGCAGTGACAGTGACCAGGACGCGACCGTCGGTTTCGCGTCATTCAAGGGGCATTCCAAGATGCACCAGGCCGAGCGTTCACTGGGTCGATCGACGGTGGCGGGGGTCTGGAGTTTCCAGGGGTCCAAGCCGTTCATCTCGGGGAACCGTAAGTTCTCGTCGATGGGCAGCACGTTGAAGTGTGTTGATCTCGAAACTGGCCAGACCGCCTGGGAGCATCGGTTGGTGGACGAGGATTCTCCGGTCGACAGCCTCGTGACTCCTCCATCACTTGCCGGCGACAAGGTGTTTGTCGGCACCGACCGGGGAGTTGTTCACTGCTTCGGGCAGGAGACGGGACGGGAACTGTGGCAGGTCCGTGTCGGATCCGCCCTGGTCTTTCCCCCCGCGGTCACCTCCGGTTGGTGCATCGCCGGTACGGCTCGTGGCGACCTGGTTGCTTTCGAGACGGGGGACCCGGCCGACGACGGGTGGCAGATGTGGGGCGGCACCGCGGCCCACAATGGGTTGCACGAAGACAGGACAGCCGTGGATGACCCGTTGCCCGAGGCCCGGGTGGTTTAGCTCGCCCGTTGGTGACGATCGGTCCGGCGATACGGGTTCAGGGCACCGAGGTTTCCGCGGTGAACCACTCGGGGAATTTCCCCGAGACGGTGATCCTCTTGCCGTTTCGCAGCACGGTCAGTCGAACCGTGTCGCCGGGCTGGTGTCGCCTGAGCAGGTGACCCAGGAACGTGTCGAACAGGCGCACCCGCCCGATCGGTTCGGGAATGCCCACCACCACGTCGCGTTTCTTCAGGCCCACGCTGCGTCCGAACCCGTCGGAGTAGATGCTCGAGATCTTCACGCCGAGGGTTTCCACCGACAGGCCCAGGTCCTTTCTCTGGGAAGGGGCCAGGCTGTAGCCCCGCATGCCGGTCCGGAACGGGGCACTCCTCAGGGACATTTTCCAGCCGATGTCGTACGTCCACCAGCCCTGCTTGGGCTTCAGTGTCAGTGTCAACGGTCGCGGGCTGCCGGTGTCGACGGGACGTTGTATGGTCCAGGCAATTGGTTGCCCGGCGAATGACTTGCGTGTGGCCCGGTCCAATCCGAAGCGGATGTCGTACTCGGAACGCACCGGTGTGTCGCCGATGCGAGTGATCACGTCACCGGGTTTGATTCCGGCGGTGGCGGCTGCCGATTTTGATTCCACCGATTTCACCCGGTGTCCGTGGTCACGTTCCACGGTCACTCCCAGGGTTTCCGGTGGTGGGAAGCGGAACAGTTCCCGACGAGTGAAGGTCTTGTCGTGGAAGGATTGCAGTAGCTGGTATTCGCGGGCGATGTGGCAGCGGACGCAACCGCGGTGATTGGCTTTCAGCAGCGGAATGTCGCCGGGTGTCTGTCGTCCCTGGAGTGTCGGCTGAAATCTCCTGCTGTCGATTTTCCGGTCGTGTTCGGCCAGTACCTCGTCCATCGTTCTCAGCAGGGAATCCACGCTCATTCGAGCTTCCGGCTCGCCGTCATCTCGACCACCGTAGCGGCTGTAGACATTCAACTCGGCATCGGTGAAGAACCCGTTCCAGGTCACGTCCATGTCGAAGATGAAACGGTTGAGATTGATTCCGCTCAGCCGGGTGATGCGCACACAGACAAAGCGACGACGCTTCGCCGCGATCCGCTTGTCCCCATGAGCAACCTGCTCATCCCAGACCCAGCATTCGGGTCAGGTCTCGCATCGAAACACGACAAACAGGGGGCGGTCCGAGTCACTGGCGGCTTTCCGTGCCTCGTTGAGATTGCGGTACCAGCCGTCCTTGGGGGCCGCGGCCAACAGGGGCGATGCGATCAGGGTGGCGGTCAGCAGTGTGAGTGCGTGGCGGTGCATGCACACGGCCTCATTGGTGAGGTTGAGGGTCATCCGAATCGACAGGATAGCCAGCGGGGTGCGTTGCTGTCATCCCGGTCGGGTCGCGGGTGTGGACAACCCGAACCGGGTCCCGCTGAACCGAACTCTCGTGGACGCCCGGATCTGCTAAACTCGTGTCCCATGATCCGCTGGTTCCTACTGCCATTACTGCTGGCCACTTCGGCCCTCGGGGCGAAACCCTCCTCGAGGATCCGGCGTCCCGTGGATGTTGTTCGGGCGCCCTCGGGGAACCACGTGCTGGTGGCCAATCGTCGCAGTGGAACGGTCTCGGTGATCGATTGTCGCTCGCGACGGGTGATCACCGAGATCAATATTGGCGGGCGATTGTCCGCCCTGGCCGGTGTGCCGGGACGCGACTGGGTTTTGGCAACCGACGAGGCTGGTGGCGAGTTGATCGCGATTGGCTGCAGCGAGCGGTTCGATGTGTCCTGGCGGGTGCCGGTTTCGGGATACCCGGTGTCGGTGGCTGCAGCGGCCGATGGTCACCGGGCCGTCGTCGGCTCGTTGTGGTCGAGACGGTTGACGCTGGTTGACTGGACGGCTGACGGCGTCGGTCGCCGTGTCCGTACGCTCGATTTGCCCTTTGCCCCGGGCCACCTGCTGGAACTTCCAGACGGGCGATGGCTGGTTGCTGCCACCTTTGGTGGGAGGATGGCGATCTGTGACTCACACCTGCAGCGACCCGCATTGATCCGATCCCTGCTGGGTCACAACATCGGCCGGATGTCACTGACCGCCGACCGTCGTGGCGTGCTGATACCTCACCAGTTGCTCGATTCGAAAGCCGAGACGACCCGGGGGGGCGTTCACTGGGGCGGTGTGATGCTGAATGTCATTCGCACGATTCCGATCGATGCCATCACCGCGGGGTCCGATCGGCTCGACTCGCGTCTTGGCCTGGACTATGTCGGCATTCCCGATCGGGCGGCCGGTGACCCGGTGTCGATCACCCTGGCCAGGGACAACCTGCGAGTCGTGTTGCTCTCGGGTGTTCACGAGTTGGTGACCAGTACCGATGGAATCCAGTACTACGGTCGCCAGGCCGTGGGGTTGGGGCCCTCGTCCCTGTCGCTGGACGACGACGGGACACGAGCCTGGGTGACCGGTCGGTTTGCCGACACGGTCTCGCTGGTCCAACTGTCACCGCTGGAGGTGCTGTCCACGATTTCACTGGGTCCGCCAGCGAAACCGACGTCGATCGACCGCGGCGAGCAGTTGTTTAACGACTCGCGGCTCTCCAGCGATGGCTGGATCAGTTGCCGCAGTTGTCACACCCGCGGCCACACCAATGGAGGGCTCAGCGATACGCTCGGCGACGGCGGTTTCGGGGCTCCCAAGAAGGTCCTGTCGCTACTGGGAAGCGGAGCGACCGGGCCGTGGGCCTGGAGCGGGGAGATCAAGACTCTGGCAGAGCAGGTGGCCAAGTCGGTCAAGTTGACGATGCGTGGTGAAACGATTGACCCGCGGAATGCCGAGGACATCGCCGCCTACCTGAAGTCGTTGCCAACAGCTCCGTCGGTGGCTCGTGCACGGGGCACCCACGACGTTCAGGCGGTGGCCAAGGGGAGGGTGGTCTTTCAGCGAGCTGGTTGTGCCGGGTGCCACTCTCCGCCGTCCTACACCTCGAGTCGTACTTACGACGTGGGGATTTCCGACGAGCTGGGTCGGCGTCGTTTCAATCCGCCCTCGTTGCGAGGAGTGAGCCAGCGGGACGGATTGTTTCACGACAACCGGGCCCGGGACCTGGGCGAGGTGATCGGTCGGTTCGGCCATGGCCTGAAGACGCCCCTGGATGCGGATGATCGGGCTGTTCTTCTGCAATTTCTCGAGAGCCTTTGACCGGTGTTGGAACGACGGGACCTGGTGCAGCTCGACACCGAACTCCGTGAGGCCTGGGGCATCGAGGTGGGGTCGCTGGAATGCCCGGCCTGGTGGGAGAGCCTGGAACGTGAGTGTCCGCCCGAATTGGTGAACCGGTTCGTCGAGGTGCACCGGGCTTACGTGGCGGCGGAGGTGAACGGCGGTCCGGAGAGCCGGATGGCCGAAAGTGCGTTTTTCGACCTGGTGGCCGACGAGCGGTTGCTGGGCCGTGTGCACTCCCATCGTCGTCCGGTGATTGTTGATACCGCCGCGTTTGTTGATGAATTGGTGATGGACCGGGGAATCACCGGTCCGGTGTTGGATGCGGGTTGTCACGCCGGATATCTCTCGGCGTGGTGGGCCCGTCACGCGGAACTGGAGATGGTCGGCAGTGATCTCAGCCTCGCGGCGCTGGAACTGGGCCGGCGGCGGTGTGCGGCACTGGGCCGCAACGTGGAATTGGTCGAGGCCGATTTGTTGCCCGGTGGTGAGAGAGGAGATTTTGGGCTGATCGTGGCGGTGGATGTGTTGCCCGAGGAGATCGGGAGTGGCCTCGAGGGACTCCAGCGGCTGGCAGAGGGCCTGGCCCACGACGGGTACCTTGTCCTCTCGACCGGCCACCCACTGGACGTGGCCTGGAATCCATTGGAACGGGTTTTCAAGACAGTGGCGGCCCTGGGCCTGGGATTTGTCCAGGCGGGCTGCCTGGGAGGCGTGGTTGCACCGGGCCGCGAACCGTGGGGCCAGAACATCATTGTGCTGAGACGCGGCGCGGCGACAGCACTCCGCCGGGAGCACATCGCGGAATCGCACCGCGACTGGCCGGGGTTCCTCGATTTTGCAGCCGATCCCTCGGTGCCGGTCCAGGAAAAAAGCGTGGCCTGGTTCCGGGCTCGCCTCCGCTAGATCAACTCGCGGATCGGTGCGGATCCGTCGGCGACCAGGTAGTGCGGTCGTCCCTGGAAGTCGTTGACCGTGGCGGTCGACGTGTCGAGGCCGAGGTGATGGTACAGGGTGGCGAAGAGTTCCGAGAACTTCACCGGGCGGGCGACCGGTTCGCCGGCAAGCTTGTCGGTGGCACCGATGACCTGTCCGTGGTTGAGTGAACCACCGCCGAGCAGGGCGAATGAGACTCGTGGCCAGTGGTCGCGACCGACGCCCTTGTTGATCTTGGGAGTCCGGCCGAATTCGCCCCAGACGCCGACCAGTGTGTCCTCGAGCAGACCGCGGTTTTCGAGATCTTCCATCAGGGCGGTCAGGGCCTTGTCGAGCACCGGATGATCTTCACGCTGTCGGTTGAAGATCGTCCCGTATGACGCACCGTGCCAGTCCCACTTGCTGTAGTTGACCGTCACGACCCTGGCACCCGCTTCGACCAATCGTCGGGCGGCCAGGAAGCTCTGGGGCACCCGCGGTGCTCCGTTGCCATCGATCATCACCTTGGTGTTTCCCTTGCCGTAACGGGCCCGGGTGGCCTCGCTCTCCTGGGAAATGTCCAGGGCGTTGGCCAGTCGCGAGGAGGTGAGAACTCCCAGGGCCTGCTGGGTGAAGGCATCGTGACCGGCCATCATGCCACTGGCGTCGGCCTCGCGGCGGAACCGGTCGAGGCTTGTTCGTAGCAGGGCCCGGTCACCGAGTCGGTCGTGCGTGATTCCATTGAGAATCAGGTCGGCTCGGCCGGGTCCCAGCGGGCGGAATGGCGAGTGCGGCACGCCCAGGAATCCTGGGCTGGGCTCATTGTATGGACCATGCGTGCAGGTGTAGCAGAGGCTGACATACGGTGGCACGCTGGGGTGCAGCGGGCCCAGCAACTTGCTGGCGACGGCACCGGGAGTCGGCCAGCTGCCGACGGGCATCGGCAATCGCTGGTTGCGACCCGTGTAGCTCTGGAAGGCATTGTGTTCGGGCTGGGCATCGCAGATCGAGCGGATGATGCTGAACTTGTCCATCATGCCTGCGAGCTTGGGCAGGTGCTCGCCGATTTCGATTCCCGGTACGTTGGTCGGAATCGGGTTGAACTCGCCGCGAATCCCCGCGGGGGCTTCGGGCTTCAGGTCGAACATGTCCTGGTGTGGTGGGCCACCGACCAGGTAGATGAAGATCACCGACTTGGCCGAGGGCAACTTGCCCTGGGCGGCTTCGGCCGCCAGGAGTCCGGCCAGGCTCAGCCCGGTTCCCAATCCTCCGACCTGCAGGAAGTTCCGACGCGACAGTCCGTCGCAGAGTGCTCCGTTGTCGTTGGCTGGTCCGAGGATCTTCAACATGGGAAGCTGTCCGGCGGTTTGATGGTGTCCCGATTATATCCATCGGCACTTATGTAGCCAACGCGACTCGAGAAATACGCTTATTATCACCCGATTTCAGTTCAGTCCAGTTTGACGAAAATGCCTGAAACCAAGCTGATTTCCGCCCCGGATCTAGAATCGCTGTCTCTCGAATTGCTGGTTGCCGCCGGGGCAACGTCCGGGGAGGCGGCGATCGTGGCCGAGCACCTGGTCGAGAGCAGCCTGCTGGGCCACGATTCGCACGGCATCCTGAGGCTGCCCGAATACCTGGGTTTCGTGGCCGAGGGTTCGATCGTGCCGGGAGCCGAGATCACCGTGGACAAGCGATCCCCGACATCGGCTGTTGTCGATTGTGGGCTGGGTTTTGGGCCGGTGGGTGGTGTGCGAGCGATGGAGACGGCGATCGAGTTGGCATCGGAATCGGGCACAGGCTGCGTGGTGACCCGAAGGTGCAACCACGTGGCACGACTGGGGGCCTATGTGCAGAAGGCCGCCGAGGGTGGGCTGGTGGCATTGGCGACCTGCAATTCGCCGATCCATGGTCACTTCGTGTTGCCGGCGGGAGGCCGGGAGGGCCGGCTGGCCACCAATCCGATCGCGTACGCGTTCCCGACACAGGGCGATCCGATCCTGGCCGACTTCTCGACATCGGTGGCACCCGAGGGGAAGATCCGGGTCTATCGGAACCGTGGCGAGACCCTGCCGGAGGGATGGGTGCAGGACGCCGAGGGCCAACCAACCACCGATCCGGAACAGTTCTACGGTCCGCCTCGTGGAGGCATCCTGCCCCTGGGTGGTGTGGCGGCTCACAAGGGGTACGCATTGGGGTTGTTCGTCGAGTTGCTGGGTAGCTCGTTGGCAGGATTGGCGTGTGATGATCCTGGCGGGGGGGGGAATGGTGTCTGTTTCGTGGTGATTGACCCGTCCCGCTTCGTGGATCTCGACACCTACAGGCAGTTGGTGTCCGGGACACGGGAGTACATGAAGAGTGCGGAACCGGCACCGGGGGTCGAGGAGGTGCTGGTTCCCGGTGAACTGGAATTCCGGGCCAAGCAGCAGCGTGAATCGGCCGGGGTGCCGGTGGACCCGGTGGCCTGGCAGCAGATCGTCGAACACGCCGCGCGGTTGGGCGTGAGCTTGCCGTAGTTCAGGCGGTGGCCCGCTGGTCGTCGTCGTGGTGCACCACCGGTTCGAATCTCGACAATCTTTCGACCATCACCGCGATCGCCTCGGGGTTGTCGTCAACCAGCACGGCGTTGCGGTCGTGCTTGAGTGCGGCTTCCCCGGTCGTCCCACTGCCGGCAAAGAAGTCGAGAATCGTGTCACCGGGATCACTGTGAACCCGGACGATTCGCTCGAGAATACCCAGTGGTTTCTGGGTGGGGTAACCGGTCCGTTCCTTGCCGGTGGGGCTGACGATGGTGTGCCACCACGAGTCGGTGGGTGTCTTGCCGCGTGCGGCTTTTTCCGGGCCGACCAGGCCGGGGGCCATGTAGGGGATGCGGTCGATGTCGTCGTAGCGGTAGGTGTACTGGCCGGGAGTGCGGGAGTACCACAGGATGTTGTCGTGCTTGGGCGACCAACGTTTTTTCGTGCGTCCGCCGTAGTCGTAGCTCCAGATGATCTCGTTGACGAACGCCTCCCGTCCAAAGATCCCGTCCAACAGCACCTTGGCGTAGTGCACCTCGCGGTAGTCCAGGTGCAACATGAAGCTGCCGGTGGGCGTCAGCAACCGGTGAGCCTGTCGGAGCCGCGGTTCGAGGAAGGCGAGGTAGTCGTCGAATGCATCGGCAAACGTCTGGCGGCCGAGCTCTTCGGTCCGGTACCTGTGACCGCCGAAACCGGTGCGATCTCCCGTGTCATCACGGACGGTCTTCAGTCGCCGTCGGGATTGCTCGCGTCCGGTGTTGAACGGGGGATCGATGTAGATCAGCTCGAAAGATCCCTCGTCCCACTGTTCGAGCTGGGGCAGGTTGTCTGACTGGTGAATGTCGAGGGTGGGCATCGGATGAGAACCGGTATCTGGCGGACCACAGAGATTCTATCACGACCACGTGCCAAAACATGTGTGGACGAAAAAACCCGCCGTCGCGACGCGACGGCGGGTTATCAGGAGCGAGGCCGACGGGACTTGAACCCGCAACCCCCGGATCGACAGTCCGGTACTCTAACCAATTGAGCTACGGCCCCTACCGATCGATCCAACCAAGGCCGAATCGACTGCCACGATTCTATCTCTGGCGAAATGTGGGTCAAGAGATGCGGCGGGCGCAAAGGTGCCATCACGGAGTTAGACTGGCCGGGGAATTTCTTTTGACTGGAGACTTGCGATGTTTCGTCACACGATGATTGCACTGGCGCTGCTGGGTGTGATCACGTCGTCGGCATTCGGTGCCAAGCCCTTGAACAGGACCAGTGCCACCGCGGCATTGCACAAGGCGGTCGGTTTCTTTCGCGAAAAAGTCTCGGCCGACGGCGGTTACCTGTGGCGGTACAGTGAGGATCTGACGCGGCGGGAGGGCGAGGAGAAGGCCGAACGGGGCACGTCGTGGGTGCAGCCACCCGGGACACCGACGGTTGGCGAGGGATTGCTGGGAGCCTGGTTGACATGTGGTGACCAGGTGCTTCGTGACGCCGCCGTCCATGCCGGACACCACCTGGTCAACGGCCAGTTGCGGTCTGGGGGGTGGGACTACCGGATCGAGACCGTTCCGGAACGTCGGAAGAACTACGCCTATCGAGTCGACGGCAATCCCCGGGGTCGCAATCGCACGACTCTTGATGACAACACCACCCAGTCGGCGTTGCGATACCTGATGCACCTGGATCGGGCTCTTGGCTACAAGGACAGCCGGGTTCACCAGTCCGTGGAATATGCCCTGGAGGCGCTGATCAAGGCGCAGTTTCCCAACGGGGCGTGGTCCCAGCGGTACGAGGAGTTTCCCGTCGCGGAAAAATTCCCGGTCCATCGTGCGAGTTACCAGGCGACCTGGTCACGCGTCTATCCCAAGAAACGCTACTACACTTTCTACACCTTCAACGACAATTCGATCGCGGATGTTGTTCGGACGATGATCGAGGCACGAGAAATTTACGGGAAGGCGAAGTACCAGGCCGCGGCTGAAAAAGCCGGCGACTTCATCCTGCTGGCCCAGATGCCGGCCCCGCAACCCGCCTGGGCCCAGCAATACGATCTCGACATGCACCCGGCCTGGGCCCGAAAGTTCGAGCCTCCTTCGGTGACCGGTGGCGAGTCACAAGGGGTGATGCGGACCCTGATCTACCTGTATCAGAAGACCGGTCGTGAGGACTTTCTGAATGCCGTGCCACCGGCGTTGAAATATCTCAAGGCCTCGGAAATCTCCGAGGGGCGATTGGCCCGATTCTACGAATTGAAAACCAACCGGCCGCTGTACTTCACGATGAAGTACGAATTGGTCTACACCGATGACGATCTGCCGACGCACTACGGGTTCCAGGTGAGATCGAGCCTGGACTCGATCGAGGCAGCCTGGCGCCGCGCGAAGCGGGCTGGAGCGTTGAAGCCGGTGGATGCCAGTCGAGTGGTCCGTCCGAAGCCCCGGAAATTGACCGCGGCGGTCCAGCAACGAGCGGCCACGGCGATCAACGCGATGGACGCTCGCGGCGCGTGGGTCGAGATGGGTGAACTGCGTTACCAGGGCAACGGCCCGGAGGCGACCCGGGTGATTTCAACCGACGTGTTTGTCCGGCACATCACCGCGTTGGCAGACTATCTCGCGGCGAGCCGATAGCGAATGCCGTGTCGAGGTCATGCCTCGACGACGGCCTGCATTTTTTCGAGTCCCTCGCGAGCGACCTCCTCGGGGTCCCGTTCCCAGAGGTCTTCCCGGAAGAGTTCCAGCGAGAGCCACTTGTTGTAGCCGACCTCACGGAGCAACTGGCAGTAGCGGGCCAGGTCGAAGATGCCGTCGCCGGGCATGACCCGGTCGGGGTCGTGTTGTTCTTCACGGGGCTTGGTATCGATGCAGTCGTTGAAGTGCGAGATGGCGATCTGGTCGGCAGTCAGCTTGGTGATCGATTCGACATCGCCACCGCCTCGGTAGATGTGGAATGGATCCAGGACAGTGGTGGCGTCGGCATCTCCGCTACCCTGCATCACCTGCAGTGCCGCCTCGATCGAATTCACCTGCTGGCTGAACCCCAGGAATTCCATGATCGGTTTCACGCCGAATTCGCGTCCGACTTCCAGCAGTCGGGCGTATTGACGGGCTCCCAGTTCGAAATCGACCTCACCCAGTGGCGGTCCGCCAATGGCGTAGGTGGCTCCCACGGCGATCGACTGTTCGAGTCGTCTCTTGATCTCGTCGATCTCCTGTTCGTACTCCGCGCCGGTTGTGTCCCACCAGCCCTTCAGAAAGATCGTGGTGGGAACTTCCAGTCCGTTGTCGTCGGCCGCCTTGCGAATGTCGGCCAGCGTGCCGCCGGTCAGCAGGTAGAGGTCGATGTCATCGTGCCAGAGTTCGATGGCCCCGTAGCCGGTCCGGCCGGCGATCGCGATCTTCTCCAGGATCGGAGTTGGCCGGATGGTGCTCGAGTTGAGGCTGTAAATGAAGTCGGCCATGGTGATTCTCGTTCCGCAGTGGTCTTCCGTCGTTGCAGGACGAATTGTACTCTGCCGAAAGCACCGCTTCCAAACCCGGCGAACTCAAATGCACCGACCACGTCGAATCGCTGCCCGCCTGTTGCCGGCCGTGGTGATGGTGTTGGGGTGGCACGTCCTGGCGTTTCCGTTGCTCGGCGGTGAGATCACCAGGTACGAGACCGGTCATTTCGTGCTGCACACCGACGTGCAGCCAAAGACGGCTCGGATGCTGGTCCAGGCATTCGACACGGCGTGGAAGACGTGGGTTGCGGAGTTCGGTCCGCCACCGGCCAACTCGGCCGGGCGTCGGATCATTGGTTGCGTGATGGTCCAGCCAGAGGATTTCTCGCGGGCTGGCCTGTTGCCCAGGTCGATCGAGGAGTTCCTGGAGGGCGATCATCCGGGCAAGCACCAGGGGCACCGTTTCTGGATGAAGGACCAGAAGGGCGACTACTACCGTCGGCACCTGATGGTTCACGAGGCGACACACTGCTTCATGACCACCCGTGGTGGACCGATGCTTCCCGCGTGGTACCTGGAAGGCACCGCGGAACTGTATGCCACTCACGTGGTCGATCCGCGGACCGGGCGTTTCCACTTTGGCGTGATGCCGACCGATACCCGGCAACTCCCGGGCTGGGGTCGATTGGGGATGATGCGTCGGGATGTGCGTCGCGGGCGGGTGCCTCGGTTCGAATTGATATCACGGTTGTGGACAACCGAGCACAACAAGATCGAGACCTACGCCTGGTCGTGGGCGTATTGCCGCTTCCTGGCATCTCACCCGACGTACAGCACCGGTTTCCGGGAACTGGGCAAGCACCTTGGTGACGGGAAGTTTGACGCGGCACTGGAGCGGGTACTGGGATCGCGGTCGGATGTGTTGCAGTTCGAGTGGCAACTGGCTGCCCGGGACATGGTGCCCGGATTTGATTTCCGACGGGCAGCGATCCGTTTCGTTCGATCCGCGCCGTTGTCCCCCGAGGGGACGATGGTGGTGGTGACTGCTGACCGGGGGTGGCAGTCGACCGGTGTGCGTGTCGAGAAGGGTGCGAACGTGAAGTTGGTGGCCAGCGGACGTTTCATCCTGGCTCGCGAACCCAGGCCGTGGATCAGCACGGCCGGGGGCATCAGTTTTCGCTACCACGCCGGGTTGCCGCTGGGACGGTTGGTGGGCGTGGTGCAGCCGGACCGGGTGACATCGGACAAGCCGCCCCGCGTGGTCTCGCTGGGCAGCCAGGGGAAACTGGTGCCGGAGACCTCGGGAATCCTGTTCCTGCGGTTGAATGATTTTCTGAGCGAACTGTCGGACAACACCGGGTCGGTGACGGTCCAGATCACGACCGGGACGGATCAGCCGGGCAGCGATTCGGACAATGCACCCACCAGGTGATCGATGTCTGCGGCAGTGTTGTAGAGGTGGCAGGAGATGCGGATGTAACGGTGTTCGTGCAACGTCGTCACGGGGGTCTCGATCCCGAACTGCTGCTGGAGAGTCCGTTGCAGCGAATCGACATGACCGTGCCCGGTCGTCGCGTCAGGGTTGGGTGGCAGGGGCACGATGGCCATGGGCCCGTACCACTGCCTGCTTTCGGGCAGTGGTGATTGCAGCCCGGTCAACTCGAGCAGTTGTCGCCGGGCGGTGTTGACCAGGTCGTGTGTTTGATCACGGAAGTTCTCGATCCCATGGTCTTCCAGGAACGAGATGGCCTCGGGGATCGCCAGCCAGCAGGCCGGGTCACGGGTACCGCCCCAGGTGAACTCGTCCTTCCACGACGAGTCGCGTCCCCCGACGCTGCCACCCCAACTCGTGATCGCCGGCCGGATGCGAGGCTGGTGTCGTCGCCTCACCCACAGAAACCCGCTGCCAAAGGGTGCCGAGAGCCACTTGTGGCAACTGGCGGTGTAGTAGTCGCAACCAAGTTGATCGATGGCCAGCGGGAGCATGGCCACTGCGTGTGGACCGTCGACACAGACCGGCACACCGCGTTGCGAGGCGGCCTGGCAGATCGCAGCGATTGGCAGCGTGGTGGCCGTGGCCGACGTGACATGGCTGGCGACCAGCAACCGCGTGCGGTCGGTGATCGATGCGACGAGATGTTCGACCAGTTGTTCGGCCGAGTCGTCCTCGAGCAGTGGCCAGGGCAACCGGCGGACGACCAGTTCGGCTCCGGCCGCCTGGCAGGTCTTTTGCCACAGCCGACGCACGGCTCCGTATTCATGATCGGTCAACAGGACCTGGTCACCCGGTTGCAACTCGACGCTGCGGGCAACGATGTTCATTCCGGCGGTGGCGTTGTCCACCAGCACCAGGTCCCGTGCGTCGGCACCGACGAATTGTCCCAGCGCCGCACAGGCCTCGTCCAGCAATCCCTCGAGGCGGCGGACGAAGAACTCCATCGGCTGTCGCTGCAACTCGGCTGTCCATCGTGCCTGGGCCTCGCGGACTGGCCTGGGAGCAGGACCAAACGAGCCGTGGTTCAGGTACGTGACACCCTCGGGGATATCCCAGGCGTCGTCGATGAGTCGGGCTGTGTCGGTCATGGCTGGGGAGGTTGCGGGCATTCGGATTGGGAATCCGCTGGAAGCGGGCGCGGGCCGGCCAGGAGATCGGGTTCGAGAACGGTCATGGTTTGCCATTTCCCGTGGAGGAATCTCAGCAAAAATCCGATGGCCAGGGTGATGATGAAACCAGTGCAGGCGATCCAGCCAACGTGCAGTGTCAGCATGCCGTTGTGGGCGGCAAGCCAGGTGGGTAGGACCATCACCAGCCAGGCGGCGACCAGCGTCAGCCACAAGCCGAACCGCGTGTCACCGGCCCCGCGTACTGCCGAACTGAAGACGATGATGATCGCATCAAAGAAGGCGTAAACGGCTACGTAACGCAGTAGTGTCACCGCCAGTTTCTGCACCCGGGCGAAGTTCTCAGCATCAGCCATCGCCGCATAGGGCATCAGCAGGATTTCGGGCACGCTGAGATACAGTGCCGAGAATGCGAGCATGTAGACGGCGGCCAGCCCGAAGGCGATCCAGGTTGTTCGGATGGCCAGCCGCGGTTGGCCTTCGCCCACCCGTCGCCCCACCAGTGTCATCACCGCGGTGCCCACCCCGAGCATGGGAACGAATGCCATCGAGTTGATGTTGAAGGCGAGGTTGGTGGCGGCCAGTTCATCGGAGCCGATCTGGCCGAGCAAGAGCAGGAAGACGGTGAATCCGGCCACGTCCACCAGGGACATCACACCGTTGGGAACACCGTACTTGATGAAGCGGCCGAAAAGTTCGCGGTCGAAACTCCGGTTGGCCAGCAGCCCAAATTCCTTCACCGTTTCGGGCCTCAGCAACACGATGGCGTAGAGTCCCACCGCGGTGAACTGGGCCGATACGGTTGCGATGGCGGCCCCGGTGATGCCCCACCCGGGAACCGGGCCGGCGCCGAAGATGAGCAGATAGTCGAGGCCGATGTTCAGCAGCGACGCGGTGACATTGACCCACATCACCACGGTGGTGCGTCCGCGGCCGGTGAAGAAACCCGAGAGGGCCCCACCGAGCAGAAAGGGAAGACTGCCCAGGCAGAGGACACGGAGGTAACGCACCTCCTGGAGCTGGACTTCCGGATCGTGATTGCCCCACGCGAAAATCGGCCCGGACAACGGGGTGAGTAGTGCCAGCAAAAACCCGGCCACGACGGCGAGGTAGATGGCCTGCCAGAGAGAGGCGGCGATGCGATCGGGCCGTTGGGCTCCATCGTATTGCGAGACGAAGGTGTTGGTGTACATTGCCACGCCGAACGGGACAGACAGCAGGGTCCAGTGCACCATTGAAGCCGGCATGGCCGCGGCCAGCGCTTCGGGACTGTGCCAGGTCAAAAAGACCCGGTCCACAACATACATCAGCGTGACCGAACCCGAACTGATCACCAGTGGCAGGGCCACCTGGACCAGTTCCCGGAGACTGCCCGGGGCGGGTTTCGGTTTCGAACTGTGGCCGGTTGTCACGTCCGCGAACCTCCCGCAGTGCTCGTTGGCAACAACCGGTTGCGTCGGTTGTTCTCGAGCACGCGTGCGAAGTCGCTAGGTTAGGCAGGAGGTGGGATCGGGTAAAGGAGGAGACGGTTGACCGGGACCGGTGGCGGCTCGTTGCGATCGCCCGGGCAAGCCGCTAGTTTGCCCCTTGCGCGGTCTCGACACCTTCCGGAGCCACACCATGATCTCCTTCGACCTGCAAACAACGCATCGTCTGACACGGGCCTGGATAGTGTTGTTCGTGGCAGTGCTGTTGCCGGGCACCGTTTACGGGGATGCCAGGCTGGCGGGGATCTTCACTGACCACATGGTATTGCAACGGGATCGCCAGGTGCCCGTGTGGGGCACCGCGACGGCCGGTGAGAAGGTTCGAGTCGTTTTTGGCAAGCAGGTCCACAACACGAAGGCCGACCAGGATGGCCGATGGAAAGTGACGCTGGCGGAGCTGCCCGCCGGTGGCCCCCATTCCCTGGTCGTCCAGGCCGGAAACACGTTGACGATTGAAGACGTTTTGATCGGTGAGGTGTGGTTGGCCAGTGGCCAGAGCAACATGGCAATGCCGGTGCGTCGCTGCAAAGATGCCCAGGCCGAACAGGCGGCGGCCATCTTCCCGAAGCTCCGGATGTTCACCGTCAAGAAATCCGCTCAACTGGCTCCTGCTGACGATTGCCAGGGCACCTGGCAGGTTTGCAGTCCCCAGACCGTGGCTGGGTTCTCGGGCACCGCGTACTACTTTGGCCGTCGCCTGCACAAGGAACTGGGGGTTCCGGTGGGGTTGATCAACTCGTCGTGGGGCGGAACCGCGATCGAGGCCTGGACCAGCCTGGATGTGCAGAAAAAGGACAGTCGCCTGGCCCCGGTGTTTGCTCCGTGGAAGAACAAGCCCGGCCCGGATCGCAACAAGCCAGCCAATCTCTTCAACGGGATGATCCAGCCGCTGGTCGGTTATGGAATCCGGGGGGGGATCTGGTACCAGGGCGAGCGCAATGCCAAGTCGCTGGCATCGGCCCGGCTCTATCGACACCAACTGCCGCTGCTGATCAGCGATTGGCGGAAGAGATGGGCGCTGGGGGGGGCTGACGACTTCCCGTTCTTCTGGGTGCAGTTGCCGAATTTCAAGGCTCGCGGTGAGGATCCGAACCCGGTCACGCCGTGGGCAGTGATGCGCGAAAGCATGCAGTTGGGTTTGAAGACGGCGGCGACAGGGATGGCAGTGACCATCGATGTCGGAGAAGCCAGGGACATTCATCCGAAAAACAAGCAGGCCGTCGGGCACCGGCTGGCCCAGGCGGCACTCGCGATGACATACAAGAAGGACATTGTTCCCATGGGCCCGTTGATGCGGTCGGTGACGATCGAGGATTCTCGGGTGCGGGTGCAATTTGATCACGTGGGCGAAAAACTCGTCGTGCGAGGCAAGCAGGGAGCCAGCGTGACGGGGTTTGCCGTGGCTGGCCCGGACAAGGTGTTTCATCCGGCGACGGCGCGAATTGACGGCAAGTCGATGGTGGTCCAGTCCGGAGAGGTGCCCGACCCGATTGCGGTGCGGTATGCCTTTGGCGACAATCCGGCTGTCAACCTGTTCAATTCGGCTGGAATTCCCGTGGCACCATTTCGAACCGACGACTGGAAGCCCGCGGTGGCTCCTTGATGGCGTGACGAATAACGAACCGTATCTGTTGCGGTTGAGCAATCGGCTGGCGACGGGGCTTTCGGAACTGGATTCCGACCGCCGCGAACGTCACCGCCAGTTTCTGCTGTCCCAGCAGTTGCCCGATGGAGGATTCCGTGGTCGCGAGGGTGACTCGGATCTTTACTACACCAGTTTCGCCGTTCGCGGATTGTCCATGCTGGGCGGACTGGGCTCCGGGGAGTGCGAGCGGATCGGGCAGTACGTTTTGGCCTGCCGGTCCCAGGCGTTGTCGGTCATTGACCTGGTCAGTTGGCTCTACACCGGCCTGGTGGTGCAGTTGGCCGGTGGACCCGATCCGTTGTCGGGAGCCGATGAGGGTTTTGTGGAGACGGTGGCCGGATCACTGGAGAGCACCCGGACGGCTGACGGCGGCTACGCCCGTACGACCGAGGGAGCACTGGGAAGCACGTACCATTCTTTCATGGTCGCCCTGGCCTACGAATTGTTGGGAATGAGTGTTCCCGATCCGAATCGGATGATCCAGTTCATCTACGACCGCCAGCGTGACGACGGCGGTTTTGTAGAGATTGCGCCGATGAAGCGCAGTGGCACCAACCCGACGGCCGCCGCCGTGGCGTTGCTGGTGATGCTCGGAGGAATGGACGAGGAGTTGCGCGAGGACGTGGGCGAGTTCTTGAAGGTGGTGCGTGGAGACGAGGGCGGCTTCCTGGCCAATACCAGGATTCCTTTCAGTGATGGGCTGTCGACCTTCACCGGGTTGTTGACCGTGCAGGACCTGGAGTTGGACGGCGTGCTGAAAAACGATCGGGCCGAGGCGTTTGTCGTCGAGGAGTTGGAGTTTCCCACGGGCGGATTTCGGGGGGCGGCGTGGGACACGGATGCGGACGTCGAGTACACCTTTTACGGCCTGGGAACGTTGGCCCTGGTGTCGGGGTCACGAGAACAGTCGCAATTGTCCTAAGGCGGGGCACGGCCAGTTGCGGTGGACCCGGGCTGAGAGGATTCACGGTGGGTGTCTCGCGGGCAGTAGGCGACCGGTGTGGTGGATCACGTGCAACCGATGATGGGAGTTGGTCAATGGCGAGTCCTGGGATGGGGGGTTGACTCGTGAAGAGAAATCCGGGTAGAGTTCTCCGCTGAAGCGGTCCGTTGGAGATGGGCCGCGAGACACATGAAAATTGGGAGAAAACGGAGTTTCCCATACTGCTTAAACGCTCACGACAAACTCCGGTCGGAGAGCCAACCTGGTGTTGAACCGTGTGGCTGGTCGATCGGTTCGGGTGACGCGTGGTCTTGGGGAGCATGAAGCTCGATGCTGATCCGTCAAGACGGTACAGCTCTGTGGGTTCACGCTCCGGCCAAGTTGAACCTGTTCTTGGAAGTCCTGGGCAAGCGAGCTGATGGATTCCATGAGTTGGAAACGCTCATGGTTGCTATCTCGCTGCATGACACCCTGAGTTTCACGGAGGAACCCACACCAGCGATTCGGCTGCATTGTCATGGCCGGCTTGGCGGCGCTGAAGCGGTGCCAACAGGTGATGACAATCTCGTCGTCCGTGCGGCGAAGCTTCTGCAGCAGTACTCGGGCACCTCGCGGGGTGTTTCGATTCACCTGTGGAAGCGGATTCCGATGGCGGCGGGTTTGGCGGGTGGATCGACCGATGCGGCGGCCGCCCTGGTGGCGCTCGACCGGCTGTGGGAGCTGGGCCTGGCACCCGAGGAGCTGTTGTCGCTGGCCGCCCAATTGGGCAGCGACGTGTCTTTTTTCGTCCGTCGCGTCCCGGCTGCGATCTGCAGGGGCCGCGGAGAGAAAATCCAGGTGGTCGATCGTCCGTTGGAGTTGTCGTTTGTCGTGGCACGACCGGCGAGTGGTCTGTCGACGGCCGAGGTTTTCCGGCATTGCCGGGTCAGTTCTCGGCCTCGTTCGGTCCGACCGCTGGTTGAATTGCTCATCGATGGCCGACTCAAAGCCGCTTCGAGGTGTCTTCACAATTCACTGCAACAGACCGCGACACAATTGAACCCGGAGGTTACCGACCTGATCACTCGACTGGATGGCCAACCCGTGGTGGCGTCAGCGATGACCGGAAGTGGCACGGCCTGTTTTGGGCTGTGTGGCACGCACCGGTTGGCTGGCCGCGTCGCCCGGGGGCTTCGCGGAAGCGGGGTACCATGGGCTATGGCGGTACAGGCACGGGCGTGAAGGAGATTGGATAGACCGAACACTGGTCAGCGGGGAGGCTGAGGATCCGCGACAAGGAGGACAACAGTGGAGATCACGGAAGTTCGCATCAAGCTGATGGCTGATCCGCATGAGCGCCTACTGGCGTTTTGCTCGGTCACTTTCGATCAGTGTTTTGTCATCCGGGACCTGAAAATCATTCAGGGGACCAAGGGGGCCTTCGTGGCTATGCCCTCGCGGAAGCTCACCGATCGGTGTCCGCAGTGCAACATGAAGAACGACCTCCGTAGCACCTTCTGCAACCAGTGCGGTGCCAAGCTCTCTGACGATCGTGCGCTCAAGGGCGACGATGGTCGGGCCAAGCTCTACGCCGACATCGCGCACCCGATCAACACGGCGTGTCGCGAGATGATCCAGTTGCGGGTGATCGAGGCATACGGGGAAGAGCAGGTCAAGGCAAACGAGCCGGGCTACATCTGCGCCTACGACGACTACGACGAGGACCGCTACGCGGCGTTGGCCGATGGGTCTCCGGCGATCGCGGGACGCATCGAACCGGCGGCCGATACACCCGCTCCGCCTCACGCACCCCGGGATGCCAGTGCGGCCGAATCGATCGACCACGAGCCTCCCGATTTTGGAGCGGGCGTGTTGTAGGAGGGGCTTCCTACTCGAAGTACTCGACGGCGTTGCGGAACACGGCCAGTCCCGCGCCCTCGCCGGTGAGTCCCAGCCGGGTCCAGCGAGGGTGTTGGGTGGCGTGCAGGAAGCGTTCCGGGTGGGGCATCAGCCCGAGCACGCGGCCGCTGGGGTCGCCCAGGCCCGCGATGTTGGCAACCGATCCATTCGGATTGTGGGGTTCGGGCAACAGCGGATCGCTGGCCGAGGGAGCGGAAGCCGGGTCGGCCTGGGGCTGCCCGTCATCCGGTCGGTGCCGATAGCAGAGCCCGACCTGGTCATTGGCGAACCAGTCGGACAACACGCGGTCGTCACGTGGAACCAGTCGCCCCTCGGCATGAGCGATGGGCATGTCGATATGGTCGAGGCCTTTCAGGAAGACATTGGTTTTCGAGACGACCTGCAGGCGGACCCAGCGAGCGGTGTACTTGCCGTTGTTGTTCCAGGTCAGGGTGGCGTCGGGCGCATGATTCTCGGGGTCGTCATCCCAGGCTGGCGGCCATTCCGCACCGCCCCCCGGAAGGATCCCCGCCTTCAACAGCACCTGGAATCCGTTGCAGATGCCCAACGCCAGCTTGTCACCGGCCAGGAAGCGGCCGATGGTCTCGGAGAGTTGTCCTCGCAACTGGCTCGAAAAAATCACCCCGGCACCGATGTCGTCCCCGTAACTGAAACCGCCGGGAATGCACAGCACCTGGTAATCATCCAGCAACCGCGGGTCCTCGAGCACACGGAACAGGTGCACCCGATCGGCCACCGCTCCGCACGAGGAGAAGGCAAAAGCGGTTTCCACATCGCAATTGGTGCCTGGGGCACGCAGAACGCAAACACGGGGAGTCGTCATGGGAGCCAGCCCGTTTGATGCCGCGGAAGGCAATTGGGCAGCGATGCTACCGGTGACGGTGAGGAAAAGGAAGCCATCACCCTGCGGGTTTCCCTGCTCGGCCATTCCAGTTTAGGATCAGGCCGTGCGAAACGTGGCCAATCAACAAGGGTGGGTCGTGATGTTGCGAACACAACGCGTGAGTCGTTCGAGTGTGTCGGTGTTGGTCCTGTTTGCCTGCTGTTTGATCGGCCCGTCGGTTTCGGTGTCGAAGGCTGATGGAATCGATGACGACCTGGCGGCGGTGGCTCGTACCGGTCCGGGTGGCCGTGGATCGGTGGTGGCCGGAACCGCAACCCGGCGGCTGTCTCGTAACGGCCTGGAACTCTTGCCACGGCTGCTGCAAGCCATGGACACCGACAACATCGTGGCGGCCAACTGGTACCGGACGGTTTTCGAGACGATCACTCGACGCGAATTGTCCCGGGACCCGGCACCAGAATTCCCCGTGTCGCTTCTCAGGTCCTACGTCACCAATCCCAAGCGGCAGGGGCGTGTCAGGCGACTGGTGCTCGACCTGGTCGAGCGACTCGAGCCGGGCGCGACACGGGCCCTGATTCCCGGCATGCTCGACGATCCCGAGTTTCGAGACGACGCGGTTGCCGCGGCGTTGACACGTGGAGACCGGGCCAAGCAGGCGGGGCAAACTGACACGGCGATCGCGGAATTCCGCAAGGCATTTCGATCGGCTCGCAGCCCCGGCCAGGTTGGAACGGCGGCTGACAGGTTGAAGGGAGTCGGCCAGGAGGTCAGCGTGGTGGCCCACATGGGTTTCGTCACGCACTGGCACCTGCTGGGCCCTTTTGATGCTCCCGGGACGAGTGGTTTTGAACTGGTGCTGCCTCCCGAGAAGCAGGTGGCTGCCGGGGTCGACCTGGCGGCCACGTATGACGGCAAGGGAGGCGGCAAGATCAAGTGGGTGCGACACCATTCGAGCGACCGGCTTGGGCAGTCGAACCTGATCCGGGCGATCGCCCCGGTCAAGGAGGCGGTCGGTTACGCCTACACCGAGGTGCTGTCTCCGCGTTCGCAGACGGTCCAGATCCGTTGCGGGGCGGACGACAACCTGACCATCTGGCTCAATGGCAAGCAGGTCCTCAAACGCCTGCAGTGGCTCAATGGCACACGGCTCGATCGATTTCGCACGACCGTGAGCCTGAAGCGTGGTCGCAACAGGATGCTGGTCAAGGTGTGCCAGGGGCCTCAACACAAGAACCCCGCGGTGCCCAACAACTGGTCGATGCAGTTGAGGATCTGTGATGCCCAGGGCGGTGGCGTGGGGGTCACCAACGGTTTGCCGGCAGTGCCCGAGAAGAACGCGGCGAATTCCAGGGAGTTGAATCGATGAGGAATGCCTTCTGCAATGTCCGTGATTGGCTCACGGTGTTGGTCGTGATTTCAGCGGTCACCGGCGTGGTCCGGGCCGAGAACTGGTCGGGCTGGCGGGGACCGTCGCGCAACGGTGTCAGTGCCGATACCGGGGTGCCGGTCAAGTGGTCGGCCGAGTCAAACGTTGCCTGGAAAACTCCCCTGCCTGGATCGGGAATTTCCAATCCGATCATCTTTGACAACCGTGTCTTTGTCACCGCCTCGGATGGCAAGAGCCTGGCCAACCTGCATGTGATCTGCCTGGATCGCGACACTGGCGAAGTCCATTGGCAGCAGCGGTTGTGGGGAACCGCACCGACCCGGTACCACGGCAACAAGAGCAGCATGGCCAGCCCATCGCCAGTGACCGATGGGCGTCATGTCTGGGCCTTTTTTGGCACCGGTGATGTGTTTTGCCTGGAAGCGGCGACGGGTCACCTGACCTGGCACCGATCGCTATCAGGCGAGTACGGCGTCATTGAAAACCGGTTCGCCGCGTCAAGTTCACCGGTCCTGTATCGTGGCACGCTGTTGCTGCAGGTTGACCATTATGGTGACAGTTACCTGGTGGCCCTGGACTGCAAGACGGGGGCGAATCGCTGGAAGGTGGACCGTCCGGGGCGGTGGTTGTCCTGGAGTTCTCCGCAGCTGATCCGCCTGTCAAACGGCCGTCACGAGTTGATCGTTTGTGGATCTCAACGGGTGGAGTCCTTCGATCCGGGGAGTGGCCAGGCGTTGTGGTCGGCCGGTGAGATGCGTCGTGAGTGCATTCCGACGCCCCTGTTCATCGATGGGCGTTTGTATGTGGTCAGTGGCCCGAGTGGTCCGTCGATGCGGATCCGTCCGGGTGGCCGGGGCGACGTGACCAGCACTCATGTCGAGTGGAAAAATTCCCGCGGGTCGCCCTTTGTGCCTTCGGCGATCGTTGTTGGCAAGAGGTACTACCTTGTGACCGACGCGGGGATCGCGACGTGCCTGGACACAACGACGGGCAAATCGGTGTGGCAGAAGAGGTTCGGTGGCGGTTTCACGGCCTCACCGGTTGCTGCCGGAAACCGGATCTACTGGGTCAACGAGTCCGGTGTCACGCTGGTGATCCGTGGTGGCGGCGATCGGTACGAGGAATTGTCGAGGAATCCGATTGGCGAGAGTGTCTTTGCGTCGCCGGCGATTTCTCAGAATCGCTTCTTCCTGAGGACGACCAGGCACCTGGTCTGCGTGAAGCAGTCTGACGAGAAGACTCCGTGAATGGCACAAGTCGTCTAGGCCCTGGCTGGCCACGAGGCTACAATCCCGCGCGAACGGCCAGAGGCGATCGAGCTGGTGCCGGAGGGCGGGATGCGACGACGCGTGACCGATTTGACGAACCGCCTGATGGTGGTGCTGCCGGTGCTGCTGTCCGGCTGCCTGATCAACCAGAACACCCGCATGCCTCAGCCGAGGCCACGTCACCCGAAGGCGGAGCGGCACAGCTTCGAGTTTCACGATCCATTTCCCAACGCCGAATTGGGTCCGGTGGGTGGTCCCCGTCCGCCGGGAATGTCGGTTCCACGGACCGAGGCCCGTCGGGCGATGGAACAGCGGGCCGCTCACGGTGGCACCCGTCCTCGGTCCTTCTGGCTGCCGCCCCTGCCCGGAATGGCTCCGAAATCCAGTCCCTCGGCACCGCTGTTGCCCAGGATTGTGCCCGACTGATCCGGCGGCTGGTGCTGTTGTGCCTGTTGCTGCTGGTCCCACTGTCGACGGCGTCTGCCCAATCGAAACCACGTCCGCCGGCGGTCACGCGTGGCGTGGTCACGCCCGAGGCCGACCGCGCGATCCGGACGGGCCTGGCCTTCCTGGCTTCCCGACAACATCCAGACGGATCATTTGGAACCGGCAAGCAGTTCTCGCACAACGTGGCCGTCAGTTCGCTCTCGGGACTGGCTTTCCTGGCCGGTGGTCACACGCCGGGCCGGGGGCGATACGGCAGCCAGGTCAGTCGAACCGTTGACATGCTGATCGAGTCGGCTCGACCCAGTGGGTACATCATCAATGAGCCCCACGTGTCACACGGCCCGATGTACGGTCATGGATTTGCCACCCTGTTTTTGGCCGAGGTCCACGGAATGGAGACCCGGACACGAGTCCGGGCGAAGCTGAGAAACGTGCTGTCCCGATCGGTGGCCTTGATCGTGCGGTCTCAAAATGACGAGGGAGGTTGGAGGTATGAGCCAGGAGGTGTGGAGTACGCGGACCTCTCGGTGACCGTGTGCCAGGTGATGGCGTTGCGTGCCGCGCGGAATGCCGGGATTGCCGTCCGTCGGGAGACGATCGAGAAGTGCACGGGGTTTGTCCGCCGTTGCCAGAATTCTGATGGCGGCTTTCGCTACATGCCGGCGCGTCGCCAAAGCCTGTTCCCAGTGACGGCGGCGGGACTGGTGGCACTCTCCAGCGCTGGCATCTACGAGGGGCCCGAGATCGAACGGGGGTTGGCTTTCTTGTCGCGATTCGCGGCAACACCGGAGGTCGCGTCCCGGGCCCCGGACCACTTTCTCTATGGACACTATTACGCCGTCCAGGCCGCCTTCCAGGCTGGTGGTGAGACCTGGTCGCGGTGGTACCCCCTGATCCGCGATCACCTTGTCCGGACCCAGCAACCCGGGGGTGGCTGGCGTGATCGAACATGCGACCATTACGGCACGGCAATGGCATTGTTAATCCTACAGGCCCCCAACAACTACCTGCCGATCTTCCAGCGGTGACGTGAGAGGCGGGGCACGAGGTGAGAGGATGCACGCATCGGCCTGGATGATCTCCGTCGGTCTGCTGGCTATCCCGTTGGCCCTGGTCGCAGACGATCAGTCGGAATCTCGTGACCAATTCGAGTTGATTGATGGTGAGTCGATCGAGGGCCGTCTCGTCGAGTTCCGTCGCGACGTGGTACTGGTGGATCGTCAAAGGGTCCCGGTTGAACGGATCGTGAGATGGGACCGGTTCGCGAGCACACGAAAAAAGGTGGGCGGGCGGCGACCCGGAACCGACGAAGTGTTGCTGGTCGGTGGCGATCGTCTGAGATGTCGGGTGCAGACGATCGACCTGGAGTACGTGGTGGCTCGCTGGGACGTTCTCGCCCGGCCCACCGTGTTCCGAGTTCCGCTCGAGCATGTTCGGGCCGTGCTGTTCGCGCCACGAGCGGCCTCGCGGATCGGTCGCAGGCCGGACATCGATCGTGGTGGGCGGTCGGCCGACGAATTGTTGTTGCGGGGCGGTGATCGCCTGGTCGGTGAATTGAAGAGTGTTGGTGCCGAAATGGTCGAGTTGACAACTGCCGTAGGGACTCGCCGGGTGGCGAGACAGTCGGTGGCGACGTTGCTGGTGAATCCTGATCTGCAGGTGATGGTCCGGCGGCCGACCCGTCATGTTCGAATCGCGTTTTCTGACGGGTCGCGGTTGACGGCGACACGGCCAATCTCCGGCGAGAACCGGTTGATCGGGCTGGAGTTTCCCGGGATCGAGGTGGTCGGAGCGGCCGTCGCCGGGAAGGCTCACGTCAGGGTTCCACTTCCGGTGATTCGCAGCGTGCAGTTTTTCGGTGATGAGATTTTGCGGTTGACCACGAGGACGCCGGAACGGGCGGTGCACACGCCGTTCCTGGGCACGGTTCGGCCACCGGTGATTGATGGTTCGATCGGCGGCGGTCCGCTGGAGGTGGGCGGCCGTTGGTCGGCCAGCGGGCTGGGAATGACCAGCCGAACACGGATGACCTGGCCGCTTGATGGGCGTCACCGCTGGTTTTGTTCCCGGGTGGCAATCGACGACACGGCCGGCGACAGCGGTGACGTGGTGTTTCGGGTGCTGGTGGATGGACGATCGGTCTGGAGCAGTGGCCCGGTTCGCGGTGGTCGGAAACCTCGAAAACTCGGGCCCGTCGACTTGGCCGGTGCCAGGAAACTGACGCTGGTGGTTGACTATGGTCGTCGGGCCGACGTGGGCGATCACGCGGCGTGGCTGGATCCCCGGCTGGTGGTCGAGTGAGCCGATCGCGGTGGGCTCAGCGGTTACGGGTGAACAACCGTCGTCGCAATGCGGTGACCTGGCTGAGGTCCTGGAACCGCTTGCGGTGGGCAGCGTCCTGGATCATGGCGTAGAGAATCACGTTGACTCCGATTCGGACTGCGTCACGGGTGACGTAGCCGGTGCAGGCGACCGAGGATTGTCGCTGGAGTGCGCAGCTCAGGTCATGGCGGCTGTAGATCACGACGTAGCGTCCGTCGACTCTCAGGCCCTCGAGCATCGGTTCTCCCTCGCGGATTTCCGTCGCCAGTGCCTTGTTTCCCGCTCCACCGGCGGGAACCACTCGCCGTTTGACCTTGCGGATGTCGTAGCCGAGTTCAAGCCGGAACATTTCGTGGTCGGCCGGGATTCGTTCGAGTTTCGCGTCCGGATAGAGCTGGCCGACCATCCGTCGGAAGCTCTTGTCAAAAGGCTTGGCACCGCAGATCGCGTCGGCGAACAGCAGCCCACCGTTTTTGAGATAGGTCCGCAACTGCTTGGTTTCGCCAGCGGAAAAATCGAAGCGGTTACGACCATGCATGAAGACAACGGGGTAACGGAACAGGGCGGGGTCGGTGGCCGGCAGTTCGAGCGTGCGGGTGGAGGCGGTACGTGGGAAGCTGCGATTGACGGCCAGTAGCAGGTTCCGGATGGCCAGTGGTGCGTCGTTGTAGCCTCCCGCGTGACGCAACTTGGGCACTTTCAACAGGCCGCGTGCCACACGATCCTCGACACCGCCCTGCTCGGCCAGTTTCTGCTGGTCGAGCTTGTTGGGGGGTTCCCGTCCCGTGGCGTAGGCAATCACGTTCACGCCAATCTTCATGGCCCGGATGATCATCGTTTTCAGCCCGACCGGCCGGTCCGGCGGGTCCTGCTTCATCCACTTGTTCCAGAGGCAGGAGAGGTCTTCGGGAGTGAAGATGATCACGGTGCGGCAGCCGAAATCGACGCCGTAGAGCTTGACGCTCTCGGGATCGGTGAACAGGTATTCGCTGCGATAGACGGGGTGATTGGGTGACAGCGGTTTCAAGCGGGCCTCGCCGCCGGGATAGAGTTTCTTGACGAGTTGAAACATTCCGTCGTGGAAGCCGGCGCCCTGGCAGCAGTTGACGGCGAACAGGAAACCTCCCTGGTCGAGATACTTCCGGAGAATGCCGATCTGCTGGACGTCGAGTTGTGGGACGTCGCGACCGGACATCATCTGTACCGAACCCTGCAACAGGCTGCGGACTCCCTCGGGACCCTTCAGCCGGTTGATGTCGACGACCTGCCAGGTCATCAACTTGGGCCACTTGGGGAGCCCGGTGATATGTTCAACAAGGTTGCGGGCGTCGTCACGGTGCTGGTTCCAGTCCGTGTTTTTTCCGAATTGCAGCTTGTTGACCAGGACGGGTGCCAGCCCCTTGGAGAGGAACAGCAGTCCGAAGCTGGTGGCGATCACCTCGTCGCTCTCGATCCCGGCCGAACTCCAACTGCCGTTTCGCTGGTTCTGACCGTTGATCAGGTAGTGTGCTCCTTCGCGGTACCAGTCGTGGTTGCCGAAGAATCGTCGTCCGGAGAGTCGTCCGGCCCGTTCCATGCCATAGAGGTAATAGAACAGCCAACTGCGGCCGCCGGGGTTGGAACCGACGGAGAAATGCCGGCCCATCCAGGCCAGGGCCCGGTCAAGCTGCCGGTCCTCGGTGACCGGTTCACAGCAGCGAGGTTGGCCGTTGGGGAGAAGGTCTTTTTCGTCACGGAGCATGCCACTGGTGATCTGCAACGTGGCGATGCCGGCCACGGTCATGCTGCCACTGCTGCCCAGGGCACCTCCCTCGCGATTGTAGGACCAGCCCCCGTCTCCGTTCTGGGCCCTGAGCCAGTGAGCGCGTGTTCTTTGCCAGACTCGACGGTCGACCAGTGCGCCGGCGTGAGCGGCGTCGCGAAGACCGAGAATGGCGAACTGTCCGTTGCTGCGATCGCCACCACCAATATCGGGACCCTGGAAGGAATATCCCCACAGTCCGGAATTGGGACCCACCGAGATCTGTCCCTTCTGAAGTTGGTCGGCGAGAGTCTGGATGCGACCCCGGTCTCGTCGACCATCCTTGGCGGTGGCCAGGGCGCTGATTTTCAGAGAGATCTCGTAGGTCTCGGTTGGATCGGCGTCGGGCCCCCTCAGGAACTCGAGCGCTCGCTTGATGGGCTCGTCCTCGATGGTCATTCCCGAGTTCAGCAGTGCCAGTAGCACGAGGCTGGTGACCCCGACATCGTTCTGGCGGCGGACCCGGGACGACCATTTGCCGTTGGCCGCCTGGAGTCCCAGCAGGAATCTCTGGGACCGCCCGATGGACTGCAGTACCGATTCGGCCGTCAGATCCGCTGCGGTGGCCGGTGACGGGTGCCAGGCGAGCGAAATGATTAGCAGGATGACTGGGATCGACGGCAGTCTCGGCATGTCCTCGATTGACTCTCCGCAGGGATGGTGTCCATGATGTCCCGGCATGGGCGTCCCCATCTTCTGGTGCCCTCGCTTTGCGGTCAACACGGGTCGTCCCCGCCAACGGTTCTCTCCTGGATTCGACTCTTTTCAATCAGCCACTTGTTCCATGACCGACCAACGCGATTTTGATGAACTGCTCGAGAAGTTCCGGCGTCACCGCGAGGTGATGAAGGAGGAACTGCACAAGGTGATCATCGGGCAGGACGCGG
>CAWVUS010000007.1:0-46763 GCA_963933195.1 uncultured Planctomycetaceae bacterium
GAGCCCGGATCCGCGGGATATTTTCGAACAGCGCCAGTGCATCGCCGATGGGCATGTCGAGCACGTCGGCGATCGTGTGGCCGTGGTAGGTCACCGCCAGCGTCTCGGTGTTGTACCGTCGACCGTGGCACTCGTCGCACTCGACCCAAACATCCGGAAGGAAGTGCATCTCGATGCACTTTTGCCCGTTTCCCTCGCACGATTCACATCGACCCCCGGCCCGGTTGAAACTGAACCGCCCAGGCCGGTAGCCCCGCACCTTGGCCTCCGGCAACCGCGTGAACAACTCGCGGATCTCGTCAAAAACGCCGGTGTAGGTCCCGGGATTGGATTTGGGCGTGTTTCCCAGGGGTTGCTGGTCGACGACGATCACCTTGTTGAGATGTTCGACGCCCCGCAGGGCATCGAATGGTCCCGGAGGATCGCCGGTGCGGTGCAACTGTCGAGTCACGGCCCTGGCGAGAGTGTCCTCGATCAGTGAACTTTTTCCCGACCCGCTGACTCCGGTGATGCAGGTCAGTGTTCCCAGTGGAATCCTGAGCCGGACATTGTCGAGGTTGTTCTGTCGTGCCCCGTCGAGTTCCAGCCAGCTGCCACCGGGTGGGTCAGTGGTAGCCGATTCGGCCGGAGGCATTCTCCGGGTGTCGGGAATCGAAATCTCGCGACGATTCGAGAGAAACTTTCCGGTCAGTGACCGGGCCTTGTCGGCCAGTTCGTCGGGTGACCCCTGTGCGACGACACGGCCTCCGTGTCGCCCGGCCGCGGGTCCAAAATCGACAAGACGATCGGCCGTCTCCAGCACCTCGCGATCGTGTTCGACCACCACCAGTGTGTTGCCAAGATCACGCAGTCGTTCGAGTGCCCCGAGCAGTCGGCGATTGTCCCGGGGGTGCAGGCCGATGGTGGGTTCATCAAGAACATACAGCACGCCGGTCAAGGCACGGCCCACCTGCCCGGCCAGCCGGATTCTTTGACTCTCTCCACCGGACAGGGTTGGGAAGGGGCGGTCCAGGGACAGGTAGTCCAGTCCCACGTCGACCAGGAATTTCAATCGGCTGGTCGCTTCCCGCAGCAAGTCGCCGGCGATTTTCTTCTGGTCCCGGTTCAGCCTGATGTTTTTGAGAACACCAAGCGCCTTGTCGAGCGGCAGCGCGCCCAGGGACCCGATGGTGTGGCCGGAGAGTTGCACGGCTGCCACGTCGGGACGCAGCCGGTGGCCACTACAGGCCGAACAGTCGACCTCGCCGACGAGGTCCAGCAACCGGTTGCGGTAGCTCCTTGAAACACGCGAGGCTTCCTCGATCGCCGGGTACAGCCCCTTGTACTGCATCGAAACGGTGCCGCCCTCGGGCAGGTGGACCGGGAACCATCGTTCACCGCTACCGTAGAGCACCAGCCGGCGGGTGGCTGAAGGCAGTTTCGAGAATGGGACATCCCGTGGCAGGCCGAATTCACGGTCCAGGCCGTCGAGCACTTTGCTGAACAGTGGCACGGTGGTCGGGTCGGGCCAGGCGGCGATCGCGCCCTGGTCGATTGTCTTGGAGTCGTCGGCGACCAGGGCGGCCAGGTTGGTGCCCTGCTCGATCCCCAGGCCCTCGCACCCGATGCACCAGCCCAGTGAACTGTTGAAGGAAAAGTGATTGGGAGTCAATTCCTCGAAGCTGATCCCACAATTCTCGCACGCTGCGTGCAGGCTGAATGGTTCGACGACCCAGTCGGGTTCCTCTCGCTGGGGATTCTCGGTGGCTATCCTCATCTCGCCCCGGCCCAGTCCCAGGGCCATTTCGACACTGTCAGCCACACGGGTCCGCGATGTTTTCCCGGGCGTGATCCGGTCGACGACAACCTCGACAGTGTGCCGTCGCCGGCGGTCAATCTCGGGGACCTCCTCGATCCGGCAGGTTGTCCCGTCGATGCGGACTCGTCGAAAACCGTCCTCCTGAAGTGATCGCCACAATCCCTGGTAGTCCTGCCCGACACGGATTTCCTGGGGAGCGAGGATCAGGACACGGTCACCGGCAGGCAGGTCACGAACCCGTGCAATCACCTCGTCGGTCGTCTGCCGGCTGATGGGGATCTCACATGCCGGACAGACGCGGGTGCCCAGCCGGGTGAACAGCACTCGCAGGTAGTCGTAAATCTCGGTCACCGTGCCGACGGTCGACCGGGGCGTGGTCCCGGTGTTCTTTTGTTCAATGGCGATCGCCGGCGAGAGCCCCTGGACCTGCTCGACTCGCGGCTTGGGCATCTGGCCGAGGAACTGCCGCGCGTAGGCCGAGAGGCTTTCGACGTAGCGGCGTTGTCCCTCGGCGTACAACGTGTCCATCGCCAGTGACGATTTGCCGCTGCCGCTGGGTCCGCAAAAGACGCTGAACTGGTTGCGAGGAATCTTCAGGTTGACGTTCTTGAGGTTGTGCTGGGCGGCACCACGAACCACGATTTCTGTTGATGGTTTCCGCCGGGGTCGGGATGTTGCCTTTCGTGGAGCCGTGCCTTTGCCGTGTTGTCGGGAGCGGCCGTTGGTCGCGGAAAGCAACGGGGCGAGTGCGTGTCCGGTGTGAGAATCCGGACAGGCAGCAATGGTCTCGGGCGGACCGGCTGCCACGACCCGTCCACCGCCGGCTCCGCCCTCGGGGCCCAGGTCGATCACCCAGTCTGCGGTTTTGACAACGTCGAGATTGTGTTCGACCACCAGCACGGTGTTTCCTTCGTCGACGAAACCGTGCAACACGTCCAGCAGCTTGCTGATGTCGGCGAAGTGCAGGCCGGTGGTGGGTTCGTCGAGCAGGTAGATGGTGTTTCCGGTCGATCGCTTGCCCAGTTCTCGGGCCAGCTTGATGCGCTGGGCCTCACCCCCGGAGAGGGTCGGGGAGGGTTGTCCGAGTTTGAGATAATCGAGTCCCACTTCGCGGAGCGTGCCGAGCAGACGCGACACCTTTGGGTGATTGCGAAAATGCTCGAGAGCTTCCTGCACGTCCATCTCGAGAACTTCGGCGATGTTCTTCGTTCGGAATCTGACCTCCAGCGTCTCGTGGTGGAATCGTCGGCCCTCGCAGACCGGGCAGGTGACCCAGATGTCGGCCAGGAAGTCCATCTCGAGCCGGGTCGCCCCATACCCCTCGCACGCTTCACACCGGCCGCCCTTGACGTTGAAGCTGAATCGCCCCGGCTTGTAGCCGCGTGCCCGTGCCTCGGGCAGCTTGCTGTAGAGGTCACGAATGCCGTCGAGCAGCTTGACGTACGTGGCGGGATTGGAGCGTGGTGTACGACCGATGGGTGCCTGGTCGATGTTGATGGCCCGATCGAGATGCTCGACTCCGGAGACCGCGCGATGTGAACCAGGCTCGCCCTTGCCGGAGTTGAGTTCGCGGTTGAGCACTTGCCAGAGGATGTCGTTGGCCAGTGAGCTCTTGCCCGATCCGCTGACCCCGGTGATACAGACGAAGGCTTTCAGCGGGATCGGGACGTTGATGCCGCGGAGATTGTTGTGTCGTGCGGCCTTGACCGTCAGGCGATCCTTGCCGATGGCCCGTCGCTGTTGTGGGACCGGGATCGAATCGACTCCGCTGAGGTACCGTCCCGTCACGCTGTGCCGGTTCGTCTCGACCTCTCGTACCGATCCCTCGGCCACCACGCGGCCACCACGAATTCCCGGACCGGGTCCGAAATCGACAATGTGGTCGGCCGCCCGTATCGTTTCCTCGTCGTGTTCGACCACGATCACGGTGTTGCCCTGGTCCCGCAGATCGGCAAGGCTCTCCAGTAGCAATTGGTTGTCGCGTGGGTGGAGCCCGATCGAGGGTTCATCCAGGACGTAGACGACACCGACCAGTCCGCTGCCGATTTGTCCGGCCAGGCGGATTCGCTGGGTTTCGCCGCCGGAGAGTGTCGGGGCGGATCGGTCCAGGGCGAGATAGTCGAGTCCACAGCGGAGCAGGAAGCCAAGTCGGGCTCGGATTTCCTTGAGCACATCGACTGCGATCAGTTGGCCGGTTGTGTCGAGTTCGATGTCCTCGAAGAACGCAGCCGCCTCGCCGATTGACAGCCCGCAGACTTCCGGCAGGCTGCGACGTCGACGGGCGATTGTCCGACCGAAGTGGTTGTCGGCCGTGGTGATCGTGACGGCCTGGGCTTGTTGGTTGAGCCGTGTTCCGTGGCAGGTCGAGCAGTTGGCGAACTGCATCGACTTCTCCAATTGCCTCCGTCGCATGGGGTTGTTTGTCTTGTGGTACGACTCGAGCAGCTTGGGGATCACGCCGTCAAACGTGCCGCCGTGCTTCCAGACCCCACCACGGTAGCGCCAGGAGAAGGTGATATGACGGTCGCCGGTTCCGTGAAGGATCAGCCGTCGAGACTCCTCGCAGAGGTTTTTCCAGGGCGTTTTCAATACTGAATCGGGTTCGAGTCCGAGATCGGTCTCGATGGCTGCTGCGGCCCCCTGGTAAATGTGTCTCCGCCAGCGGCCGATGCGCCGGACAGCCCCCAGTAATCCGATGGCACCAGTCCACAGGGACTTGCCCGGTTGAGTGACCAGCTGGTCCGGAAGAAACTCGTGCCGCCTGCCGAGCCCGTTGCAATCCAGGCACATGCCCATTGGGCTGTTGAAGCTGAACAGCTGTGGGGTGGGAGGCTCGTAGCTGATTCCACAATCCGAGCAGGCGTAGAGCGAGCTGTAGAGCTTTTCGGTTGACGTGCTGGTCCTGGGAGAATCTTGACCGGGAACGGTTCCGCTGTCGGTTGCGACGGCCAGTAGCAGCGTTCCCGCCCCAAGTCTCAGGGCGGTCTGAACTGCTTCTGCCAATCGTGAGCGACCTCCACGGCCCGACGACAGTCGGTCGATGACCAGTTCGATGGTGTGCCGCATCTGGCGGTCGAGTCCGAGGTTTTCGGTCAACGAGACGATTTCGCCGTCGACGCGAGCCCGGACAAATCCCTGTTTCAACAGGTCGTCGAACAGGTCGCGGTACTCGCCCTTTTGCTGTTGAATCAACGGGGCCAGGATGCTGAAGCGAGTTCCCGTTGGCAGTCCACCAATCGACTCGACGATCTGCTCGGTCGTCTGGGCCTGGATCTCGCGACCGCAACGGGCACAACCTGGCCGACCGACCCGGGCGAACAGGACACGGAGATAGTCCTGGATCTCGGTGATGGTTCCCACGGTACTCCGCGGGTTCCGGCTGGCCGACTTTTGCTGGATCGAGATTGACGGGGCCAATCCGCTGACCCGGTCGACATCCGGCTTGGGCAGTTGCCCGAGGAACTGGCGTGCGTAGCTCGAGAGGCTTTCGACGTAACGTCGTTGGCCCTCCGCGTAAAGCGTGTCAAATGCCAGAGAACTTTTCCCCGATCCGCTCACGCCCGTCATCACGATCAGCTGGTTGCGCGGCAGCGTGAGGCTGACATTACGGAGATTGTGTTCGCGGGCGCCACGGATCTCGATGTCCGCCGCCTCGACTGCCAATCCATTACCCGGCCGTGTCCGGCTCACGTTTCCCGGCTCGGCTGGTCTTCTGTGTCCGTATCCGGCTCGTCATCCGGCGATGGTGGCGGCGAGGTTGTCTCGGGCGACCCGTCCTCCTGGTCGGAAGTTGGCTCGGAGTCGTTCAGGTCCTCGTGGTCATCATCAGGATCCCGTCGTTGTCGACGTTTTTGTTTCCGAGACTGTTTCCGCGGTCGATCATCATCGTCGATTGGTTGTTCAGTGGCGGGGTGTTCGCCGTCGACCATGTCCTCCACTTCGTCGACCTGGTCGATCGTGATGGGTGGAAAGCTGAATCGCCTGGTAGCTCGCTGGGCACTGTCGTCGAGTTGCATGAACTCACCATCGATGGGGCAACGCCGGCTGGTGATGTGCCCAGCCGTTTTCAGGACACGCTGGCATTGGGGACAGCGCCAGACGCGTCGCACGTCTAGATCGAGCCTGATTCCGGGACCCTTGATGACCTGTTCCTCCTTTTCGCTCCTCTTCGCGCCCAGCGGCGCTGCCACTACCATGCACGCCCGCTCAGGCCGTGCACCGTGGTTCTATTCTCGGGCGTTGCCTCCGGTCGGGCAAGCCCGTTGCGTCTATCTCGGGACCGTTGATGAAGCCACGTCCGTCATTGTTCAGAGCGAAAGTGGGGCAGTTGGCCGCCGGTCTGTTGATGGGTATTGCCGACACGATTCCCGGTGTTTCCGGCGGCACCGTGGCGATGGTCCTGGGAATCTACGATCGACTGGTGACGGCCATCAGCCGGTGTGACAACACCCTGGCGGGGCAGGTGTTTCGGCGTCGTTGGCGCGAGGCGGCTGGCCGGATTGACCTGGGATTCCTGTTGACGCTGGGCGTGGGCATCGCCGGAGGGATCCTGGCCCTGGCGTCGGTGATGAAGGTGTTGCTGCAGGACCATCCGTCGGGTGTCAACGCGGTATTCTTCGGTTTGGTCGCGGGATCGTGCCTGGTGGTCACCCGGTCAATCGGCAACTGGAATGGACGTCGAGTTGCCGGGATGGTGGCGGCTATCGTCGTGACCTTCCTGGTGGTCGGCGTTCCCTCGGAAACGGTCGATCCGGTTGGAAGCAAGTGGTTCGTGTTCTTCAGTGGGGCGATCTCCATTTGCGCGATGATCCTGCCAGGCGTCAGTGGAGCTTTCCTGCTGAAGGTGCTGGGCCAGTACGACCGGATCATCGGACTCATCTCCGATGTGGTCCATGGCCAGGCCACCTCGGAATCGCTGCTGGTGCTCGCGGTGTTTGCGGGCGGATGCCTGGTCGGGCTGATTGGTTTCAGCAAGCTGCTGCGATGGCTGTTGGCCAGTTTTCGAGAGACGACCCTGGCGGTGTTGTGTGGTGCGATGTGCGGTTCGCTGCGGGTGTTGTGGCCGTTTGGCAATCGGGACCTGGAAGGTGGAATGATCCCAGCGGTCCTGATGTCGGCCGGTTTTGTCGTCGTGTTGCTACTGGATCGTATGACCCGCAGGAATGAGCCGGGTCACTCAGAAGACCGAGAAGAGTAGTAAAGCACTGGCACGAACCAGCCACTTGCGGTCATCGGCGGTGATCTTGCCGGCGTCGAGGATCTGGCGACACTTGTTGCGGGTGGTGCTGACCAGCAGTTTCTGGAGGTCGGTCAGTCCTTTCAGGCGTTCCTCCTCCATCATCAAGGACGTGATCCGGTGCAACGCCCTGGGTTCGTCGAGGCCGAGTTGGACCTTGTCGACCCATTCCGGATCGGCTCGTCCATCGGCCACCTCTGTCAGTATTGCGAGCACGAGGTTGGTGATGCGGGCCAGCTTGGGGAAGTCGACCTTTTCGGGCGTGTCGCGGGGTGTGTGGTAGTCGGGGTGTTCGCCGGTCGAGAAGAACAGGAACGGCACCTTGCGGTCACGAAAGGGGCCGTAGTCACTGCGGGTTCCGACCAGGTCGGCACCAAGCCGGGCCACTTCCAGCCCACGCGGTGAGCCCACCCGATCGAGCACCGTGCGGAGTTGTGGAGCGTGTTCGCTGCCCAGGCAAAAAACGGTGGGAAGCGGCAGATTGCCCAGTGACCGACCGACCATGTCGGCGGTGATGAACAGTTTCACTCGTTCCAGTGGCCAGGGAGGGTGAGCGGCGAACCACCGTGATCCCCACAGGAGTCGTTCCTCGAGATCGAAGCCGACGAACGCGATGGTGCGTTCCGGAGGTGTCTTGCGGTTGGCGAGGTGACGGGCGATTTCGAGCATCAACGCCACTCCACTCGCGTTGTCGTCAGCACCGGGGTAGACCGAATTCTTGCTGACACCCAGGTGATCGTAGTGCGCACTGAGAATCACAATTTCATCGGACTTGCGACCGGGCAGAACGGCCCCGACGTTTTGACCAATCGTGCGAGGTGCTTTTTGTTTCTCGTCCGCGCGTCCGGGCAAGGGCTGGAAGTAGCTGTCGCCAAAGAGCGGCTTCAGTTTCAGGCGACGGAAGTGGTCGCGGAGGTAGTTGGCCGATTCCCGGGCTGATTCCCCCGAGCGGCCGCGGCGTGCCGGATCGGCGAGCCATTCGACATGCGGTTTGACCCCGGAGACTGAAATCGGCGTAGGGGGCGTGGGCGTCTTGTCGGCTGCATGGACCGCGCCGATCGCTGACAGCAGCAACACCACGTATCCGAACGAGCGGGGATTCGGAGCAAACGGTGATGTGTCCCGGCGGGTCCGATACTGGACGCCTGCTGGCCGGTATTTCCGGGGGCGAAATTGCATCTTCGGTGCCTTTGTTTCGACGGCGGAAGCCTATCTTGACCTGTTGGAACCGGCAACCCCCTCTGCCAGGTCGTGGTCTGGTTTCGACGATTGTGACGAAGTTTCCTGTTGTATCGGTCTTTGGGCTGACGATACAGCAAGGGAACGCCTCGGTGAGGCGCGCGCACCTGCGTCACTTGGAGAGTGAGACAATGCGTCAAGGATCAATCCTGACAGCCGTGCTTGTTGCCACAGTCGTGGCACTGGCCACTTCGCTGAGTTCCACACCTGCCGAAGCCGCCGGAGGTGGACAACCGACCGACTGGAAACGGTTCTACTACTATCCCTACGTCTACTATCCGCACAACTTCCAGCGGCCCCAGGGCAGCTTCAATCACCTTTACTACCGGTATTCGCCGACCTGGCGGATCCCGGTCATGCGTGACGGCTGGCACAACTTTTACCAGAAGAAGCGGCCTTACCATCGAGGCAACCACTTCAAGCTGGATGTCTTCTAGGCCGGATCACGCTACCCAGGTTACTCGACCGGATCGGCTCGACCGAGTTGATCCGGAGCCGGAGCGTCTCAGGACCCGTCCGATTCGTCGGATGGGTCCTGTGCGTTAACGCGGTGTCCCCGATTGGTTCCCGGGTCTTTCACTCGGACGAGAACACGTCGTCCCGAGCGTCCTCGTCAAGGTCGTAGATCGCCAGGACGCAGTCCTCGATGCGATGTTCGAGTCGGTCGATGCGAAGGGACTCCTCCCCTTCGGCTTGCCGGGTCTCCTCGGGCTCATCGCACAAGTCGAGCAATGTTTTCACAGTGGAAACTATCACCTCGTAGGCCTCCCACTGGACCGGGTCGTCTCGATCCGGCCAGATGACTGGTAGATCCCGGAGTGAGCGGACCTTGACCTGGGGAAACGACGACTGGGCCGATTCCCGGACCGCGGTGGTGTAGAGGAATCGGAACAGGCGCGAATTGAGGAGTCCGACGACGTAGTGGATGTCGTAACCGTTGTCGGGTTCGTAGAGAGCCAGCAACGAGTTGCGGAAGTACTCGGTGGTATTTTTGGGCCCGACGATCGGATGGCGTGCCGTCTGGCGGATCACGAATGGTGCCCGCTGGTAGGTCTCCAGTGGACGGATCGAAAAGTACTCGTCGTCATTCGCCAGGTAGTCCAATCGCAATTTCTTGATTGGTGGATCACACCGCCAGCGATGCACCTGCCGGCCCTCGAGCACGTCGACGTAGCGACCCTTCTCGTGCGGGTTTTCGACCACCAGTTGTCGCGCACAGTTTCCGGTGTGCACTCCCGGATCACCGACCAGCCGACCCAGGCTCTCGCCCCGTTCTTGCAACCGGTCAACCCAGTCGCGACGTTGTGTCGTGATCCAGCTGGCACGGCCGTCGCGGTCACGACGCGCAATCATGGTCACCACCGGTGTCACGGCTTCGCCCTCGAACACCGATTCACCATGGTCATTGATCTCGTGCAACGACATCGCGTTGCTGATCGACGTTCTCAGGTCAGCGTAACCTTCCAGGTGAGTGACCTGGGTGGGGAGAACCAGCGCGAGGGTGTGCTCGGCCAGCTCCAGGCCTCGTTGGACGAACATTCCATGGAGAGTGTCCCAACCGCTTCCACCCCATTGCTGGAGATAACGAGTTCTGAGTTCGCGGTCGATCGACAACGCCTGGCGACCGGAAAACGATCCGAAGGGGGGGTTGCCGATCACCAGGTCAAACCGCGCGGTGTTTCCGGGGGAGGGGTCGAGCAGGCCATCGGCGGTGACCAGGTGAGACGTCAGTGTTGCGGGCGGCTCTTCCGGAAGTGCGGCGGCCTGCCAGAGAGCGGTACGGGCCTGGCACACGGCCAGCGGGTCGAGGTCGATCCCGAACAGGCAATTGCCGATCACCTCTCGACGGAGCGCCGGGTCGGGGTGTCCGGGAGGTTCAAGTTCCAGCCAAACCTGGCGAGCCACCTCGACCAGGAACCGGCCGTCCCCACAGGAGGGGTCGAGAATCTTGAGCTGCAGGAGCTGTTCCGGATTGTTTCTCCAGGGCGCCAGTGCAGCGGTGACCAGGGTTGTGACCAGGGGGCGGGGAGTGAAATAGGCACCGCGGTTACGGCGTGCCGTTGTTGCTCGAGCCAACACCAGCGGAAGCCCGGTTTCGGCGAGGGGAATTTCGTGATCACCCGAGGATGCGTCGCGGACTTCCCATTCCAGCAGGCCCTGGGCCAACAGTCCCGTTTCGGTCTCGCCGTAGCACTGGTTGAGTGTCTCGGCGATGTCGTGAGGGAGTCGTGCGGTTCCGGCGAATTCGGGATGGGGGAGCCCGGGGCATCGGGCTTCCAGCAGCGCGAGGATGACAGCCCGGCGAATCGTCTCGGCCATCACGTCGACAGCCACCCCTTGCTGGACTGTCCAACTGGCCACCTGCGCCAGGATCCGGTCTCGTTTTGACACGGACAGCGACACGGCAGAACGGGTGGTGGTCGGGTTGGTCATCAACGGAAGTCCAGCGAGTGCTGCGGCCCGATGGAAGTGTAGCACGGATTCCCGCGAACGGCCGATTGTGCTAGATCTGTCCCCGGAGTCGTTCATGGAAAAGACCGAAGCGATGATCATCCGCGTGGCGGACTTCAGTGAAACCAGTCGGGTGGTGACGCTGTTTTCTCGCGATTTCGGCAAAATGGCGGCGTTGGCCAAGGGCGGACGCCGGCTCAAGGGACCCTTCGAGGCTGCTCTTGACCTGCTCGCGACGTGTCAGATAGTGTTCCTGCGCAAGTCGACCAACGCCCTCGATCTCCTCACAGAAGCCAAGCTGATCTCCCGATTCCGGCCGCCTGGCCGCAATCTTCACACACTCTATGCAGGCTACTACATTGCCGAATTACTTTCGGGGCTGACAGAAGACTACGACCCTCATCCGGAGTTGTATGACCAGGCCACGCTCGCTTTGCAGCGGCTTGCCGAGGACGTCGACGTACGTCCGGTGCTGTTGCGATTCGAGATGATCCTGCTGCGAGAAATCGGCCAGATGCCGGCCCTGGATCGCTGTGTGTCGTGCGACACCCTGGTAAATTCTGATCCCCAATCCCAGCGACATTTTGCCTTTTGGGTCTCTTCGGGAGGCCTGATCTGTTCACACTGCCAGAGACCGGAGTTCAATTCCCCCACGATCAGTATCGAGGCCGCGACAGTGTTGACGCGGTTGGCGGATCCCAGTGACGAGTTTTCCGAGTTGCCGATGGAACGGTACCAGGAGATGCGTCGCGTGGTGACGCCGGCGATCTGTCACGTCTTGGAGCGACGCCCCAAGATGCTCCGTTTTCTACCCCTCTGAGCCCGATTCGAGTCACTTCAACCGGCCGCCCCGCAACGGTCTGCCATCATGTCAGGGATGACCATGAAATCGATAGTCGGCCGCGCTGCGGTCCTGGTTGCGGCCTGCCTGCTGGGAACATCCGTAGGATGTCGTTCGATCCAGGTCGGCGGCCTCGACACACTCAAGTCGTCGTTGACTGGTTCCCTTGCGACACTCAAAGACGCCACGACGGTCGATACGGATCGTCATCCGGATGCCGACAACGGCCCGACGATCACCGAGCGGTTGAGATTAGAACAAGCCATCAAGCTGTCCGAGACCGGCCGACACGTGGAGGCCGAGGCGGTGCTGATCGATTTGAAAGGCCAGGGGCCGGCCAGGTATATCGATTTTTCGAAACACACCCGCAACACGTTTCTGAAGAAACTCGACAAGGATCGTCGTCTCGGAGATGAGCTCAACCCGAACCTGGTTGATCCCCGGGCGGCGTTTCGAGAGGACGCCATATTTCTCCTGGCTGAGACCCGGTTCCAACTGAAGAAATACGCGCCGGCACAGGACAGTTACACCGAACTGCTGACCGATTTTCCATCGACCCGACACATCGATCGTTGCAGTGAACGACTCTTTGAAATCGCTCGCTACTGGTTGGACACGCAGAGCTTCGAGGCGGCCGCCAAAATTCGACCGGCCGGGGCCACCGTTCCAGCACCCAAGCCAACTCGGGGAACTCCCCAGGGCTGGTTGGCCCGGTTGTCGGTGGTTCCCAATCTCACCGACAACACCCAACCGGTCTTCGACACCCGGGGCCGTGCCTTGCAGGCACTGAAGACAGTCTGGCTGAATGATCCCACCGGTCACCTGGCAGATGACGCATTGATGCTGGCGGCGGCGAGCCACCTGGAGCAGGGAAACTCGCGCGAGGCCGATCGCATCCTGACCAACCTCCGCAAGCTCTACCCCAACAGTCCCTATCTCGAATCGGCGTTCCTGCTTGGATCTCATGTCCGATTGATGGGCTACCAGGGTTCGCATTATGACGAGACCCCGCTTGACGAGGCGGCCCAGTTGAAGAAAAGCACCCTGGGATTGTTTCCCGACATCGCCGAGAAGCAGCGATTGCAGTCGGAATTGGCCGATATCGAGGCGGCCCGGGTCGATCGCGAATGGCAGCGGGTCGAATTCTACAGGAAGAAGAATCTGCCCAAGGCGATGGCCGTGCACCTGAACAGGATCCTGGCCCGGTTTGCCGAAACCACCCATGCACAACGTGCACGGAAAGAGTTGATTGCCCTGGGGCCGCAATATGCCAATGGCCGTTGGATGGCCACGGAGGTGCGTGCCGCGGGCAATCCCCTACCTGTTGCGGACGCCAGTCCCACGGCTGTCGAACCCACCGATCTTTCCGCCGAATTCCCCGACCGGTCCACCTCCGGGGCACCCGATTCAAACAAACCGACTTCAGCACCTGGTCCCCTGCCCCCCCGACCAGATCTGGAATCATCATCGCAGCCAACACCGCGTGTGATCCCTTCGAATTGAGCTGTTCTTGCGAGTGGGCAAGAGAGCCGTTGGGGCGCACCGGGGATCAACGGGATCACATGTTTTTTCACCGGCTTCTTTCGCCTCGCTCGCCGTCGCTGGTCGCCGTCGTTGTCTTTCGACCGCGGTTGCTGATGGTGTTGCTGGCTGTCGTCGCGGGTGGTTGCGGTTACGTGGTCGGACCATTGCATCGAGAGCAGGTCCGCTCGATCGCCGTGCCAGTGTTTGCCTGCGAGGACGATCGCCGCGGGCTGGGCTTGCGGTTGACCGAGGCGGTGCACAAGGAGATCCAGAGGCGTTTGCCGTACCAGATCGTTCCCGGAGCGACGGCCGATTCGCGGCTCACGGGACGCGTGCTGGCCTCGTACAAGGACGTGACGGGCGAGACGCGAGACGATGACCCTCGGACGCTGCAACTGCAGTTGGCCGTGGAAGTGACATGGACCGATACACGGACCCAGCAGGTGCTGGCGCGGCAGGTTGTGGCTGACGACAGTCCAGCGGTCACGCTGTTGACCGATGCGAGGTTCTCTCCCGAGACAGGGCAGTCAATGGCCACCGCGTCCCAGGAGTTGGTCGATCGCATGGCCCGACGCATCGTGGACCTGCTCGAGGCTCCCTGGTAGTGACACACGGGTTTCCGCGGTGACCTCACCTCCCAATATTCTCTGGTACTGCACCGACCAGCAGCGGTTCGATACGATCGCGGCACTGGGCAATCCGCACGTGGTCACGCCGACGATGGATTCGCTGGTCGCCGAGGGCACCGCCCTGACCTGTTGCTACTGCCAGAGCCCGATTTGCACACCGAGCCGGGCGAGTTTTCTGACCGGGTTGTATCCCAGTCGTGCCCGCAATTGTCGAAACGGAAACGAGAACTATCCGGGTCATCCTCGTTTGGTCTCCAAGCGATTGGCAGACGCGGGCTACGACTGCGGGTTGATCGGAAAATTCCACCTGCAGAGTGCCGGTCATCGGACCGAGCCTCGGCTGGAGGAGGACGGGTACCGGTACTGGCGATTCTCCCACGCTCCACGCGACGATTGGCCCCAGGGGCATGATTACGCCGAGTGGGTTCGTGGGCAGGGTGAGGACCTGGACGAACTGCGTCACCGCGACGAGCGAGTTCCTCCGGGGTTGCACCAGACGGCGTGGGCGACCGATCGGGCGATCGAGTTTGTCACGCAGGATCGATCAGGACCCTGGATGCTCAGTGTCAACGTTTACGATCCCCACCCCCCGTTCATCCCGCCTCGATCCTACGCCGATCGATTTGATCGTGACCGGATGCCGGGCCCGTATTTTCGCGACAGCGACCTGGCCTCGCAGGCCAGGTTGGCGGAGATCGACTTCCAGACCCTGTCGGCTCACCCGGACACCTTCGATGGGCAACGTGTCCAGGCGTTGTACTACGCGATGATTGCCCAGGTCGACGATCAACTGGGCCGGTTGCTGGACTGCCTGGACGCGACCGGTCAACGCGACGACACGCTGGTGATATTCACCAGTGACCACGGTGAGTCACTGGGTGACCACGGGTTGTTGTACAAGGGGTGTCGGTTCTACGAGGGGCTGGTACGAGTTCCACTCATCTTTCGCTGGCCCGGTCACGTGCAGGCCGGCGTCAAGAGTGATGCGCTGGTTGAACTGCTCGACAAGTCGGCGACGATCGTCGATGTCGCGGGCGCCGGGGGACTGGACGAACTCCAGGGCCGCAGCCTGTGGCCGTTGTTGTCCGGGCGGGTCTCACCCGATCACCACCGTGATTTTGTTCGCAGTGAGTACTACGACGCGCTCGACCCGGCATTCATCGGAACAGGATCCCCCGACACTCCAAAGCCGACCGATGCGGCGACGGACGGTTCCGACGACGAGCCCACGGCGGGAACCTACGGCACGATGTACCGGGACCGCCGGCACAAGCTGTCGGTCTACCATGGTCATGAGATTGGCGAATTGTTTGACCTCGAGACGGATCCGTGGGAATTCGACAACCTGTGGGAGGATCCGGCTGCCGCGGGGATCAAGGCGAAACTCATCAAGGCGAGTTTCGACGCGTCAATTCAATCCGGGGTCGACGTTGGCACCAGGCGGATCGCTCCGATGTGATCACCGGCCGACGTGGCCGTGCGCGGGTCATTCCCCGGTTTCGAACAGTGCTTCGACAAACCAGTCGGCATCGAATGGTTCGAGATCCTCGACGCCCTCGCCGACCCCGACGTACTTGACCGGCAGATCCATCTGCTGCCGGATGGGCACAACGATTCCACCGCGTGCCGTGCCGTCGAGCTTGGCCAGTACGATCCCGGAGCAGTCGACGATTTTGGTGAAGTTCCTGGCCTGGCTGATGCCGTTTTGTCCCGTGGTGGCATCGAGAACCAGCAGGCTCTCGTGCGGTGCCCCGGGCACCTTGTTGGCGATCACTCGGTGGATTTTCTCCAGTTCCTGCATCAGGTTGCGATCGGTCTGCAGTCGCCCGGCGGTGTCGACCACCAGGCAGTCCGCTCCGGTTTCGATGGCGCGTTCGCAACCGTTGTAGGCCACACTTGCCGGGTCACTGCCGGGTGCCCCGGTGACGATCTCACACCCCAGCCTCTCGCTCCACATCGTCAACTGTTCCACCGCGGCTGCACGGAAGGTGTCTCCGGCGACCAGGACCAGTCGGCGTCCCGATGCAATCAACAGGTGAGCGAGCTTGGCGATCGAGGTGGTCTTGCCGACGCCGTTGACCCCGGCAACGAGGATCACGCTGAGTCCCTCGTCTGCGAGCGCGAGTGGAGCGAGGGGATCAGTGTTGTCCCAGTCGGGTTGCTCGTCGCCCGCTCCGGCCAGCTGGCCCTTGAGCGTGTCCTTGACCGTTTCGAAGATGGCTTCGACGTCGACCGTGCGACCACCATGTTCCTCCCGGAGTTGGTCAATGACGGCCGTGGAGGCGACGACTCCCATGTCGGTCTTCAACAGTTTCCCCTCGAGTTGCCGGAGTTGTTCGTCGTCCAGGATCTGTCCGTCGCGGAACAGGTCGCGGATGTCCGAGCGGAGCAGGTCCTTGGTTTTCTGGAGTCCCTGCTTGAGGCGGTCGAAGAGTCCCATCGTGGTGTCTTGCTTTCTGGTGATGAAAGTGGGTGCGGGGGAGGAGGGGGTCAATCGGTGAGTCCGGCGAAGCGTTCGCGAGCCTTGTCCCACGCAGACGGGTTGGTGGGGGTGAAAGTGTCGGGTTGGGTGGAGTTGGCGACGACCTCGCGGATGTCCCCCAGTGAATCCAGGGCCCCGTCGGCACGGGCCTGGACCAGCACGTTGCCCAGCACGGTGGCCTCGACCGGCCCGGCAATCACCGGACGACCACAGGCGTCGGCGGTGAACTGGTTGAGTAGTCCATTTTGCGATCCACCGCCCACGACGTGGATCACCTCGCTCGTCTCGCCGGTCAGCGATTCGATTTGTTCGAGCACGTCGCGGTATTTCAGCGCCAGGCTCTCCAGTGCGCAGCGGATCATCGCGCCGTCGCTGGCCGGTTCGGGTTGTCCGGTGCGACGGCAAAAGTCACGAATCGCCGTCGGCATGCAGGGCGGTTTGAGGAAGGAGGGGTCGTCGGGATTGACCAGCGAGACAAACGCGGGTGCGTCGGTCGCCTGGCGGGTCAATGTGCCGTAATCAACGTCACGGCCATCACGGGCGAATGCGCGGCGGCACTCTTGGACAAGCCACAGTCCCATGATGTTCTTGAGTAACCGGAAGGTTCCGTCGATGCCACCTTCATTGGTGGCGTTGACGGCCAGTGTGCTGGGACCGGTCACCGCACCGTTCACCTCGGCGCCCATCAACGACCAGGTGCCGGAGCTGATGTATGTCCACGAGGCGGACCCGGTGCGATCGGTCGGGACCGCGGCAACAGCGGAACCCGTGTCGTGGGTGGCCGGGGCGATCACGTTGATCCGGTCGAGTCCTGCAGCGGCGGCGACATCGCTTCGTAATCGACCCAGCGAGGTTCCCGGTGGTACGACCTCGGGGAAGATCTCACCGGGCAACCCGAATCGGCCCAGCAATTCTGTCGCCCAGTCGTTTCTGGCAGGGTCAAAGCACTGGGTGGTGGTGGCGTTGGTGAATTCGACCACACGGCTGCCACACAATAGCCAGTGGAAGTAGTCGGGGATCAACAGCAGTCGCCGGGCCTGGTCGAGCAGTTCGGGGTGATCGCGTTTCATCGCCAGCAACTGGTAGAGCGTGTTCAGTTCCATGAACTGCAGGCCGGTTGCCGCGAAAATCTCCTCGCGAGGAACCCGCTCGCAGGCCGTCGCCAGCATCCCCGTGGTGCGTTCATCGCGGTAGTGCCACGGGAGACCAAGCAACTCGTCTTGGGCCGACAGCAGGACGTAATCGACTCCCCAGGTGTCGACCCCGATGCTCCGGACCTCGTCGCCAAACCTGGCGGCGGCTGCAGCCAGGCCCTGCTGGATTTCGTGCCAGAGCCCCAGCACATTCCATCTCAGCGTGCCGCCGACATTGACCGGACCATTGGGGAAACGGTGGAGCTCTTCGAGACGGACCGAGTGGCCGTCGAAGAGTCCGGCCACAACGCGGCCACTCTCGGCTCCAAGGTCCACGCCCAGATAACACTGTTCGGACATGGTACTCATGATAGTGGTTCGACGTGCCGGAGGAAAAAGAACTACAGCAACGTCACGGTGGTGTCGTCGCCGGTGATCTGTTCGACAAACCGGCGTGGGATGCGGTAGATCAGCCGCATCGTGTGCTCGTTGTACTCGCTGTCGGTCATCCGGCCGTGCTCGTTGAGAAATGCCAGCAGGCGACCGTTTCCAATTCCGGTGGTGATCTCCGCCTCCACTTCTCCTTCACCGAGCATGTCGCAGACGGCCGCGGTGAGCCGGTCCAGTCCCAGGGCGTCGGTGGCACTGACCACCACGCAGTGCTCGGTCTTGGCACGCAGGATGTCGATGTCGGTCCGATCCTCGACCGTGTCGACCTTGTTGAGCACCAGCAACTGGGGCAATTGGTCGGCTCCGACGTCAGACAGGACGCTGTTGACAGTCGCGATCTGGTCGGCCACCTGCGGGTGGCCAGAATCGGCGACATGCAGTAACAAGTCGGCGTGGCGGGTTTCTTCGAGTGTCGAGCGGAACGAGGCGACCAGGTGGTGGGGCAAGTCTCGCACGAAACCCACCGTGTCGCTCAAAAGCACCGCGCCCCAGCCGACGATGTCCCAACGACGCGTGCGCGTGTCCAGCGTGGCGAACAGCTTGTCGGCAACCAGCACGTCGGCTCCGGCCAGTGACCTCATCAGGGTGCTCTTGCCGGCATTCGTGTAGCCGACCAGGGAGACGGTCATGTGGTCGGCACGACGCGAGACTTCGCGACGACGACGGCTCTCGACATTTTTCAATCGACGACGCAATTCCGAGACACGTCGGTCGATCAGTCGGCGGTCGGTCTCGATCTGACGTTCGCCCGGTCCACGACCCGTTCCGATGCCACCCTCGATCCGTTCCAGGTGAGTCCAGAGTCGCTTCAGCCGCGGGCGGAAGTAGAGCAACTGGGCCAACTCGACCTGGAGCTTCGCTTCGTAGGTCTGGGCACGAGTGGCAAAGATGTCCAGGATCACCTCGCTGCGGTCCACGATGATCGTCTGCAACGCCTCCTCCAGGTTGCGGCTCTGGGCCGGAGTCAGGTTGTTGTCAAAGACAATCAACTCCGCCTCGTAGGCCTCGACCAGTTCGAGCAGCTCCTCGACCTTACCACTGCCCAGGCAGGTGGCCGGGTGAGGCTTCGGTCGAACCTGGATCATCTCGTGGACAACCTGCACGCCCGCCGTGGTCGCCAAGCCACGGATCTCTTCCAACGCGCCCTCGCGGTCGTTTCGCTGGCTCCGGTCCAGGACACGAACCAGGATGCCGCGTTTCGACTTGACGTTGAGTTCTTCTCGCTTTGGTTCAGCCAACTGCAATCTGCCGTCGGGTGGCGGTTGTGACCCGGAGACAGTTTAGAGACGTAACGCGTGCTGAGCCAAGCGCCGGGGCAACCACTTAAAAGAACAAACCGAAAGGACGTTTCTCACACGTCCTTTCGGCCCGTCCAGGTGTGATGTGGTGATATGAAGCTGAGGTGGGATAAAGGCCCCTCTCCAAGGGCCGGTGGGAGCCGGCCTCTCACAGCCGGCGTCTCTCTCACTCGACACCAAACCATTGCAGGACCCGTGCCACCCACGTCGTAATTTTTTGTGGCCAACAGTGTTCATTTATTGCAAACCGTGTGTTTTCAACTGGTTACGAGTTTTCATGTTGTATTGCCGTTGTTGGAGACATGATGTTGATCGCCGTTGATTTTGTATTTCTTACATGGGCAATTGAGTGGAATTTGTAGAAAGGGATCGTTTTTGCGCGATTTATTGCTCGAGCGGGGCCTTGAGATCAAGCCTCATCGCAAATTGCGTGCTAGGTTTTGGTGTGGTGCCATACAGGGCAATCGAGGAGCCAGGCAGGGCGTTCGATCATGAGTTCCTAACCTTGTTCCGGTCGACCATTGGTCGTCCGGGCCTGCTGAGGAGCAGGGACCGATGGACTTCCTGAAAAAATTTATTTCCGCCAAGACACGTGAATCAGCTCCGGAACATCCCGCGAGCAGTTTCTCGGATCTTTCCGATGACCAGTTGGAAACGCATTTGAAGATTGCCCGTTATGGCAATTTCGTGCTGACCGACGCAGTCCGGCCGTCTTACGACCTGCAGGTGGTGCCGCGGACGGGCTACCGTCACGACACATACACCGACACGGAGACGGGGATCGCCATTCCGGTACTGATGGCTTCGGCGTCACGGGAGCAGATCCTGGATCTGTTTGTTGACCTGATGGACCCGCTGGGTGACGAGGTTGACGTGGTCCTGGAGACGAGCCATCACACTCGAGGCGAGGGCCACGACGACCATTATCGTGAAGGAATTGAACTGCCGATCCTCAAGAGCGTGCTCTACGATTTTGAGGAGATGTTGATAGATGATGGTTGCACGGGTGTGGCGGTGTTGAACCCGCGAATCCCGATGGAAGTTCAATTCGACGAGCACAAGATTCTGACTCTCTATGGCCAGGATCTCGAGGCCTTCGAGCGGGTTTTTGCTGGGCACGACGTGATGTGTTGTGAGGACATCAAGTTCATCACCGAAGCCGAGCACGTTCACAGTTCCACAGACACCTTCGCCGAGCATTTTGAGCAAATGCGGTATCGGCTGGGTATCGAGGATTGAGGGGCAACTGGCGGTGCGAACGGCACTGCTCTAGCCGTCGCCGCGTGCCTCAATCGTGGCCAGTGCTTCCTGGACCTGGACGAGTGCGTCACGGCTCTCGAGGATGTTTTGTCGAAACACGCCCGGTTGTGTCACCGCCTCGATTCGCATCAGTTCGTCGCCCGATGCGGATTGCAGCACGACGTCGGCCGCCTGGAAGAATTCCTGGCCGTTCCGGTAGGGAGCAACGGCCACCTCGCCAATATTCTCCAGTGGCACTTCGGCGAGCAGCTTCTTGGTCAATGATCCCTGGATCAACACCCGCTTGCTGGTGACGGTGTACCGTCGGCCGATGATTTTCAGTCCCAGGTAGCTGGCGGCTCCGATTGGTGCGAGCAGGAGCGCGGGGGCCAGTGCGATGTTGAAGTTGAGCCCGGGCAGACGAACACTGGGTGCTGATTCGAGCAGCGATCCAATCGCGCGACCGATTCCGGTCGAAGCGATCGACGGCCAACGGGCGATCACGGTCCGTTCGGCGCGTGTCTCGGCGCCGGGGATCGCTTGCTGACTGGATCCTAGTGTGGCGGTGCTCATGGTCGGGCCTTCCGGGTTCCGCACTGGCGGTCTCGGCGAACAGCGCAGGATAGCAGACGTCTCGCGGCCGTGCCAGCTACACACTATCACCGAAATTGTTGGACTCGACCCGGTCCAGTGCCCGTTCCAGACACTCGTTGAAACGTTCGTTACCGGCCAAAGATCGAGCCAGGTCCGGGTGTGCGAACAGCCGAACCCGTTTGACATAATCGTCAAACTGGGTCCGTGCCAGGGCGTCGATCACTGGTGAAGCATCGCGCAGCAAGCGGTAGGAATCGGTCTTGGGCGAGTAGATCTCGACATCGAATTCGACTTCACGGTGAGGAGGCGGGGCATCGACGAGCAGTTGGGTTGGTGAAACGGGAGTCCCCAGCATGTCGGAGACCTCTTCGGAGAGCACCTCGCTGAGCTGGACCAGCCAGTCGTAGGGTTTGCGGGCCAGCCGTTGGAAGAGATCGGGGGCCTCGTAGAAGCTGAATTCCGCGACTCGCTTGTAGAGTTCTCTCTGGGTGCCGAAGACGCCTTCGAGCAAACCGCGGCATGGGCCATCCCCAGCCCGGAGTCGCAACTCGTCGATCGTTTCGGTTTCGCTCTTGCGGAAGAACGTCTCCAGGTCCAGTTCGCCGTGCAAGTGGAAGAAAGCCCTGGCGAACATGCTGGTGGCGCTGCGGACGGCGTGGTGCCAGTAGACCTCGCTGAACATCACGTACCGCGCAAAGACCATCAGTTCGGCGGCGGTGCGGCCCTTGGTCGATATCGCCAGCCCGTCGCCGGCAGCGTTGGTGACCAGGGAAGTCATCAAGCGGTTGCGGTCGAAATGGCGACCGTAAGGGACACCACAGTGCAGGCTGTCTCGACCCAGGTAGTCCATCTTGTCGATGTCGATGGGCCCCGAGAGGATCGACCGGACCAGTCGCATGGCGGGGGTATCGGTGCGAGCCACCAGCACATCGAGAATCTCGTGTGGTTGGATGTTCCAGTCGCGTTGCAGGACGACTGCCAGAGGGCTGTCCGGGCCAAGAAACTCAGCCGCGAACGTCTCATGGGGTGGCAGGCCGGGAAGTTTCATGTCTTCGATCGGGTGACAATACGGCCAGTGTCCCAGATCGTGCAGCAGCGCGGAGGCCAGCAGCACCTCGGCGGTATGACGGTCGACAATTTCACAGAATCTGGCATCGCGTCCCAGTTGCCAGACGTAGCGCAGCGCGTTGTGGAAGACGCCCAGGGCGTGTTCGAATCGGGTGTGGGTTGCTCCGGGGTAGACTCTCGAGACCAGGCCCAGCTGGGTGATTTGTCTGAGTCGCTGAAATTCGGGCGTGTCGACCAGTGCGCGGACCCGTGGGGTGAACGGAACGTCCTGCTCGACGGGAATCCGAACGATGCCACGTCCGATCTCGAGATTGGTCAACTCGGGAATGTCGCCGTAGGGGTGCTGCATTGGTCGAATTATAGCTGGAATTCCCATCGCACACCCGGTCGGCTCAACCACAGTGCCTCCTGGCGACGTAAGTATTGGGGGAGTCCCGGCGGCCTCCAAACCCGCATGGTCTCATCGGACGCCAATCCCTACTATCCGCCACCCCGACGCATCGTCTCTCCTCCCTCCCCCCTTCAGTACAAATTCGCCATGCCCGCGACGCGATCACGTCGCTATTCGCCGTTGCCGTGGTTGGTCGTCGTTGTCGGCGTGGCCCTGCAGGCGATGTTTTTGCAGTCAGTCCTTGGCGACCGTACGCTCGCCTCGCAGTGGTTCAGTACCCACACGTGGAGTGAGGTTGCCGGTTGGCTGGGCGGCGTGGTTGATGCCGAGTCAGGAGTGGTACGACGGGATGTGGGGTACCTGGTCCTGTTCGGCGGCCTGTCGTCGGTTTCGGCAGTTCTCATCCTGGTTGGATCCCTGGTGACCTGTCGACGAACCGGTCGGGGCATCAGGGCCGAGGCCACCGGCTGGGCTTTCCGTGGCTGGTCCTGGTGGTGGTTGCCTGGGGCCTGGGAATTGATTCGAGTGGTGGGAGTCCTGACTGGGCTGGAGTGGTTCCAGGAACTGTCCATTCGCACGGTGTCACTGGTCGAGGCGATGGCGTTGGCCGGTTGGCTGTCGGCCTGGCTGGTGACCACCTGGCCGGTTGGTACCAATCCGCTCGAACCATCCTCGTCTCCGTGCCGCCGCACCTGGTTGCTGGCGCTGGGGGCGGTGGCGGTCTACGGTGTGTGTGCCACTGCGATCAACTGGGCTCGCTACAACAACCTGCTGATTCCTCATGGTGACTCGGCCATGTACGAGGAGCACCTGTGGAACGTGTGGCATGGCAAGGGGTTTCGCAGTTACCTGGATGACGGACGCCTGTTTTTGGGCGAGCATCCCCAGGTGGCGCACCTGTTGCTCAGTCCATTGCACTGGCTGTGGCCGTCGCACCAGATGCTGGAACTTTGCGAATCGGTCGGGCTGGCGGCCGGGGCGTTGGCCATCCTGCGGCTGACCAGGAGGGAAACGGGCTCCGACACGTTGGCTTTGGCGCTGGCGGTGGCCTACCTGCTTGCCTTCCCGGTGCACTTCCTGGATATCGCGATTGATGGCAAGACATTTCGCCCGATCAGCCTGGGCGTTCCGTTGTTGTTGTGGGCCATCGAACGCTGGGAGGCGGGCCGGCCCAAAGCGGCCGTGGTGCTGTTGTTCCTGGTACTGCTGTCCAAGGAGGATTACTGCCTGGTGGTCGCGCCCCTGGCAGTATTCTGGGCGTCGAGAGCGTGGCGAGGCCGGGGAACCGTGGGGCCAGCCGCTGGCCAGTTGACCTGGGCAATAGGCATTGCCGTGGGTAGTGGGGCCTGGTTGCTGCTGGTGTTGCTGTGGGTGATTCCCTCGTTCCGCGGTGATGTGCCGCATTACGCCCAGTACTTCGGTGAACTGGGAGGAACCCCCGGCGAGATTGTCCAGACATCCATTGATCGGCCGGGCTTGTTGTTCTCCAAGTGGTTCAGTGCGCGGACGGTGTTTTATGCGGTGGCGTTGTTGCTGCCGGCGGGATTGCTGCCACTGGCCGGCCGCGGTCGATTGCTGGTGGGCGCACCGGTCTTTGCGATGTTGTGCTTGTTGGAGTTTTCGGCCGGCGAGTCTCCCGGTCAGCCGGTTGTCCCTTTCCATCATTTCCATGCTCCACTGATCCCGATCCTGTACTGGGCCGCTGCCGGCGGACTGGGTCGATTGTGTGAACGTGGTCCGGAGTGGGCTTCGTGGGGAGGGTGGTTTGTGGTGTCTGCGGCGGCGGCCTGTGGACTGTTCTTCAGCGCCGGTCCACTGGGACTGGCCTTCTGGGATTCTCATTCCGACCATCACGGTCTCACGTTGTTCACCACCGGGCGGCGTGCCGAGTTGTTTGCCCAGGTGGAGCCGCTGGTTCCACCAACCGCACGCGTGTTTTCGACCGATTTCGTTCATCCCCGATTCACCCATCACGCCCGTTCCTATGACTACAGCGACTACGCGCGGCACAGTGACATCGAGTTGACCAAACCGGTCGCGGGACAGGACTACTACATCGTGATTGACGTCCAACACCCCTACAGCACGATCACATCGGTGGACGACGTGCCCGAGTTGAAGGCTGACGCCGGATCCTGGGATGTGCTGCGACTGGTCACCGATGACGACGGCACGCTCTACTACATCGTGCTCCGCCGCCGTTCCCCGTCCCCTGCTCTTCCGGCAGCCCCATGAGCGAATCCCGAGACGATCTTGGTCGCGTCCGTTGCAGCCTGGGGGGCAAGGTTCCGGCGGGCAGTTGGCAGACGTGCCGTCTGACCTACACGGCCGGACAGGCCGGCATCGATGACACCGGTTCACTGAAGGTGGTGATGCGGTACGCCACCGATTGTGGCACGCCACAATTTGAGGATCCGTCCGCGGCGAACTACACAACCGCGGTTGCTTCCAACGGAGCGCACCTGGCACTGCGGTGGGACGTGAAGGACAACGTTCGTCCCTGGGGCAAGACGCTTCACCTGAAGGTTCTCCAGGGGTACCTGAGACAGGGTGAGACGATCACGCTCACGCTCGGTGACACCTCCGGCGGCGGTCCGGGCTGGCGGGTCCAGACATTTGCCGAGAAAACTCTCGAGCTGAGAGTGCTGGTGGATCGGTACGCGACCTATGTCTACCGGCCGCTGGAGATCCAGCCCGAGTTGCGTGTCGTTGCCGGAGATCCGGTCCGGCTGGTTGCCGTGGCTCCCTCGCTGGTCGTTCCCGGACGGCGATTCTCGATTCGTTGGCGGCTCGAGGACTGCTGGGGCAACCCGGTGGGTCGATCGAGACGGATGGACCACCCCGGATTTTCCGAGCCGGGCTGTTTCGTGGTCCCGGTGCGAGATGACGAGACCGGGCTGGAGGCCGAGTCCAACCCGGTGATGGTCCGCGGGGGTGATCCCTTTGGCCGTTTCTGGGCTGACCTGCACGGCCAGAGCGAGGAGACGATTGGGACGGGAACGATCGAGGAGTATTTCCGGTTTGCCCGGGACCGCGCTTTTCTCGACATTGCCTCGCACCAGGGCAACGATTTTCAGATCACTGATGACTTCTGGGACCACCTGCAGCGGACGACCGCCGAGATGAACCGACCGGGGCGATTCGTGACGTTTCCCGGTTGGGAGTGGAGCGGGAACACGGGACTGGGGGGAGACCGGAACGTTGTCTTCCGCGAGGAGGGGGGCGAGATATTCCGCAGCAGTCGAGCGTTGGTCGAGGAGAGCGAATCGAGCCAGCCGACGGCTGACTCGGTCGAGGAACTCTTTGATCGTCTCGAGGGAACTCAGCCCGACCCGATGCTGATTGCACATGTTGGAGGACGCTACGCCGACCTCCAACGACACCGTGAGGGACTTGAGCGGGCCGTGGAAGTGCATTCGGCGTGGGGCACTTTCGAGTGGATGCTCGAGGACGCCTTTGGACTCGGCTACCGGGTGGCGATCGTGGCCAATTCTGATGGGCACAAGGGGCGTCCCGGGGCCAGTTGGCCCGGCGCGAGTACTTTTGGCAGCTATGGCGGATTGACCTGTGTCCTGGCCGAGAGGTTGGATCGCGAGAGTGTCTGGGACGCGTATGCTCAACGTCGTGTCTACGGGACGACGGGGGCCCGCATCGGGCTGGATGTGACAACCGATGATGGATTCCCGATGGGATCAGTGATCGAGTGTGATCGTGATGAATCCGCACCGGTCTTTCAGGTCGCCGTGCACGGAACCGCGGCCATCGAGCGGGTCGAATTCCGAAACGGGATGGAGGTGATCGGGGTGAGACGGCCGTTTGGGCCGAGCGACCTGGACGATCGGGTCAAGCTGTTGTGGCAGGGTGCGACAGTCCGTGGACGGGGGCGGCAGGTCACCTGGGATGGAGGGGTGTCGGTCCCGAACAATGCCATCACCGATTTCACGCCGATCAACTTCCACAACACCGAAAAAACGTGCCGACGGACGGGGAAAAGCGAACTCGCCTGGGAGTCGATCACGACCGGTGGCGTGGCGGGAGTCGTCACAACGCTGGCGAAACCACGCGAGGGCATGATGGTTGTCGAGACACCTCATCGACGTTTTCGAGTGGACCTGTCGCGGCTGGGTTCTCGCGGTCGACGGTGGGACCTGGGTGGGCTGGGTCAGCGATTGAGTGTCTACCGGTTGCCACCGGCCGGGGGGACCCGGGACATGACGTTCACATTCCGCTTGCGGCCGGAACAACTCCATGCGGGGGACAACCCCTTGTACGTGCACGTGGTGCAGGAGGATGGACACATGGCCTGGTCGAGTCCCGTTTACCTGGTCCGTTGACACACCAATCCCGATCCCTGGTTTCTCATACCGTGACCGATTTCACGACAGCTTCACCGACAGGCGGTCTCTCCGGCAATCCGCCGGCCGCCGGGGTCTCGTGGCGTAGCTGGTTGGTGGCGACGGTGGTCGGCCTGGGGTTGTCGTTGGTCTTCTGGTGGTCGCTGTACACCGGTGGCGGCCTGCTGGGTGGTGACATCTACACCTACTTCTTTCCCCAGAAGGCGTACCTGGCCGAGCACGTGGTTCGTGGCGAGTTGCCGCTTTGGAACAACCGGGTGGGACATGGATACCCGGTAGTGGGCGAGAGCCAGACAGGCCTCTTCTATCCGTTCCACCTGTTGTATGCGGTACTGGGTGTCAACGCGGCATACAACGCGGTGCAGTTGGTGCACTACGTCCTGGCCTTCGTCTTCACCTGGCGATACGCCCGTCAGATGGGCCTGGGTGACGTGTCCGGTTGGCTCGTGGGGCTGGTTTATGTTTATGGCTGGTTTCCACCACGAATTGTGCTGGAGTGGGCGATCCTGGGGGGCACGTGGTTGCCGGCGGCGTTGTGGGTGACCGAGCGGTTCCTGGCACGGCCACGCTGCAACGGCCTGTTGTTGTTGTCCCTGGTGCTTGCCCTGCAGATGCTGGCAGGCCACTTCCACCTGGCTTTTGTTACCCAGTTGGTCCTGGTCTTCTATATACCATCGAGGCTGTGGTGGGCTGGACGTGGACTGCCCGATTGGTCGGTGTCGGCGAGACGGCGGTTGCTGGTGGCTTCGGTCGTGGGGATGGGCCTGGCATTCGGATTGGCGGCGGTGCAGTTGCTGCCGACATGGGAGTTGAAACAGAGCAGCCAGCGCGAGAATGTCACCGGACGCAAGTACGACCCCGGTTACGGGCACATGCCCTTCGCTTACTGGAGCCAGGTGGTGACACCGTGGCGGTGGTACGAGTCCGGGGTGGATCGGGTGTCGCAATACGACGCGGGTCCGGCCGATACAAACCAGGTCGAGGCGCACCTCTACTTTGGCCTGCCGACGGTGGGCCTGCTGGTCGTGGGACTGGTTGGCTGGTGCGTCGGCCGTCGCACCGATTTGCGGTTCGTGATCTGGCTGGTACTGGGATCGTTGGGGTTGCTGTACACGCCCGCGTGGCATTTGCCGGTGACGCGTCACCTGCCGGGGTTCGGATTTTTTACCGGTCCGGGTCGGTACGGGATCATCACGGCGTTGGCGGCGGCGATGTTGGCCGGTTTGGCCTGGCAGTGGCTTGTGACCCGCCCCGCCCTGGCGCGTCGCGGTGGCCTGGGAGTCTTGCTGGCGGTGGTGGTCTTTCCATTGCTGACGTGGGATTTGTGGGAGGTTGGTCGCAAGCAGACCTACGCGGTGTTTTTGGAAACCCCGTTGATCAACCGGCTGGAGCACAGCCCCGTGGCCGCGCGGCTGCAGCGATTGGATGGGCCGGTGCGACTGTTCTGTGACTACCAGAACCTGCCCACCCTGTTGCGAGTTGCCTCGACGCCGGTTTACCTGGGGCTGGGTCCGGCCGAGTACTTTGACGAGTCGCTGGCGATGCCGGGCGAATTGCCCTTTGGAGGCCGGGCCACGTCCGAACAGGTCGCCTGGTTGCAGCGGGCCGGTGTGACTCATCTGTTGACCCGTCGGCCACTCGATACGGCCGACTGGCCGGCGACGTTGATCGAGAGTTTTGCCAGCGATCCATTTCTGCAGGTGGCCTACCAGGGCGGTGATCAACGATTGAACTTTTTCCTGTACAGCCTGGATGGTTCCCGCGGTCGACTGTCGTGGCTGAAAGCCGCGGATGGTCTCTCGGCCGAGATCACCGGGTACACCGCCAACCAGGTCACGGCCACGGTCGAATCGACCCGAGGTGGTCGGCTGGTGTTGACGGACCTGGCGTATCCGGGCTGGAGCGTGCGGGTGGACGGAGAGGCGGTGGAATCGGTGAGGGTCGAGGGGATGTACCGTGGGGTGGACGTGCCGCCGGGGTCACACGAGATCACCTGGGTCTACCGGCCGACGTCGGTGATCGTTGGAGCAGTTCTCAGCGGTGTGTCGTTGGTGTTGCTTGCCGGGGCGTGTCTTGTCGGTCGGCGGCGGTTCGAGCTAGTTTGGGACGAATCCTGATTGTGTTCGATAGGGATGTGATCTGTTGTTGAAGTCGATCCTGTTTCTGCCCGACGGTTACTTTTACGGCATGCTGGCGTGGCTGGCGGCTGTGGCCGTGTCCGTGGTGGTACTGGTCCAACTGAGGCGAGGTGCTTCGGACGGACGCAAAAAATGGATTCACGCATCACTGTCGCTCTGGATCGTGCTGGTCGGTCTGACCGGGGTGGAACTGTATTTCGCACTGGTTTACGACACGACCGACAGTTTCAGCATGACCAACGTCTCGAAGAAGTGGTTTGCGATGCACGTCAAGCCCCACGAACGGTCCCTGGAACTGGGGGCCGGCCGGGGGATTCTCTACCGGGATGACCACGACCTGCCGGCGGTTCGTGGAACCGGTGATGACCAACACGTGGTGTTCGTTGGCGACAGTTTTACGTTTGGACATGGTGTGAAGCGGATCGCCGATCGGTTCAGCAACCGATTGGCCACCTCGCTGGCTGCCGAAGACCCAGGCCGTTACACCATCACCAACCTGTCCAATGCCGGTGTCGACCTGCACTGGGCCGAGAGATTGCTCGAGGAACTGTTCACTCAAAAAATCCCTGTCGACCGGGTCGTGTACGTTGTTTGCCTGAATGACATCGAGACGTTTCATCCACGACACAAGACCTACTATGTCGATCTGCAGCAGCACGCTCCCCACTTCTTTCTGTGGAAGCACACCTACTTCTTCAACCTGATGTACTTTCGCCTGCGACAGTTCACCGTGTCGGATTTCCATGACTACTACCAGTTTGTCCGTGAGTACTACGACGGCGAGCCGTGGCAGAAGATGCGGCGGAAGCTGGACCAGGTCAACAGCCTGTGCCGTACCCACGGGGCCCGGCTCGATGTGGTCGTGTTCCCGTTCCTACACAACCTGGGTCCGGATTATCCGTTCCGCGACGTGCACACCCAGTGGTCCGAGTGGGGACGGGACAGCGGCGTCCGTGTGCTCGATTTGCACGAGACGCTCGAGGCTCACTCGGCCGAGGGCCTGACGGTCAATCGCTACGATGCGCATCCCAACGAACGCGCCCACGCCCTGGCTGCCGAGGCCTTGAGGGTCGGGTTGTTTGACGACTAGTCGGTCAGTGGCAGGTCGACCGGTTGTCCCGACCTGGCGCTGAGAGCCACGGCCTCGGTGAATTCCATGTACTTCACGCCGGTGTTGAAGTCCGTCAGCCGGATCGTCTCGGTTCCGCGGATCGCCCCGATGAACTCATCCTCGACACGCCAGTCCCCCTGCAATTCTGCCGGGATCTCGGGTTCATGCAGCGCGTCGTCACCGGCCTGTCCGATCAACAGGGTCCCCTTGCCGAGATCCACCTTGATCGTGCCGTGGCTGCCGTAGAGGTGCAGGTGATAGCCGGGACCGAACAGGGCGATGCCACTGAGGTGGTACAAGCCTCGGGCTCCGCCGGAGATCTCGGTCACCGCCTGCACGCTGTCGGATATTGTTGCCGGCCCGTCGGGTCGGTTGGGGCCGAAAGTCTCCATCTGTGCGAAGACTCGTGTCGGGTCCGGCGTCCATCTCAGGGCGGCTTCGTGCAGGATTCCCATGGCCAGGACATTGAACCCGCTGATCTCGCGGTCCTGTCGCCAGTGCAGTGGTTTCTCGACATCCTGGAACTGATCATCGGCCCCGATCACCACCATTTCGCGCAAGTCGCCCAGGAATCCGTCGTCGATCAGTCCGCGGACGTAATCGGTGCAGAAAAAGGCGAACGGGCTGGGGACGATCTGGGTGACCAGTTCAGGGTGCGCCTCGGAGGCCGCCAGCATCAACCGGGCTTCTGCGACGGTGCGGGCCATGCGGGCTTCTGTCATCACGTGCTTGCCGGAGTTGAGTGCCGCGCAGGTGACCTCGCAGTGCATGTTGGGCCAGGTTCCGATCATCACGGCATCGATTTCGTCGTCGGCGACCAGGTCCTGCCACGTGTCGTAGACTCGAGGGATTTCGAATTCTGCTGCCGCACGTTCTGATGACTCGCGCGAGCGATTGACCACTCCGGTCAACTCGACTCCCGCGTTGGCGCGAAACCCGGGCACATGGCGAAGGCGGGTGTTTGCTCCGGCTCCGACAATGCCGATGCGGATCGTGTCGGTGGACATGGCTGCGATTCCTGGCGTGCGACAATTGGTCTGGGTGGACCAATTCTAGCTGTGAGAACCGGGAGAGACCAACGCGGCCACGTGTTTGCTCAGGCGGCCCGGGCCAGTTGTCGTTGCGGCAGCCGATTCAGAATCGCTTCGGCGGTTCGGCCGTTGGCACCCGTGGCTCCGATTGATTCGGTCAACGATGTCATCCGGTCGACCATCTCCTGCCGCGAACTCGGGTCGGCGAGCCAGCCATCGAGGATGTTCACGACCGGGTCGATCCACGGTTCGAAGCGTCCCGAGAATGGGAACTCGGGCATGAGTTCGTCGCCCATCAACAGGTTGGGCAACGAGATGTAACCGCAGGTGACCAGTCTCCGGGCAATGAACTCCGAGAGACGTGTTCCACGGTAAACCGCCACCGCGGGTGTCTGCCGGGCGAGCAGTTCGAGGCTGACTGATCCGGAGACCATCAGGCAGCAGTCGGCTGCCTCGATGATCTCTGACGTCCTGCCGACGTGGAATTCGACCCGTGCGGATTCTCCCATCGCCCGCTGGCCCGTCAGAAATCTTGCCTCGCAGTGCCGCCTGTGCGCCGGCTTGTAGTTGGCGACCAGGAAGCGTGCCGATGGGTGTTGTCGGGCCAGTCGATCGACCACCTGTTGGAGCAGGGGCCAGTTGAAACTGACTTCCTGGGTGCGCGATCCGGGCAACAGGGCCACCGTCGGTCCAGGGGTGTTCCGGTATGTGGCGAGAAATTCGGTGTCCAGGGTGTGGTTGGCCACTTCGTCAAAAAACGGATGTCCGACGTACTCTGCCGACACCCCGCGGCTGGTGTACCAGTCGTATTCAAACGGCAGTCCACACAGGACGTGATCGACGAAACGCCGGACCTTTTTGATGCGCCACGGAGCCCAGGCCCACAATTGTGGGGGCAGGTAATAAAAGACCGGGATTCCCGCGGCCCGGGCCTTGCGGGCAATCCACCAGTTGAATCCGGGGAAGTCGACCAGGACGACAGCGTCGGGAGGATCGGTCTGAAAGATCGTCTCGGCTTGTTTGACCAGCCGGTAGAAGCGGCCGAGCATCGGGACGACTTTTGCGAATCCCATCACGGCCAGGTCGGTCAGCGGATAGACCAACTCGCCGCCGGATTCTTCAAACAACGGCTGCATCAGCGGCCCGCCGAAACCGGTGGCAACAAGATCGGGACACCGGGTCTGCAGTTCACCGATCAACCCGGCGGCGTGTTCGTCTCCGCTGGGTTCACCGACTGAAAAAAATATCCGCATCCGTCGCGTCCTTGCGTTGGATTGAGCCGACAGGCTGGCAAGCTGGCGGGCACCTTATGCGGGCCGGGTGACGACCGTCAAGACGGACCCCGGGTGCGAGTCACATGAGGTTGAGCGTGGTGTTGTCGGTGATCGGATTCAAACGACGGCCGGTCATCGGGATCGCCAGAACGACGGCACGAAGAGCACGAGGATGGCGAACAATTCGAGCCGGCCCAGCAGCATCAGGATCGAGAGCAGGATCTTTGACGGCGATGTCAGGAAGGCGTAGTTGTTGGTTGGTCCGAATACTCCCAGCCCGGGACCGATGTTGTTGAGCGTGGCGGCGACCGCACTGGCGGTGTCAATCAACCGGTCCGACTGGTGGTCCTGCCAGGGCGTTCCCGGTTGTATCACCAGCAGCAACATCCAACTGGCCAGGAAAATCAGCAGCACCAGGCAGAAGTAGACGACAACCTGGTGCCGTTGAGCCTTGTCGATCGCGACGCCGGACAGCCGGAGAGGACGCACGACGTTGGGCCGAAATGCCTGTTCGATTTCCAGTCGGACAATCTTGGCAAAGAGAATGAACCGGATGACTTTCAGTCCACCCCCTGTCGATCCGGCACAGCCTCCGACGAACATCAGCACCAGCATCAGTCCCCGCGCCGAGTCGCTCCACTGGTCAAAGTCGGCGGTGGCAAATCCCGTGGTGGTCATGATCGAGGTGACCTGGAATGTGGCCGTGCGGACCGAGTCGTAAAGCGACGCGTCTTGTGTGTTGAAATAGACTGATGCGGACAGAACGAGAGTCGCCGAGGCCAGCAGTCCCAGGTAGACCCGAAATTCGGTGTCGCGGCTAAAGGTTCTCCAGAGTTGCCGTCGCGAAAGTGCCAGGTGATACAGCGAGAAGTTGGTGCCTGCCAGGATCATGAACAGAATGATCGTCCAGTCGATCCAGCCACTGGCAAAATAGCCGATGCTTTCGTTGTGGGTGCTGAATCCTCCGGTGGCCATGGTGCCAAAGGTGTGACACAACGCGTCGAAGATACTCATGCCCTCGATGGTCAGCAGGATCGTCAACAGCACGCTGATCGCGACGTAGATCGCCCACATCACCATCGCGGCCTGCTGGACCCGGGGCCGGACCGTTTCGGACATCGGACCGGGGACTTCTCCTCGCAGCAGTGCTTTTCCCGCCCCCCCCAGCCGACGCAGGATGGCGACGAACAGCACGATGATTCCCATGCCTCCGAGCCAGTGTGTGAAGCTGCGCCAAAAGAGAATGCAGCGTGGGACGCGGGGAGTGGTGGGATCGTCGTCGGTCTCGAGGTGGGTCAGCACGCTGGCCCCGGTGGTTGTGAAACCCGAGATCGATTCGAACAGCGCGTCGGAGACACCGACAACACGAATCAGATTTCCTGAATCACCCGGTCCCCGGGTCGTGGTTTGCGTGCCGGAGAACAAAAAGGGGAGTGCTCCGAGGATCCCGGCCAGGAGCCAGCCCAGCCCGACGATGGCCAGGGCTTCCTTGTGAAGCATCGAGTCATCCCGCGCATTGCGGCCAATCCAGAACAGGGTGCCTCCGATGGCCAGGCTGCAGCCGATGGCTGCCAGCAACCCGTAGAACCCGTCGCTCTCGAAAGTCGAAACCTCACCGCAAAACGGGAACGCCCACGGCAGGCTGAAGATCATCGATCCGCCGACGAGTGCTCCGAGCAGGCCGATCATCCGGCATAGCAGCAACCAGTTCATGCGTGTTGACCGCTGAGAAATCCGGAATCGACGGGACGGGGGTCACCACAGAAAATTCTATCCACACAATGGTGGGCGACTCAATTGCCACCACGTCATCGACGGTCAAGGAGAGGACAACGCTTTACCGGATCTGAAGGATTCCGGACGAGACATGGTCCATTCCGGGACCCCCTCGATTGGTACGGCGGGTTACGCCGCCGGCACGATTGGGGGCAGGGCACCGGGAAGAGAGAATTCTTGCCACTCGGCCGCAGTTCTGATTTGTGACGAGATTGTCAGAGACGTGAACGTGCTGCCATCGGATATCCACGTTCGAGAGACCCCGGGGAAGGTCGAGATCAAATCGGGGTTGGGGGCATCGATCACAACCAGTGTGCCCCCCGGACTCAAAAGGCTGAGCCACCCGGCGACGGTTCGTGACAACTCGAAGGTCGATTGGCCCTCGGGGCGGGCCAGCACGAACCGGGGACGGCCCGGTTGGTGTATTCCAAAAATCTCGTCGGGATCATCAACATTCAAACCGAGAAACTCAAAAATCTCGATGAATTCTCCGTCTGCAGTGGCATCCAGGACACGGTCACCCGGGGTCAGGTGATGGGCAAGAAGCAACTGGCGGAGCGTGGCCTGGGAAAGACGACACGTGGGAACCATGCGGGATGTTCCAGGTAAGAGGTCCCGGATTTTCGACAACAACCAGGACAAGGGGTGTACTCCGGGAGTCCGGATCGAGCGAACGCTCGTGCGCGCGTAATCTAGGCGCGGTTCCCACAAGGGTCAACACGGGTTTGGACCAATCGTTCCCGGGCGGAAGATTGTCGGTTCCACCGGTTGTCGATCCGTCTTTCGTTGCGCTGTCTGAGCCAGACACGAACCAACGAGTTTCTATTGCCGTGCTGTCGCCACGGGCTTGGGTGACCGGTCGACCAGCCAGATGTTGCGAAAGCGAACCGGGTTGCCATGGTTCTGCAACTTGGTTGGCAGCGGCACCGCCCCTTCGGGTTTTCCAGCACCCGTCTTCTGCTCGACCTTGATGTCATCGTGGACGAGCACCCCGTTGTGTCTCACTGTCAGCCGGGCGTTGCTTGTTTTTTTGCCCATCTTGTCAAAAGCGGCTGCAGTCAGTTCGATGTCGTATGTCTGCCAACTCAGGGGTGGAAGGCACATGTTTGTTGCCGGTTCGAGGTACCGGTACAAGCCACCGCATTCGTTGGATTTTCCGGCCAGGCCGAACGAATCCAGGATCTGCACCTCGTAACGACTCTGCAGGTACACTCCACTGTTGGCCCGCCCCTGGCCTCGTGCATACGGCATGAATGGGAGGCGGAATTCGAGGTGAAGCTGAAAACTGGTGTAGTTGTCGCGAGTCTCGGTGCCTTCCATCAACAGTCCGGACTCGGTCACCTTGGCGGCCTTGAGCAGTTTGGTGGCGCCGCCGCTGAACAGTTTCACAGCACCCGCCGGTGGCCGGGCTCCCATCGTCGTGCTGACACGGTGAACCCGTTTCAGTTCGGCGATGACACCGTCGTAGGATTTCAGGAAAAAGACCGCGGTGTCGTTGGCCACGTCGATCTGGAGGGGACCGTGGAGAAATCGGGCCGAGTTGCCACGACGCTTGCCGGGAATCCTCAGCCGGGCTTTGCCCCTGGCTCCAGCACCCGGCAGGCCGCCAGCGTATTCGACCGCTTCGAATGTTCCGTCGCCCAGGGCAATCACCTGCAAGCCGACAGGTCGATAGGACTGGGATCCGGTCAGTACCCAGCCGACGTACTCACCCTGCAATGTGAAGTCGGGCCCCGCCGATTTTTCGTCGACGAAGGCCTGCTTGGCGTCCTGGGCGAGAGCCGGTGCGTGTGGAAGGCCAATTCCGCTGGCGACCAACGCGGCCAGGACAGACAACACGACGTGCCAGAACGATTTGCCGGTGGCTTGGAATCCCATGGCGCTAGTTTCTCTCCAGGGCTGTCAATCACTGCAATTTGCCAGAAGTCTCCAGTTTGACCCGCAGGTCATGCCGGTGGCAAGTCGGCCACGGTGTTGCAGGTTCAACTGGGAGCAAACCGCCATCGTCCCCGGTGGATGTCGGATCCTTTTCGCCGTCCCTTTCGCTCATAGCTGGTGAGATAGTCCATATCGTGCTGGGGCACGGTGAGATCGGGCAGTGCCAGTTCCTGGAAGGCTCCATGATGGTCGATCAAGGAGCGGATTGTCTGAAAGTACTCACCGACGTCGGACCAGGAGTGCAGTTCGCCGCCCTCGACAAGGACGTTGGTGACCAGGTCGAGAAACACGTCGGTGAAGATGCGTCGCCGCCGGTGCTTGCGTTTCCACCACGGATCGGGGAAATACACGTGAACCGCGGTGACCGAGTTGGGGGCGATGAGTTTTTCGAGGGCGAGGTTGGCATCGCCGCCGAGGACCCTGGCGTTGGCCATTGTCCGTTTCTTCAGTCGGCGTGCCGTCCGTCTTCCCTCGCGATAGTCGATCTCGATTCCGCAGTAGTTGGTTTCGGGATGGGCCAGGGCCGAGTTGAACAGGAACAGGCCTCGGCCACAGCCGATATCGAGTTCGACGGGTTGGGAGTTGTCGAAGAATTCGTCCCAATCGAGTGAATCGCCAAGGTCGTCCAGCGTGAGGAACCAGGGAGTGAGGTCCTCGGTCGGAGCTGGTCTCATCGGGATACTCCCCCGAAGTCTTCAGACTCCAGGCACCTGGTCTCAGTCGATCTTTTGGTCGCGGTCGATGGGCACACCGAACATGGAGCCGCAGAAGACCATCCGGTCACTGACGAATCCCTGGAAATCAAACTCGGCGCGTCGATGCGGTCGGACCTTGGTCACCATCGCCATCAGCACCAGCCGATCACCCGGAAAGACGGGGTAGCGGAACTTCACGTCATTCATGCCCCCAAACCCCACGTAGTCGCCCCCCAGCACGTTGTACTTCCGGGCGTAGAAACCCGCGAGTTGGGCGGCACATTCACACATGACCACTCCGGGCATCAGGGGGAAGCCGGGCATGTGTCCGGTGATCCAGAATTCGTCGTCACTGAGGTCCTTGTATCCCGCCAGGCTTCGTGACTCCTGGTTGACCGTCAGCACGGCGGTCAACTGTTCCATCTCGTGTCGTTGCGGATTCACCTTGCGGATCTCGTCGAGATCAAACTCGGGATTGTCGAAATCGAGCGAATCGAGCGGGAAGAGTGAAGGAGGGGGCATAGTGTTTTGGCGATCGGTTGTCTTAGGAAGGGGGGGGACTAATCGATACCGAGCACGGTGAGGACCTGTCTGAGGTCAGTCAAGAGTCGATCGGGTCGCAGCTTGGGGTCACGGATGTCGTCCTTGCTTGCTTCGAAGCTTGATGTGTCCCCAGCATACAGCGCGGTTTTCATTCCAAGTTGTTTGGCGATGGCGAGGTCGTTTTGCAGCCGGCTTCCGACATGGAGCACCTCGCCGGGCTCGATTCCAGTTTCGGCCAATCGGTGCAGGCAGTTGCGGTAAAGGGAGGTGGAGGGCTTGCGAAGGCCGACCTGGCATGAAAGTGTCATGGCGTTGGCATCGAGCAACTCCCCGAGAGGCGGTAGTGTACCGTCGTGGCCGAGGACCCGCAACATTTGGACCAGCGTGAACGGCTGCGCATCGGCCAGCAGCGTCTGGCAGCAACTTGATCCGGCGATCGTGGTGAGGACATCGGTTGCGCCTTCGGCTGCCTCGACTCCCTGCAGTCCCTGGTGGAAGAAAAAGGCAACCTTTTCGGCGAATTGCTCGATGTCTCCATAAAACGCTTCATCAATCTCGTATTCGTTTTGCACCAGTCTCTCGACCAGGGTTTGCCAGAGGTCGGCCGCATTCACCTGGGGGTAGTCGCCGGTGCGACCGGTACCGGCCATTTCCTTCATCGCGAGACAGTCACGGTACTGGTCGTAGAGATACTCCCAGGGCGCCCCGGCCTTGCGGCTCATGCTTTGCCACATGTTGAACGTCTTGATGGTCTTCTCCATCGCCACCTGCATTCTCAACTGCACCGGGTGATCCAGGTGCAGGCATCCGTCGCTGATCCGCAGCAATGTCCCGTAGACGCTCCAGGTCACCGCCGCGATCCCGTCGAGCGGCTTGGTGAACGGCGTGGCCTTGACCGGCTGGACCGGGGGAGGCACCGGCCAGGAGTGGTCCTGTCCATCGAGCCATTCGGCAAATTCCGAGAGCGACTGGGGCATACGTCTTTGATCGGTAGGAGAAAGTGGAAGCCGGGTCCCGGTTCGGGGCGGTGCCTCTAGGGGGTGGGCGGATCAGCAGGACCGAGCCAGTCGTCGAGTGACAGCAGGGCCTGGCCACTGGCAAGGGGTTCACGGGTCATTTGCGAAGACATCAGTTCCAGGCAGTCGATGGTGGCAGCCCGCCAACGTTCCTCTCCGGTGAGTTGAGCCAGTTTCAGAAGGGCCGTGGCGGCCATCCCGTTGCCCGACGGTGTGGCGTTGTCGCTGGTGTGCTTGTAGCGAGCGATCAGTTTCTCGGAGTCGTCGGCCGTGAAAAAGAAGCCACCCGGGACATTGGGCGGATCTGCCGCCGGGTCACCAAACCTCGACACAAGCAGTTCGGCCAGTTGGACCGCCCACTCGGAAAACTCGTCACCTGTCTCGTCCCGGGCGAGTTCACAGAGCCCATCGAGCAGGCAGGTGACGTCGTCCAGGAAGGCGGGGAAGCGAGGCTGGCCATCCTTGGTCGAGTGTCCCACTCGGCCATCGTCGTCGCGAATGTTCTTCCAGATGTCCCGTGCCGCCGCTTCGGCCGCCTGCCGGTAACGGGGTTCGTCGAGTGCTCGTGCGGCGGAAGCCATGGCGGTGATCATCATCCCGTTCCAGGCGACCAGCACCTTGTCGTCCCGGTCCGGTGCCACTCTCGTGGCCCTCGTGTCCAGGAGAGTTTCGCGGCATTCATCGAGGGTGTTGGCCAGTTCTTGCGGATCGAGTTGAAGAACGGCGGCAGCCTGGTCGTGGGGCTTGGGCCTGTTGAGGATATTGGTGCCTTCCCAGTTGCCTTCGTCGGTGACGTCGTAGCAGTAACAAAACGCCTCCGAGGCGTCCTCGCCCCGGTTCGCCACCAGTGTCGCTTTCACTTCCTGTTGGCTCCACACGAAAAATTTGCCCTCCTCGCCCTCGCTGTCGGCGTCCTGCGTGGCGTAGAAGCCGCCATCGGGGGAGGTCATTTCACGGAGCACCCAGTCGAGTGTTTCACGGACGACATCGACGTAGCGTTGTTGGCCGGTTGCCTGGAAACCCTCGAGGTAGGCCGGAACCAACAGTGCATTGTCGTAGAGCATTTTCTCGAAGTGGGGCACCAGCCAAGCGGCGTCGGTCGCATACCGGTGAAAACCGCCTCCGAGTTGATCGTACATCCCGCCGCCAGCCATGCGATCGAGTGTCAGCCGTGCGAGGTCCAGGCAGTCCGTGTCGTTGAATCTTCGGTGGCAGCGTAATAGCAGTCGGATGTCCATGGGGTGGGGAAACTTGGGAGCGTTGCCGAAGCCTCCGTGCCGAAGATCACCGGCGGACAACAGTTGATGCCGGACACGGTCCAGCACGCCCGTGTCCAGCGTCTCACCCTGCCCCGGTTCCTGCGTTCCTCCACCAACCCGTCTCACGGCGTCGGCCAGTTCGTCGGCCGCCTGTTCCAGTTCCTCTCGCCGCGTGTTCCAGGCCTCCGACACGTGGCGGAGGATGTCGGAGAATCCGGGCATCCCCATCGATGCCGCCGGTGGCCAGTAGGTGCCTCCGAAGAACGGACGTCCGTCGGGTGTCATGAAGACCGACATCGGCCAGCCACCCCGCCGGGTCAGCAGCATGACCGCGTTCATGTAGACCTGGTCGATATCGGGTCGCTCCTCGCGGTCCACCTTGATGGCGACAAACGACTCGTTGAGCAACCCGGCAATGCCCTCGTCCTCAAAACTCTCGCGTTCCATCACGTGACACCAGTGGCAGGCACTGTAGCCGACCGAGAGAAAGATGGGCCGGTCCAGTTCCCGGGCCTGTTCCAGGGCCTCGGAGCCCCAGGGATACCAGTTGACCGGGTTGTGCACGTGTTGCAGCAGGTACGGGCTGGTTTCGCCGGTGAGCCGATTCCCGGTTTGATCATTCGGTGAGGAGTGCGAAGAGTTCATGGGGGAGGATCGTAAGGAGTTGGCGACGGAATGTGGAGCATCTCGACGGCGGAACTCGTGCTAGACTTTGGCAACCCGGTTGGGAGTGTGTTGATGCGAACGAGTCTCTCCAAGATACCACGTGTGCTGGTGATCGGCCTGTCGCTGGTGGTGTGTGGCATGGCGCCACCGGAGATGGTACTCGAGCAGATCACCTTCGATGAGGAGGGTTCCCCGCGGACGATCTCCGGCCGCGTCGTCGTCAAGGCCGTGGACGGCGGGTTGTTGGTCCAGGAGCGGGACGGGAGATTGTGGACGGTGCCACCGGAGGTTTTGCAGAAACGCGTGACCACCCAAACGCCGTTTCGTTCCGAGACGTCCAAGGAAATGGGCAAGCGGTTGGTTGCGGAACTCGACAGGTCGGTGGCACCGGGTTTCCACGTGACCCACACCCGGCACTACACGATTGTCTCGTCGGCCGACCCACGGTTCGCCCGCTGGACGGGACAACTTTTCGAGCGGCTGCGAACAGCCTTCCTGGCGTTTTGGAAGGGCCGGGGAGTGAAGCTTGCGGATCCCGAGTTCCCGTTGGTGGCCGTCGTGCTCAAGGACAGGGAACAGTTCTCGAAGTTCGTTCGAATCGGTGCGAGTTTCGATCCCACCACCACGACCGGGTATTACTCGATTCTCTCCAACCATATTGTGCTCTATGATATCGCCCGAATTCCCGGTCAACCGCCGGCCGCGACATCGGTTGAAATCCGGCGGCGCTTGTCGACGGCCCCGCAGGCGATCGCCACGGTTGTCCACGAGGCATCCCACCAGATTGCCTTCAACAGCGGGTTGAACCGTCGGCTGTCGGACAATCCGCTGTGGCTGGTCGAGGGGATGGCAGTGTTCTTCGAGACGCCCGATTTGAAGAGCCGTTCGGGCTGGCGGACAGTTGGCAGGGTCAACCGGGCGCGGTTGGCCCGGTTCGCCGATTTTGTCCAAAGCCGACGTGGGCGGGGATCGTTGCAGTCGCTGGTGGGCAGCGATCGCCGTTTTCGTGAGAATGATTCGGCGGCTGATGCCTACGCCGAGGCCTGGGCTTTGAACTATTTTCTGTTGCGGACGCGTCGCAAGCAGTACGCCAGCTACCTGAAAACCGTTTCGGCCAAGCCGGTATTGAAGTGGGATTCTCCTGCAAAAAGGCAGGCCGAATTCGAGGCGGCTTTCGGCCAAGACTGGGCTGAGCTGGACAGGATGTTCCTGAAGTACATGAGCCGTGTCCGGTCGAAGTAGTCCTCAGCCTTTCCTCCACCCGAGGGTGTTTCCTACAATGGGACGTTCTCCCCGGGGCGTGTGTTGTCCCGGTCACTCTCCAACCGGCTGACTCATGGATTTCCAGTTATGGCCAAGACGACTCGCAAGCTGAAGAAGGCCAACCACGGTCGCCGCCCCGCCAGTGCCAAGGCACGAAAAGCCAAGCGGAAGAAGTACCGGACCTAAACGGTTGGTGTCTTGTCGGTGTCCCCGGCCGCCCTGTTGGCGGCTGCGATCTGGCTCCACCAGAGTCGTCGTGGGATGCAACCGGCCCCCGCGATCAGCAACTGGGTGACACAGAACAATCCCAGGGCCAGCATCACGCCCTCGGTGAACCCGTAGCTGTGCAGTCCCACGCCGAGTTCGTTCACGCCGAACCAGCTCCAGCTGACGGTGATATTGCCCAGCACCGCCAGCACCGCCAGGCCGCGATCCTTGATCATGCCGTCCCAGCGTGCGTGCAGCACCAGTGCGTTCCAGAGCACGATGATCAATGCCCCATTCTCCTTGGGGTCCCAGCCCCAGAACCGGCCCCAGCTGTCGTCGGCCCACAATCCTCCCAAAACCGTGCCGACAAAACTGAAGAACATCGCCGCACAGGTGGTTCCGTAAATGGCGCGGGCCAGGTTCTTGCCGACGGAATCTGTGAGTGATGGCGTGCAGACGCCCCGCAGGATGTAGATGATCCCCAGCAGTCCCGCCACGTAGGTGCTGGTGTAGCCCTCGGTGATACAGACCACGTGCGTGGCCAGCCAGAACTGGGTGTCCAGGACGGCGACCAGGACGGTGAAGGTGTCGCCGTCGCCGGCCAGGTTCTGGGCGACGAGCAGCGTGGCGAATCCCGCTGCCGAGGCGATCACGTTTCCAATGCCCATCCGGTGGACGCGTTCAATGATGATCCCGGCCAGCACCGCCGCCCAGCCGATGAAGATGGCCGATGAGTAGAGATTGGTGACCGGAGGACGTCCGGAAATGATGATGCGAGAGACCAGCCCGTAGGTGTGCAATGCGAAGGTCAGGTAGACCAACCACTGCGCCGCACGGTTGAACCAACTGGGCCCGACCCAACTGAGTGCCACCAGCAGGAACACGAGGACGTAGAAGATGATCGAGAGATAGAATGGTTCGAAACTGTTGAAGTGGTGTTCAAAGCTGGCCCGCCACCCCTGGTAGTCCTTGGGTGGTTGCGCGGCATACGCCTTGCCCAGTGCCTGGACCTCGGCGTCAAAACTACCATTCTCACCGGTTTCCCAGGCGGCAAATATTGCCGACAGTCGCCGGTAGCCTTCAGGCGTCGGTGTCGAGAGTCCCTTGGCGCCGACTATGGGCACCAGCACGCTGGAGACTTGTTGGGTCAGCCGGTCGAGTTCCTGCTGACGGATCCGGTCTATCAGTCGGTCCCGTTCCTGGTCGGTCAACTGGGCCATCTGCCGTCTGATTGTCACTCGCAATTCGGTTGCGGTTCCCGGCAAGCCCTGGCGTTGGGCCTGGGTGACAATCGTGTCGACAGCACGGTCCTCGACAATTGCTTCGAATTGACGGTCTCGCTTGGCCCCGAAACGTCGGACCAGTTCGCCGGCCAGTGCCCCGGGTGAATCCACCTTCCACTCGGTGGCCGCCGTGCGAGCCCAGGCCCGCAGAGACTCCATCGCCAGGGTTTGCCATTCGTGCTCGTCGGATGGCACTCCCAGGGGCAGGTTGGCCGCTTCGTTGGTCAATGCCCGCAGTCTCAGGATGCTCGAGATCTTTTCCAGGGAGGTGTCGGTGCCAGGCTCGAGAAGGGCGTGAGCGGCGCGGAGGGCGAAATAATGCTGGAGCTTGTTGTGCAACTCGCGGAGTTTCCTCTGGTATTGCGTCATCTGCTCGGCAGGCGTTTCCATGGCCTTGTTGAGCTGGGTGCGATATTCGCTGGTCGACCCCGGTGCGGGCTGAACGTGATCCTGGAATTCACTGAAGGAGTAGCGGAATCCCGAGCGACGTTCGAGGTTGAGCACGGCGAGCACATCGAGGCTCTCGATGCGGAAGACCTTGTGCTGACCGGCTTCGTTGGATTGGGTGATTTCGTCGAGCAGCCATCGGATGGCCGGTTGGGCCGTGTTGTTCTCGTCACGGTAGGTGTTGCGGCCCGAGATGACTCGGAGGCTATTGCGGGCCAACGTGTCGAAGGGCTTGATCCGGCCCTCGAAGACGACCGGCAAGCGACCGAATGCGTGGATGTCGGGCAAGTCCGGACCGGCATCGGGAGCAAGACTCGCCAGCAGGATCATCAGGAGCGGGAGATTAAGGAACGCCAGTGGAACGAGGTATTGAGCCTGCAGGTACCATTTATTAGCAGGATGATCATCGCTGAGGCTGTCGCCTTCGGGCCGATCGAGATTTTGCACCGGGGCAATTTTTGCGGAAGCCAACTCGGCCACTGCGGGTGCCTTGAGAGGTGTGTCGGTTGCCGGCGGCGAGATCACTCCGCGGTGCCGCCGCTTCTGGAAGCGAATCACCGCGAGGGTGAACTGGTAGAACATCCCGATTCCAACCACCATGCAGGCGACGTAGGGAATCATCCAGCCGGTGTTGGTCACCACCTGCAGGCCGGTCTGTTCCACTCCGTCGTCGCCCTGGTTGACCGACGACTGGTAGAAGGTCTTGCCGGCGAACCGCAATGGATTGTTCATCCAGATATGCACCTTGCGGTCGACCGAGCCATCGAACGCCAGCAGGCGGACATCCGACGAGTAGTTGCTGGCGGTTTGGGTGCCGATGTACTTGTCGAAGCGGACATCGGCCAGGTGCAGCGAATAAGGCACGTAGGTTCGCTTGAAACGGAGCGTCACCTCGTAGGTCTTACCGTCCACCTCGATCGACTGGGGCTTGAGGTGCTGGCTGAAGAGATAGCGGCCGATTTTTTTCTGGTCGGTTTTCAGCACGGCTTCGATCGTGGCGATATCGACCTCGCCACCGGTGTCGGTTCCGGTCCCGGCCCGTGCTTCATCGATCTCGATGAACCGTCCGGCCCCGGCAAAACGGTTCTCCGGGCTCCGGCGGTTGTTTGGGGGCATCGAGTTCTTGATGTACTTTTCAATCTCGATGCTGAAAGGCAGGTTCGGATGCTCGATGACCCGCTGTTGGGAATCACGATCCAGGAACCGGGTGCCGACCCCTTCCTCTGTCAGGGGCACGACGGTGACCCGGTTGTGGTCGGTGGGCGAGGTGTCGATGACGGCCAATTCGATGGCCCGGATGTCGTGTTCGTAATCGACCGTGTCTCCCTCGCGAATGCTCATCTGGCCCTCGATCGCCGAGACGCCGACAAGCAACTCGTTGTACATCATCAACAATACGCCCAGGTGCAGCAGCACCACGCCGGCGCGGCGTCGAAAGACCATGATGCATCCAGCAAGCAGGACTCCTCCGGCAAAAAGGCCCTGGGCCAGTTGCCAGAGAATTCTCAGGGAGGGCCAGTCCTGCAGCAGCTGGTTCTCGCGGCCACTCTGCATGGAACCCCACATGATCACGGCGACGGTCAACGCCGAACCGGCCGCGATCACGCCCAGCCCGGCGGCGAGGCGATTGCCACTGGCCTGGACCTTGAAGCGGATCGCGTGAGCAGCCAGCAGGTTCACGGTCATCGCCCCGCCGATCAGCCATCCGCCGGGGAATGGGAATCCTCGTCCCTTCTCGATGTCCGTCATGCCCTCCAGGAAGGTGCCCATGAAGAACGACTTCGGGAAGAAGACCCGCCATTCGATCCAGGCAACCGGGGTCCTGAAGTAATCGCGGACGACTTCCCAGATGTCCATGTGTACCTGGGCGAGGGTTCCGGCCAGCACCAGGAAAACGGCCATCGCGAACAAGGCGACGGAGATTTTCAACGAGGCAATCGGTCGGAGAATCGCCACGACGGCCGGTTTCAGCGACGAAGCCGCCGCGGCGTCAGAGAGTGTCTCGCCGGCCGGATCCGGGTTGTCGGTCACGTGAGTCTTATTCTCCATCGGGGTCTCCGCTCGCATCGAATCGCGAGGACCCGACAAACGACTTGAATTTTGCACGGCTGCGATCGGCCAGCCGATTGGGAGCTGCGAGTTTGAAGAACCAGGTCATGCCACCCGTCTGGACGATCGTTCCCAGGATCGTGTCGCGGGGGCCAACCAGTTCCAGGTAACGGCCATCGATCTTGCCCAGCGAGATGGATTCGAAGAGGTCATTGAGACTGTCGGTGTCGACAGCCTCCAGTGCCACCTGTTTCCGCCAGCGGTTGACGTTGAGTAGCAGGAACCGGGGGCTGGTCGGCATCGCCGTCACGGTGACCTCCGCCGACTCGTTTCCGGAACCGAATTCGAACGCGGCCTGCCGTTGGATGGTGATGCCACCACGGCTGACCTCGAGTTGTCCCGGTTTCCAGCCATCAGGGGTGGTGTACTTCAGTTGAGGCCTGCCTCCTCCTCCTCCTCCCTGCGGTGGGCCGGGTGCCGGTGGACGAGTTTTGCCTGCTCCGCCGGCGAATGGACCCATCATCGGGCCACTGCTCTTGAGGTGGCCGACCATTGCCTTGACGAGGATCGCCCGGCTGTCGCCAACGTCGATCGACTCGGTCTGTGCGGTCAACTCCGAGGCTTCGAGTTCGTTGAGCCGGAGCTGCTTTCTCCAGCGATTGACGTTCTGCAACAGGTAGGCATCGAAGTTGCCCATCGGCAGTGGCAGACGCGTCACGCTCAGTTCCAGGGAGTCGGTTTCGTTGCCCAGGACCAGCGTGGCGTATCGCATGCCGGTCGAGGACGTGCCACCGGGCTGTTGCCAATCCTCGGGCAATGTCCACCGGGGTTCATCAGTGTCCTTGTCGAACTGGACAGATGATAGGAAGTTGCGAAACGCTTCCCGCTGTCCGTCGACGGGCTCTTTCAAGCCCGAGACCTTGAAGAACCACGCTTGCCGTTTCGATTCGCGAGGAATCATCGCGGCCAGCATCCCGTCGGGACCCTCTTCGTGGTTGTCCGCGTAGACCTTTTCGGGCTTGGGGACGTTGTACGAAGTGATCTCCGCCTCGCGACAACCGGCGACCATTGTGGCCAGGATCCCGGCGCACAGGCACTGGGAAATGGCAAGCGATTTTCGATGGGTGACGAGGCGAGCCATCCGGGTGAGTCTCGGAGAGCGGATGGTGGGGGCGGGAGAGTGAAGGCGGGGCCGGTCGTTTCCGGCGACTCCCTGATTATAGTCCACCGCCAAACCCTGGTGAAGCATCAGTTGTGTCGCCGATCTCGTGATCAAAACGCCGCCAATTTCAGGAAACTACTTCTTGTCGGCCTTCTTCTTGGCCGCAGGTTTCTTGGC
>CAWVUS010000008.1:0-46703 GCA_963933195.1 uncultured Planctomycetaceae bacterium
TACTCCTCGTGAATGGCCAGGCGATCTTCTCCGAAAATGTGGTACCGCATCTCCAGTCGGTTGTTTCGCTTGTTCTCGGACTTGTCGGCGAGAATGAATCCCCCGGAAGCGATCTGCCAGCCGTTGGCTGTCCAGTGCGTGGGGTTGCGGAGCCCGACGGGATAGACCCAGTGTCGACCGACCCGGTACAGGTACTGGGCAAGTCCGACTTTCCACCTGGGTTGGAAGACTTCTGATGCCGCCCGTCCCTGTTGGTCACTGCTGTGGTCCCGCCGAATCAGGGGCTTGGTGATCTGCGAGGACCGTATCAACGGCCGCTGGTCACCCGCGACACCCTGGGGAACGACGTAGTGGTACAGCGAATCCTTACGGAAGCTGGGAGCCAGGATGGTGTTGGAGACGCTGGTGAACAGCGTGGGCTTGTCGGTGGGTGCAGTGATGGAAATCGAGCGACAGACGATACGCTGTTCTTCCCCGACGAGTGCAAAATAGTAACTCTTGCGAATCTCCGAACCGGGAATCTTTGGGTTCCGGGCGAAATAGACCATCGCGTTGCCCCACCGCGGTCGGTTGGGTGGGGGGGCGGTGGATATGGCCGAGTGAACGACATCATCTTTTTCACTCACGGTGATTGTCTGTCCGTCGCGCGTGGTCAACCGGTAGGTCTCGTAGCTCTCCTGGACAAGTCGCCGTCCCGAGATGTTGTCCCAGATGCCGCCGACATGCCCCGAGTTCAGCCCAATCACGCAGGTGGCCCAGTGATTCCGCAAGCGGCCGCCGCCGGGGGGAATCGGATCGCGTGGTGGCTCGGCCGCTAGCACGGTGCTGCCCAGCACCAGTGTCGGAAATAGCAGTTGCAGGACGAGCGTTTTTTTCCGGACCAGGCTCACGACAGGATCTCCTTGACAACACGACCATGCACGTCGGTGAGCCGGAACTGGCGGCCCTGGAACTTGTACGTCAGCCGTTCGTGGTCCACTCCCAGGCAATGCAGGACCGTGGCTTGCAGGTCATGGACGTGGAATCCATCAGCAGCCACGTTGTAGCTGAAGTCGTCGGACTTGCCGTACGTCGTCCCTCCCTTGATTCCGCCGCCGGCCATCCAGAGACAGAAGTTTCGCGGGTGATGGTCACGACCGTGTTTCTGGCGATTGTTCATATCCCCCTGGCAGAAAACGGTTCGCCCGAACTCGCCTCCCCAGATCACCAGCGTCTCGTCGAGCAGTCCCCGCTGTTTCAGGTCCTTGACCAGGGCCGCGGAGGGTTGATCGGTGTCGCGACATTGCACGGCCAGTTGTGTGGGCAGGTTGCCGTGCTGGTCCCAGCCGGCGTGCATCAACTGGACAAATCGCACGCCGCGCTCAGCCAGCCGGCGAGCCAGTAGACAATTGTGAGCGAACGAGCCACGGCGTCCGACGTCGGGTCCGTACATCTCGAGGATGTGCTTGGGTTCGCTGCTCAGGTCGGTCAATTCGGGCACCGACGCCTGCATCCGGTACGCCATCTCGTACTGGGCGATCCGTGCCTGGATCTCCGGATCCCCCACGTCCCGGGCCCGCAGCCGGTTCAGTTGTGCCAGGTCATCCAGCAGTCCCCGCCTCAGCTTCCGATCGACTCCGGCCGGGTTGGACAGGTAAAGCACCGGGTCACCCGAGCCGCGGAATTTCACTCCCTGGTGTCGGCTCGGCAGGAATCCGTTCCCCCAGTACCACTCGTAGAAGATCTGGCCGCACGAGGCCTCCTTGTCCCGCGAGGTCATCACGCAGAAGGTCGGCAATTCCTGGCTCTCGTGTCCCAGTCCGTACGAGAGCCATGCTCCAAAGCTGGGCCGCCCGGGTTGTTCGGCGCCGGTCAGCCACAGCGTGATTGCCGGAGCGTGGTTGATGGCTTCGGTGTGTGCCGAGCGGACCAGGCAGATGTCGTCCGCGATTGAACCGGTGTGCGGTAGCAGTGTGCTGATGTGCGTTCCGCATTCCCCGTAGCGTTGGAATTTCCAGGCCGAGGGCAGGATCTTCTGCGATCGGCCCTGGGTCATGGTGGTCAGTCGCTGGCCCCCCTGGACCTCCTTGGGCAGGTCGGTACCGCGAAACTTTTCGAGTTGTGGCTTGTGGTCAAACAGGTCCACCTGGGTCGGAGCGCCGTTCTGAAACAGGTAAATCACCCGTTTGGCGGTGGGTGCAAAGTGACTGACAAGCTGGTCGGCCACTGACTCTTGATTCAGCAACGTGGCCAGCGCGGCGGTTCCGATTCCCACGGCCGAACGACCGAAGAAACGGCGACGAGTCTGTAACTGGTGATGATCAAAAACAGGTTGCATGGTGAGTTCTGCGGGAACGGGTCGTGGAGTCACTCGCGGGTGATTGCCTCGTCGGAGTTCAGCAGCACGGATGCCACGGCTCCGAATGCCGCGACCTGGATCGGATCGAGACCGGCACCGGGGGTGTGACGGCCGACGGTGCCAAAGGCTCCGGCGTCCTTGGGATGAGCCCGGTAATGTCTCCGGGCCCGATTCAATGACGAGGTGATCAGCGACAATTCTTCAGGAGAGGGCGGGCGAGAGAGGACGAGGCTGAATGCCCGTCTCAGTCGTGAAGTGTCGTCGCCTGGAGACGCCAGTATCCTCTCGGCCAGGACCCGAGCGGACTCGGCAAACGCCACGTCGTTGAGCAGGGTCAGGGCATGCAAAGGAGTGTTGGTTCGCTGCGGCGTCACGTGGCAAACGTCCCGGGTCCCTTCGTCGAACATATTGGGTGGGCCCAGGGAACGTCGCCAGAAGGTGTACAGGCTGCGACGATACAGCTTGGCACCGGAGTCGGCTGCGTAACGGATTTTGCCAAAACTGAAATCGGCCCACAGTCCCGGTGGCTGGTACGGTTTGACAGACTGCCCGCCAACGGTCTCGACCAGCAATCCCGAGACCGCCAGTGCCTGGTCACGGATCACATGGGCCGGTAACCGGTGACGGGGGCCCCGGCCGAGGAGCCGGTTGTACGGATCGGCTTCGAGTTGTCCAGGAGTCACCGATGAGGATTGGCGGTAGGTGGCACTGGTGACCAGTAGCCGGATCATTCTCTTGGTGTCCCACCCGGTTCGGATGTACTCGGTGGCCAGCCAGTCGAGAAGTTCGGGATGGCTGGGTGGGTCACCCTGCGATCCAAAATCCTCGCTCGTCTTCACCAGGCCCGTTCCGAAAAATGTCTGCCACAATCGATTGACGGCAACCCGGGCAGTCAGTGGGTGGCCGGGGTCGACCAGCCACCGGGCCATCGCGAGGCGATTGGCCGGGGCGCCTTTCGGCAGTGCGGGCAGTGCAGCGGGGATGCCATGCGACAGCTTGTCGTTGTCCCGGGGCTGGTCGTAACGGGCCAGGTTCAGGACATACGTGGTTCGAGGTGTTTTGCGGTCGCGCATCACCATCGATTCAATCATGCCACTCTCCAATCGCTGTCGCGCGGCACGATGGATCGAGTGCTGTCGATGCGCGTTTCGCGATTGGTCGGTGGTGGCACGGTGGAATTCGGCCAGCCGCTTTTGGTGATCGGCGTTGAGTGTGTCGGCCGGTTTTCCAACAAGTTCCAGTATGTCGGCGGGTGGAACCGTGGCGGTGGCCAGGCCGGGTTGAGGGACGCCGGTGACCGAGATCCGGAATCGGCCAAGCAGGTGTTCCTTGAAACGGGATTGCTGTTTCAGTCGAAACACCAGGGTCGAACCCTTGGCGATGTCCATCGGCTCCTTCAACCGGAACACCGCCTGACGATCCTGGGCGGTCTCGTGGACTCCGTCCCAGACCCCCCAGCCGGTGGTCGGCGATGGATCGATCGCTCCCACGACTTTCCAGGACTCCTCGCTGTGGTCGGCCACCACATCGGCGAATGGGAGGTTGTACGGTTTGGCCCCGTCCTGGTGAACGGTCACGCTGAAGTGTGTCAGCACGAAATTCGACTTGCGGCCCGGTCCCTGGAATCCGAGGCTGCGGTGGGTCAGGGCCTCGAGCCGGAATCCGGTGATCGGTCCCGGCGGAACACTCGCCCGCACCTCGTAATCATCCACAGCCGCCATCTTGCCGCTGACCAGTAGGGAGTGGTCTGGTTGTAATTTGAGTTGAGCTCCGGCCTTTGATTTTGTTGTTGTCGGGCGGAGGGTGTGCCATCCCAGGAGCATCTTGTCGGCGACTTGCTGGCGAGTTCGCACGATCCACGCTCGGCGCTGGGGGGCCAGGCTGTCCAGGGGTCGATCGAGGATTGCTTGTTGTCGATCAATCAGCGAATCAATCCGGTGCAACTCGGTCTGCTGGGCGCGGGTCGTGACCCTGGCCACCGGGTTAGCATTTCCTCTCCTGTCGACCCGACCCGATTCGTCGAGGCTGTTGAAGTATGCCGAGAACCGGTAGTACTCTTTTTGCGAGAGCGGGTCGAACTTGTGGTCGTGACACTTTGCACAGGCAAGTGTCAGAGCCATCCAGACGGTGGCGGTGGTGTCGGTGCGGTCCAGCACGTATTCCACCCGGTTCTCCTCGGCAATCCGTCCGCCTTCCCCGTTGAGTGGGTGATTGCGGTTGAATCCGGTGGCGACCAGTTGTTCGGGTGTGGTTCCGGGCACCAGGTCGCCGGCCAGCTGGTCGATGGTGAACCTGTTGAAGGGCAGGTTGTCGTTGAACGCACTGATCACCCATTCACGCCACGGCCACATCACCCGGGTCCCGTCACCCTGGTACCCGTTGGTGTCGGCGTAACGACTGGCCACCAGCCAGTTCCAGGCCATGTGTTCCCCAAAACGGGGTGAATTCAACAGGCGGTCGACGGCTCGATTCCAGGATCCCGGAGCGGTGTCGGCAAGGAACATGGCGAGTTCGTGTTCGGTGGGAGGCAGTCCAACCAGGTCGAAAGTCAGTCGCCGCAATAGTGTTCGGCGATTGGCCATTGGCGACATTGGCAGGCCGGCGGTCTTGAGCCGGGCCAGGATGAAGGCGTCAATGGCGTTGGCTCCCAGCACGGTGTTCAGAACCGGTGGCGGTTGCCGGACTGGTGGCACCAGCGACCAGTGGTCACCGAATTCTGCGCCTTCGGCAATCCAGCGGCGTATCAATTCCCGTTGCCGGTCGCTCAGCTGGCGATTGGACCCTGGCGGCGGCATCCGGATGTCGGGATCCTGGCTGGATATCCGTTTCCAGACCACGCTGTTGTCCGGTTGTCCGGCGACAAGAACCGGTGGATCATGACCAAGAGCCTCGCCGGCGATATCCAGCCGCAACTCGCCCTTGCGAGCCCTGGCATCGGGCCCATGACACTGGAAACAGTTCTCCGAGAGGATCGGACGGATGTCGCGGGGAAAGTTGATCGCGGCCGCGTCCTCGGCGGATGCCACCGGTGTGGTCAGCAGGAACAACAGTGGCAGAAAATGTCGCGGGTTCATGGCAGCTGATTGTAACAATTGCCCCGCCGTTGCCGCTTGTCGGTTGGTCCCCGAGACCGATTGCAAAACTCATGCTGGGGGTCTTCAATGGCCCACAGACATCTCGATTGACCGAGGCACCTCCGAATGCACCGTGTGACCATTCGCATTGTTTTTTCGACCGTCATCGCCGCTATGCTCGGCCTGGGTTTCCAGGTGTCGGTGAGCTGTGCCGCTGAAGCGAAGAGCCGGCCAAACATCCTGTTTCTGTTTGCCGACGATCAACGGCCGGATACGGTTTCCGCCTACGGCAACCCGCACATCCGCACGCCGAACGTCGACCGCCTGGTCAACAGTGGGTTCAGTTTCCGTCGTGCCTATTGCATGGGGTCCACTCACGGGGCTGTTTGCCAGCCGAGTCGCGCGATGTTGATGAGCGGTCGAACACTGTGGCATGTTCCAATGAACCTCGCGGGGGTGCCACTGATGCCCGATGTCCTGGCTCGCAGTGGCTACATCACCTTTGGAACCGGCAAGTGGCACAACAGGGCCAATTCGTTCATCCGGGCATTCCAGCATGGCAAGTCGGTGTTTATTGGAGGAATGTCCGACCACACGAAGGTACCGATTCGGGACCTGACGGCCGACGGGACGCTGACGCCACCACGGGTGACCAAGCAGTTCTCCAGCGAGATGTTTGCCGATGCGGTGATCGGGTTTATCGAGAGCCGAACGGGGAAAACCGACAAGCCGTTCTTTGCCTACGCGGCTTTCTCGTCGCCTCACGATCCCCGGCAACCTCCCAAGAAGTACGCCGAGATGTACTCGCCGGCCCGGGCCAGGTTGCCGTTGCCCAGGAACTTCATGCCGCAGCACCCTTTCCACAACGGTTGGATGACCGGACGTGACGAATCGCTGGCGGCATGGCCGCGGACGCCCGAGGTGATTCGCAGCCAGCTGGGTGAGTACTACGGGATGATCACCCATCTCGACGAACAGGTGGGACGGGTCCTCACGGCTCTCGAAAAAAGCGGTCATGCAAAGAACACGATCGTCATCTACACCGCGGATCACGGCCTGGCCGTTGGCAGCCACGGCCTGTTGGGCAAACAGAACCTCTACGAACACAGCATGGGCACTCCACTGGTGATCACGGGGCCGGGAATTCCCCGGGCCAAGTCCAGTGATGCCCTGGTCTATCTCTACGACCTGTTTCCCACCATCTGCAGTTGGGCGGGGGTGGCCGTGCCCGAGAAGGTCGAGGGGCAGAGCCTGGCGGGGGTGGTCACCGGGGCGAAGCCGTTTGTCCGCAAGACGCTGTTCACCGCATACGAGGACAAGATGCGGGCCGTGCGGGACAAGCGGTACAAGCTGATTCGCTATCCGCAGATCAACCACACCCAGTTGTTCGATCTCGAGTCGGATCCACACGAACTGAAGAACCTGGCAGCCATTTCGGCCCAGGCCGATCGGGTTGGGCGGATGATGAGCCTGTTGGAGACGTGGCAGGATCGCACCGACGACAAGACTCCGCACACGTCAAAGAATCCCAAGACGAAGACCATCGACCTGAGCGGGCGGAAGCGAAAACCGGATCGTCACCAACCGGAGTGGATCATCCGCAAGTACTTCTCGAATGCGACCGCGCGTTGATTGGGCATGAGTGTTTTCATGAGACTCCATTTTGCGGTTCTGTTGTTGGCTCCCTCGATGGTGTTTGCCGCCGAGCGTCCCAACATCATCTTCATCATGGTCGACGACCTGGGGCCGGAATGGATTGGGTGTTATGGCGGCCGTGAATTGAAGACGCCGCACATTGACGCGCTGGCAACCGGCGGCATGCGGTTCACCAATGCGTATTCGATGCCACAGTGCACACCCACGCGGGCCACGCTGCTGACCGGCCAGTACCCGTTTCATCACGGCTGGTGCAACCACTGGGATGTGCCCCGATGGGGAGCCGGTTGTCATTTTGATCCGCGGCACAACCTGACATTTGCTCGCGTGTTGAAACCGGCCGGTTACAAGACGGCCATCGCCGGCAAGTGGCAGATCAACGACTTTCGCGTTCAACCCGATGTGCTCAGGCAGCATGGTTTTGATGCCTGGTGCATGTGGACTGGCTACGAAACGGGAGTGCCAGCCAGTGGCAAGCGGTACTGGGATCCGTACATCTACACCAGCGGCAGCAAAAGCCGGACTCACCGGGGGCGTTTTGGCCCGGATGTGTTTACCGATTTTCTGGTGAAGTTTCTCGAGGACAATCGCGAGAGTCCGATGCTGGTCTATTTCCCGATGGTGTTGACCCACGGGCCGGTCGTGCACACGCCGGCCGAGCCGGAAGCGGACACGCCGCTGGAAAAACACAAGGCGATGGTCCGCTACACCGACAGGCTTGTGGGGCGGCTTGTGTCGACGGTCGATCGCCTGAAACTCCGTCGCCGAACAGTGATCTTCTTCACGACTGACAACGGCACGTCGAAGCGATTTCGTGCACGGATGGGCGATCGCGTGGTTCGCGGTGGGAAGGGGCTGTTGACCGAGAATGGTCCATGGCAACCTTTTATTGTCAACGCCCCCGGTATTGTTCCGGCTGGTGTTGTCACCGACACCCTGACCGACTTCACCGATATGCTGCCGACATTTGCCGAGTTGGCCGGAGCACGGATTCCACCGGGAGCACAACTCGATGGCCACTCGCTGGCCGGTGTGCTTCGCGGCGAACAACGCGACGGAACACGGAAGTGGATTTTGGCGATGGGCCGGGGACCGGCGGCGTTGGATTCTCGCGGTGTCCGTCCAATACAGGTGTACACCGATCGAGTCCTTCGCGACAAACGGTTCAAGGTCCATGTCCAAAAGGGACGCATCACGCGACTGCACGACCTGAAAGCCGATCCGACTGAGGAGACCAACCTGCTGGGGAGCACGCGGCCGGCACACGTGGCCGCCCGCAAGAAGTTCTCGACCGTCATTTCCGGTTTCCCCAACAAGGATCCCAGGCCACGATACACGCCGACACCTCCACAGCCGTGGGATCGCAAGCCCGATGCGCCCTGAGCCGGTTTTCGAACCCGCGACAGGCATGCGATCTTGCACCTGCCGCTTTTGGTTTCGAATGCTAGGATGGAGTGCCTCATCTTTTTCGCATCTCTTTCTTCAGGAATTGGCCCGCTCATGAAGCTTTCTGTCGTCATGGCCTGGCTGCCCTGTGCAGTGTTGTTGTTCTCGGCGTCGACCCAGGCCGCCGATCCGGCCCTGTCTCCGCGAGAACAGGTTGATTTTTTCACCCGGATGGTCAAACCGCTGCTGGTGAAGAACTGCTTCAAGTGTCATGCCGGAGGCAAGGTCAAGGGCGGGCTTCACCTGGACAACCGTGCCGGGTTGATGAAGGGCGGTGACAGTGGCCGGGCAGTGAACCTGAAACGTCCGGAAAAAAGCCTGTTGCTGGAAGCGATCAACTACGAGCTGGAGGGCTATGAAATGCCCCCCTCGGGCAAAATGTCGGCCGAACAGATTGCCATTCTCAAGCGATGGATTCGCATGGGATTGCCCATCAGTCCCGATTTTGCCGGCAAGATTGGCAAGTCCGAGTCGAAGTCGCCACGGGTCAATGCCGAGACGAAGGCATTCTGGAGTTTCCAGAAAGTGACTCGCCCACAACCGCCGAAGGTCAAGGACACTCAGTGGGTCCGGAACCCGATCGACCGATTCGTGCTGGCCCGTCTCGAAGAGGCGAAGCTGGCTCCATCGGGGCCAGCCGAAAAGACGGCATTGTTGCGTCGCGCCACCTATGATTTGACCGGGCTGCCCCCGACTCCGATGGAGATTGACGGGTTCCTGGCCGACGATTCCCCCCGGGCCTTCGCGACCGTCGTGGACCGTTTGTTGAAGTCGCCCCAATACGGTGAAAAATGGGGCCGACACTGGCTCGACCTGGTTCGCTATGCCGAGTCCAACAGTTATGAACGAGACGGGACCAAGCCACACGTCTGGAGATACCGCGACTACGTGATCCGTTCCTTCAACAGCGACAAGCCTTTCGATCAGTTTACGACCGAACAACTTGCCGGCGACGAACTGGAACAGGTGACCACTGAGAGCAAGATTGCTACCGGGTATTACCGGTTGGGAATCTGGCAGGATGAGCCGGTTGATCCCGAACAGTCTCGTTTCGAAGACCTGGATGACATCCTCCGCACGACCACCGAGGTGTTTCTTGGTCTCACGGTTGGCTGCGCACGTTGTCACGACCACAAGATCGATCCGATCCCCCAGACGGACTACTACCGGCTGCTGGCATTCTTCCGCAACATCCGTCGGTACGGCGTTCGCGGGGGTCGTTCGGTTGAAGATGCCAGCATCACCTCGGTTGCGACTGCCGAGGAATTGGAGCGGAACAAGAAAGCGGTCGACCGACACAAGGCCGAACTGGCCGGCGTCCAGAAGGAGCTCCGGGCGCTCAACGTGGTCTACAAGCGGTTGCTCGAAGGAGGCGAGGTCGACGATTTCAAGCGAGACCAGAACCGGGTTTCGATTCTCCGCAAGAAGGTGCCCGGCAAGCTGGCCAAGGACAAGTTCGAGGCGTACCGGAAACTGACCGATCGTCGCAACCGGCTCCGCAAGTTTCGACCCCCGGGTTTTTCTCAGGCGCTGGTCGTCAAGGAGCTCGGGCCCAATCCACCGCAAACGTTTGTGCAGATTCGAGGCAATGCCCATGCCCGGGGTGAGAAGGTCGAGCCAGGTTTTCCGCTGGTGCTCTCTCCGCCGGAACCCGGGATCGAGCCACCCGCCCAGGGCACCCGAACGGCCAATCGGCGTCGGGCTTTGGCAGCGTGGATTACCGGCCGTGGCAACCCGCTGACGGCTCGCGTGATGGCCAATCGACTGTGGCAGTATCACTTTGGCCGCGGCATCGTGGCCAGTTCGAACAACTTTGGGTTCGCCGGTCGCAAGCCCACCCATCCTCAACTGCTCGATTGGCTGGCTGCTGAACTCGTTGACGGAGGCTGGACGCTGAAGCGGATGCACCGTCAGATCATGCTCTCGTCCACCTACCGCATGTCGTCGCGTGGCAACGAGAAGGCTCTTGCCGCCGATCCCACCAACCAGCTCTTCTGGCGCTACAACATGCGTCGACTTTCAGCCGAGGAGATCCGCGATTCGGTACTGGCCGTCAACGGAGCACTGAACTTGAAGAAGATGTTTGGCCCGAGTGTGTTCACGATCATTCCGCGGGAAGTTCTTCAAGGACAGTCTCAACCGGGTGCCAACTGGGGGAACTCGTCGCCCACGGATCGGAATCGCCGCAGCATCTACGTGCATGTGAAACGATCGCTCGTTGTGCCCATGTTCGAAAGTTTCGATGCGCCCGATCTCGACAACAGTTGTCCGGTTCGTTTCACCACCACGCAGCCCACGCAGTCACTGGCGTTGCTCAACAGTCTCTTCAGTCAACGCGAGGCTGCAGTCTTTGCCGAGTTTCTGAAGAAGGAGGCTGGTGAGGACACGTCGTCCCGGGTGGCCCTGGCGCTGAAACGGTCTTTTCAGCGGCCCCCGACCAATGTGGAGATCCAGCGAGGGGTGTCCCTGATCGCAGCCCTGCAGTCGCAAGACAAGGCGAGCCCCGATTCGGCATTGAAGTCGTTTTGCCTGCTGGCTCTGAATCTCAACGAGTTCCTTTACGTGGATTGATCTCGGCAGCAGTGTCCCGGTTTTGTCGCTTTATTCTCCTAATCCATTCAGCAGTGCCATGACTCATTCAAAACATCAGACCAGCAGTTTCTGTGGTCGCACCCGCCGTGAGTTTCTTTGGGAAACCGGAGCTGGTTTCACCGGCCTGGCTCTCTCGGGCCTGCTCGATTCGGATTTCCTGTCGCAGCAGGCTGTTGCCGCCGATGGCAAGACGAAATTCGTCAACCCGTTGGCTCCGAAGGATCCTCACTTTGATTCCAAGGCAACCAGCGTCATTTTTCTCTACATGTACGGCGGCCCGAGCCACATCGATACCTTCGATTACAAGCCTGCAATGAAGGGGATGGATGGCAAAACGATCGATGTGAAGACGTTCGGGCGTGGTGGCCGCAAGACCAAGGGGCGAGTTGTCGAGACCCGCTGGGACTTCAAGCAGCACGGGGATTGTGGCCAATGGGTCAGCGACCTGTTTCCCAACTTTGCGACCTGTGTTGATGATGTGGCATTCCTGCACTCGATGACCGCCGACAGCCCGATCCACGGGTCGGCGATGCTGATGATGAACTCCGGCAAGATCGTGTCGGGCAGCCCCTGCCTGGGATCGTGGGTCAACTATGGACTGGGAACACAAAACGAAAACCTGCCCGGTTTCGTCGTGATGCTCGATCCGCGTGGTGGGCCGATCAGCGGTGCCAAGAACTGGTCGGCCGGTTACATGCCCGCCAGTTTCCAGGCGACGATCATGCGTTCCCAGGGCTCACCCATCCTCAACCTGAGGCGGCCCGATGGCATCAGCGATTCGATGCAGCGTCGGTTGCTGGACTCGCTGCAGGCTTACAACAACGAGCACCAGGTGCAGCGGATCGACAACACCGATCTCGCCGCACGAATCGCCAGCTATGAACTGGCGTACAAGATGCAATCGTCAGCTCCGGAGGCGACCGACCTGGCGTCCGAGACCAAGGAGACACAGGCTGCTTACGGGCTGGACCGAAAGGAAAGCTCGTACTTTGGTCGCCAGTGCCTGATGGCCAGGCGGCTGGTTGAACGCGGGGTGCGATTTGTCCAGGTCTATTCCGGTGGCAATCACAACGACGCCAACTGGGATGCCCACGGCGACCTGAAACGCAATCATGACATGCATGCCCTGGAAACCGACAAGCCGATCGCCGGTTTGATCAACGACCTCAAGCAGCGTGGACTGTTCGAGAAGACGTTGATTGTCTGGGGCGGTGAATTCGGACGACAGCCGACGGCCGAATACGCCGAGGGCACCGGCCGGGACCACAACTCCTATGGCTTCACGATGTGGATGGCCGGCGGTGGCATCAAGGGTGGTGTCAGCGTGGGCAAGACCGACGAACTGGGCAGCGCTGCTGTCGAAGATCGCTTCCATGTCCGCAATCTTCACGCCACCGTGTTGAACCAGATGGGGCTGGATCCCAACCGGTTGAGCTACTTCTTCAACGGCCTCGACCAGAAACTTGTCGGGGTTGAAGGCGCCGAGCCGATCCGCGAGATCATCGCGTGACACCGGGTATCGAGGATTCTTCCATGCCGCTTCGCCATGCACCCTGGTTAATTCTTGCGCTGGCCACAACGGCCCTGGCCGCGCCGCGTCCGAACATCATCTTGATCATGTCCGATGACATGGGGTATTCGGACATCGGGTGTTACGGAAGCGAGGTCGCCACGCCGACTTTGGACAAGTTGGCTGCCGATGGACTGCGTTTCACTCAGTTCTACAACACGGGCCGCTGTTGCCCGACACGGGCCAGCCTGATGACGGGGTTGTACCCGCACCAGGCCGGTATCGGCCACATGATGAACGACCGTGGTCACCCCGGCTATCGTGGTGACTTGAACAACCGTTGCGTAACCATTGCCCAGGTGCTGGGCACGTCGGGCTATCGCTGTTACATGACCGGCAAGTGGCATATCACCAAGACGGTCCGACCGACCAACGAGGCGGGCAAGCACAACTGGCCTCGCCAACGCGGATTCGATCGTTTCTATGGCACGATTCACGGGGCCGGAAGTTTCTTTGATCCCAACTCGCTGACCCGCGACAACACGCTGATCGCCCCGGAGGATCCCGACAACTATTACTACACCGATGCGATCAGCGACAATGCGGCGAAGTTCATCACCGAACACGACGACGACAGCCCGTTTTTTATGTACGTGGCGTACACCGCTGCCCATTGGCCGATGCACGCCAAGCCGGTCGACATTGCCAAGTACAAGGGCCGCTATGACAAGGGCTGGGACATACTGCGGGACGAGCGATTCGCCCGGATGAGAAAAATGGGCCTTCTCGACCCGGCCTGGCCACTCTCGCCCAATGTCCAGGATTGGGACCAGGCCAAGAACAAGCCGTGGCAACGGGCACGGATGGAAGTCTACGCAGCCATGATCGATTCGATGGACCAGGGAATTTCGCGCATCGTGGGAGCCCTGAAGAAGAGCGGCCAATTCGACAACACGCTGGTCCTGTTTCTACAGGACAACGGGGGTTGCCAGGAGGAGTTCGGAAGTAGCGGTGCGTTACGGCCGAAGAACCTGGAACGCCAGGCGGCGATGAAACCCGGCGAATTGCAGTTCTCGATGGTTCCGCGGATCAGCCGCGATGGCCGACCGGTCCGGCAGGGTTTTGGTGTCATGCCTGGTCCAACCGACACGTATGTTGCCTACGGAATCCAGTGGGCCAACGCCTCCAACACTCCGTTTCGCGAATACAAGCACTATGTCCACGAGGGTGGTATTTCGACACCCCTGATCGCGCATTGGCCCAAGGGCATTCGTGAGCGTGGTGGGTTCCGGCATGAACCGGGACACCTTGTCGACATCATGGCGACCTGTGTCGACCTGGCGGGTGCACGGTACCCCGCCGAATGGAAAAAGAGTCCGGTTCGGCCAATGGAGGGCAAGAGCCTGGCGCCGGTCTTCGGAGGAAAAGACCTGCCCGACCGCCCGTTGTACTGGGAACACGAGGGAAATCGGGCTGTTCGCGTTGGAGACTGGAAGTTGGTCGCCAAGGGCCGGACCGGTCCGTGGGAGCTATACAACCTCAAGGCAGATCGCAGTGAATTGAAGAACCTGGTCAAGACCGAGGCCGAACGTGCCAAGACACTCGAAACACTCTGGGACACCTGGGCAGTCCGGGCCAACGTGCTGCCATGGCCCAATTCGGGAAACACCAGGAAGACCAGTAATAAGAAGCTGACCCGGCTCAAGGCCGGGGCCAAGCTTCCCCGGGACGGTGGAGTTCCCAACGTGAAAGGTCGCGGTTTCACCGTGTCGGTGACAATCGAACAGCCCGGAGACGGTGTCCTGGTCGGGCATGGAGGCACCGCCCACGGATGGTCACTGTGGATCAAGAGCGGCAAGCCGGTGTTCTCGTTTCGCCGAAACAGCAAATTGACCGAGTTGAAATCTCCGGATGTCCTGGGCAAGGCCCGGACAGTTTCTGCGCGGGTCGGCACCGACGGCAGCCTGGTATTGCTGGTCGGCGACCGCGAGGTGGCACGGGGCAAGGCCGCCGGCGCAATGACCCAGGTGCCCCAGGATGGCCTGGAGGTCGGGCAGGACCTCAATGGAGCCGTTGGTGGCTACAAGGCCCCCAACCGTTTCAACGGCCGAGTGGCAGAGGTCACAATCCGGCTGGAGAAGTGATGGCGATGACCGCCGGCATCATTTCTTGCTGAAAGCCCGGTGTCCGGGATCCCCACCCGAGCGGATGTAGGCGATGAGATCGAGAATCTCGTCGCGGGTCAGCGTGTTGAGCAGACCCTCGGGCATCAGTGATGTCTTGGATGGAATCACTTCCTCGATGGTGTTGCGTTGGACCGCCGTGAACTTGCCCGGTTCGAGCATGTTGGTCATCACCATGATGTTCTGACCACTGAGATTGGCGACCCGGCCGATGACTGTCTTGCCATTGGCGAGAACAAACATCGAGGCCTGGTACTGGTCCGAGATTGTCCTGGAGGGGATCGTCATCGAATCGAGCAGATCCTTGTTGTTGAATCGACGACCGGCAGCCGTCAGATCCGGCCCGACAATACCTCCCTGGCCGCGAAACCGGTGGCATTTGAAACAACTGGCTGCAGCGAACAGTTGCTGGCCTTTTTCAAAGTTCCGTCCGGTGAGTGGTTGAGCCAGTGCGGGCAACAGCGAGTCAGTCGTCCATTTGCGAACGAACTTTCGCTTGGTGGCGTCAGGAGCGACGGAGTTGGGTTTGACGACCGCAGCGAGCGTCTTGGCAAGGGCTTGCTTTTCCGATTCCGGAAGTGCCGCAATGGCTTCGTTGCGGATATTGGCCAGGAACCCGGCAAAGGAGTGTCCACCACGAGCGGCGGCAGCGGCATTGAACGATTCGAAATACGCCTTGCGGCCGTCACGCGTCCAGCCATTGGTTTGTTTTCTCAGCAACAGCGCGTACTGCAATCGGTCCTGTTGGGTTCGAGCCGCTGTGAGCAGTGCCAGGGTTCGTGGCACAACAGCAGGTGCGTCGAGGTAGATCAGCAGCTGGGCGAGTTCGCGGTTCAGCGGTGCCGATTGTGCCGGGAAGAGTCCATCGACGTGCCCGAGAATCGCCTTCCGGGTTGCACCAGTTGGCCGACCCATTCGCAATGCGGCCAGGCCGTAGGCCCGGAGCAAACCGAGCTGGCCTGATTCGTCGAGCGACGAAAGCTTGGTGCGGGACAACGAGGTGACCAGTGCAGCCTGCAGGGACTTGTCGCCGTGACGAGCCAGGGCAATGGCTGCTTCTATGCGTGCTCGTGGACGGGTCTCTGATAGGGCCCGGCGGGCCCACCGCTCGACGGGCTGGTGTTCAATCGCAACCCGTGCGGCAAAACGGATGTGGCGGTCTGGACTGGCCAGGTGTGGCCAGAGAGATTCGCTGACACCGACGGGGCCGGGCCGTTGCAACGCCTCAAGCTGTCGTCGTAGCGTCCGCTCTTTTTGGCCGTCGACGTTCTTCCCGTCGACCGCCACGGTTGAATCCTTTCCGGAGTAGGTCACGCGGTACAGGCCCGACTGGGTGCGACGTCCTCCGATGGTGAAGTACATCGCTCCATCGGAGGGGTTGATCAACACGTCGGTCAGCTGCAGGGGTGCCGCGGAGAGGAATCGTTCGGCGGTTCCAGAGTAGGTCGATCCGTTTGGCGTCATGTGCACCGCGTAAAGGATGCCGTAACTCCAGTCGGACAAGAACAGGGCTTTCTGGTACTTGGCGGGGAACTTGGCGCCGGTGCCAAAGGTGATACCGGTGGGACAACCCGGTCCGATGTCGACGACGGGGGGCAGGCTGTCGGGGTACCAGGTGGGCCATTTTCCGGTGCCGCTGCGCCAACCAAATTCACTGGCGGCTGTCACATGGCAGACGCGGGTCGGACGGTACCAGGGCGATCCAATATCCCATTCCATGTCGGCATCGAAAGTGAACAGTTCTCCGTCGGCATTGAAAGCGATGTCGAACTCGTTGCGGTACCCGACGCTGATCAATTCCCAGACGGTGCCTTCCGGGTTGATCCGGGCAATCCAGCCCCCTGGAGCCATCTTGCCCACCGCGTGGCCACCGGCATCCCACATCCGCTCGTGCAGGATGTCCTCCTGCCAGTTCCGGGGCACCACCGATTTTTCCATTTTCGGCAGGTTGGTGTGATTGCCAGCGCAGACGTAAAGTGACTTGCCATCTGGAGCGAGGATAACGGCATGGGGACCGTGTTCGCCGCCGCCCGGCACGTCGCGGAGCTTCTTGACCGTGTCGAACTGGTCGTCGCCGTCACTGTCGGTGACACGGTACAGCCCGGCTTTGGGACCGTTGGTCATGACGTAGAGGCTGTCGAAGGCGTAGACGATGCCATGCGCCATGCCGATGTCGGCGGGGATGGGCTCGAGCTTGATACCCTTGTCGGCCTGGCCGATCGGTGGTGGGGTGACACGGTACAGCTTTCCGTACTGGTCGGAGGTGATCAGTCGACCCTTGGGGTCGGTGGCCAGGGTGACCCAGGAACCTTGTTGTTTGATCGGGACCGAGTAGAGCAATTCCACCTGGAATCCGGGCGGCGCCGTGATCCGTTTCACCGGGGTCGCCAGGGGTGCGGGAGGCTGTTTTCGCTCCAGGGAAATCGCCGCCAGCTCGACGCGACCCTTCCGGCTGCGCGGGTCGAGCCGCAATTGCACCAGGTCGCTGTCGCTGTGAAAGAACACGTGGTGTTCGCTCCAGTTTTCGCCATTGGAGCGGAATTGGAATGTCTCGGATCGGGCCTCGCTGAAACCCTTCTGGGTCTTGGTTTCCCAGAACACCTGCCCGTTGATGCGACCGCGGAAACGGGCCCGCAACGTCAACCGGTGCCAACCGGCCGCGACCGTCACCGGGACGACCATGTGCGGGTCATTTCCGGTGCACTGAACTCGCAGCACACCGTCGGTCACCTTGAGGCTGCAGTCCTTGATGGCGGTCCAGCCAGAAGAATCCTGCTTGAAGCTCCAGGCCGCCAATGGCTTGGTTTCATCGGCCAGGCCGGTGGAAACTGTTGCGGCAACAAACAGCAAGCAGGCAGTCAGGGCAGGTCGGTGGGGGCGCATGGTGGCTCCAGCAGTGAATTCATGGTCGTGTCGAGACCCTAGAGTAAGGGCCGCAAGTCGGGATGGTCAATCAGCGGAACGGGCACAGGACTCTCGGGATCATGAGAATGCCTGTGCGAGGGGACGTCCGTTGTCGGTGATGGGGACCGGGCGGACACCGTCGTAGAGTTCTTTGGCCGGATTGATCTTCAGTGCCTGGTAGATCGTGGCGTGCAGGTCGGGGATCGAGATCGGATGGTCCAGGATCTTCTTGCCCAGTTCGCCAGTAGTTCCGATCGCCTGGCCCGTCTTCAGGCCGCCGCCGGCCAGCATCACGCTGAACGCCTTGCTGTAATGTCCGCGGCCTCCACCGGCGTCGAATTCAGGTGGCCGACCAAATTCCGATGCGATCACGATCAGCGTTCGCTCCAACCGTTTTCGTTTCTCGAGGTCGGTGATCAACGTGGCGAAGGCCTGGTCGAGTTGGTCAATCAGCCGGTGCTGTTGTTGCTGGCCCTGGTTGTGAGTGTCCCAGCCGGTGCCGTTGATGAAGTTCAGATTGAATGCGACCTCGACAAACCGCACCCCCGATTCCACGAGCCGGCGGGCCAGCAGACACCGTTGGCCAAATTCCGACCCGTAGGCTTCGCGTAACGCGTCGTCTTCGGATTTCAGGTCAAAGACGCTCATGAATTGAGGCCCGGCCAGTTTCAAGCCCTGGGCCGCCGCCGCCGAATAGTCGCGGACCCGGATGTCGTCGGGATTTTTTCCGAGAAAACGATTCCGGATCCGGCCCAGGAGTTTTTCTCGACGAGCCTGTCGTCCGGGGCCGATGCTTCCAGGCCGTTGCAACCCGGCTGGTCCGGACCTGGTGTCGGTCAGGTAGAGATAGCCGGATGCCGCTCCCAGGAATCCCGGGCCACGACTGGGGCTGGGGTATCCCATCACCACGTAAGGTGGCACGCCATCCCCGGCTGTTCCTCGCTGGTGGGCGACGACCGAACCGATGGAGGGATAGATTGTCGTACCCGAGGGGGGTCGGCCGGTGTGCATGCGATTGGTTGCTGCGGCGTGCTCGTCAATCACCTCGTGGTGAACGCTCCGCAGCAGGACGCACCGGTCCAGCAACCGGGCGGATCGTTTCAGGTGTTGGCAAACCTCTACGCCGGGGATCGCCGTGGGGATCGCGTCGTAATAGGACCCGGCAATCTTCTTGCCATCACCTTTCCGCTTGGGATCCCAGGTGTCGATGTGGCAGGCGCCGCCTCCCAACCACAACAGGATGCAGTTGTCTGCCTGGCCCACCGACGGCGATACGACAGGCTTGTCGGCAGCGGTGATCGCTGGAGCCATGGCCGCCGCGGTTCCCGCCAATTGCAGGAACTGTCGTCGCGATCCGGACTGGGTGCTTCTGATGTTCGTCATGGGGTAAACACAAACTCGGGAGAATTCACGAGGGCCCAGATCACGTCCTCGGCCCGTTCGCGCCAATCGGCACTCAAACGCTCAGTCGGTGGATCCCCGGCACGGACACGGTTCTCGAGTGCGAGCTTGAGACGGGTCGCCTCGGGGTGAAGATGATTCGACCACGAGACACGGGTCAATCGACGGCTGGTTGGGGGATGTCGTTTGGCACCGCTCACGCGTCGGCGGGAGTACCCCGGTGTCAGCAATCCAACGATCTCGTCGGATTCCTCCGGTGTCGCGGGCCGCGAGAGGATGTGCAGGTAGAGCCGGTTGGCCAATTCGGGCAACGACAAGTCGGTGAGCAACAGGTCGGTCAGGACGTGGTCATCGGAGAGCACAACGGTGCGGTGCGAGGCCGAACTGTTGGCCAGGGCCAGCGGTTGCAGAACCGTGGTCGTGCCGTCCCGGAGTGTTGTCGGATGGGGTCGACTGGCTCGCCAACCAAACGCCAGCAGCACGTCGACAACACTCTGTGCGGCCGGCAATGCCAGTGCCGGACGATCGCGCTCGTTGGACAACGCCACGAATTCCCAGGAGCGGCGTGGGACTCCCAGGTTCAGGAACGTGTTTGAACCGCGGCGCCCCTGTGGGTCCAGTGTCAGGTACTCGGTACGCATCGCTTTGCCGCTGACAACGAACAACGAGTCGACTATTTGTTCGGCTGCCAATCGTCGTCGGACCGGGGCTGCAGGCCGGGGAACTCCAGCTGCCTGCGATGAGGCCGGCCGGCTGCGTCGCTGGTAGGCACGGGAACTGAAAATCATCCGTGCGACGTGTTTCAGATCGTATCCGCTGCGGACCAGCTCTCGTCCCAGGTAATCCAGTAGCAACGGGTAGACCGGTTCCTGGTCGTGCCAGTCGTCAACCGAATCGACGAAACCCCAACCGAGATACCGTTTCCAGAGTCGATTGACCACGGCACGTGGAAAGCGGCGATTGGCCGGGGAGGTCACCAGCGTGGCCAATCGCTCCCGGGCGTCGCCACGGTCTTTCTGTATTCCCCGTGGCAGGTCTCCGCGTGCCAATTCAATGAATGGCCAGGTTGGTTCAATCGAGTCGCCGGGCTTCAACGTGACCTTGACCACGGAATCGGCCGACGGCGGACCACCGGGCAGCGTGCTGGTTTTGGGCAATTTCAGTGGACGTCGATTGAGCATCGCCGCGAGGTTGAAGAGTTGTTCCTGCCGGAACGGGTGATACGGCGCGTCGTGACAGCGAGCACACTTGAGCTGGATTCCCAGGAACGCCGTTCCCAACACATGAGCCTTGGCCGCCATGGGAACGTCGTTCTGGGTGGCCATCGCGAAACCGGCTGGACCTCCTCCGTAGCGACTGCCCTTCATCAGGACCAATTCCGTCACGAACCGGTCGACCGGCTTGTTGTCCCGGAATGACTCGTGGATCCAGAATCGAAACGGTCCGGTGTTGTTCAGCTTGGGTTTGAGAATGCCCGGGTTTTCGGCCAGGACGTCCTGCCAGTATCCGGTCCAGTGGTCTGCCCAGCGGGGGTCGGCCAGGAAACGGGAGATTGCATCCTGGCGACGGCTGTCGGCCGGCCGCCGGGAAAACCAGTCGATTTCGGCCAGCGTTGGTACAACGCCGGTGGTGTCGAGTACCAGCCGACGCAAGAACGTGTGATCGTCGGCGACCGGTTCATCGGTTCCGGTGGCTCCCGCGGCTTTCAACCAGCGGTCGACCGCTGCGAGCGAGGCATCGGTCCCGGGAAGTGGCAACGGCTTCACCAATTCGCGAGCCAGTTGGTGCCGTCGCCGCCAGTATTCCTGTTCGAGCGGATCACTGGCGCGGCGTCTCTGGTCGTTGTGGACAGCCAGTTGTTTCTCGAAGGCCACCACGTAGCGATCCCATTCGGTTTCCGAGAGCCCGGTTGAGCTGGTGGCGTCTGGCGACAACAGGCGGAAGGGCTGGCCCTGGGGAGCGAAGCCCACCAGCAACTCGCCCAGTTCAGTCCGCACACCGGCGCCACCGACAAACGACTCGAGCAACACCAGGTGCTCTTTGTTCGCGTCGGCTTTGAAAACGATGTCGACCAGTGCCTGGTTGTGACCGGGAGACAGATCGGCAAGGTCGTCTCGATCGCTTTTCACTTCTGCGGGAACGGCTTCATGACCGCTCGCATTGCGACTGAGAAATCCGGTCGAGGCAATCAGTCGGCCATCGATTGAGAGTCGAGCGGCGTTTCGGGCTCGTAACACGAACTGGTACTGGCCGGGGGCCAGGTGAAGACGTGTCCGGGCACGCAACAGGAACGGTGCGGGGCGATCGATGATCAGGCCATCCGTGGAATAGCGTCTTGGCAGTCCGACCCACCCGGCCGAGCGTTGTGTCCAGCGTTCAACAGGCCGCGTGCGGGGGAAGTCCCAGGATGTCTTGGCCGGGACACCCTCGAGCAACTCGACCAGCACTTCCGTGGCGGGGAGTTTTGAGTCGGGAATCTCGACCAGTCGTGGATCGGGCCGAGTGGACTGGAAATGTGCTGCCATCCGTGCGGGGGCCACGGTCTTGCGGTAGATGGCCACCTCGTCGATTCGGCCGGGTAGTGTTGTGGCGGTGTTTCCGCCCAGGCTGCTACCGATCCAGACCTCGTCGTTGTCCACGACCGGGGGTTCGGTTGTCTTGCCACCCAGGTCCCACGTTCCGGCAACCGGTTCTCCGTCCAGGTAGCCCCGCAGGCTGTCCGGCTTGCCGAAAACATAAGTCACCGCGATATGGTGCCAGGCCTTTCCGGGCAGGAAGCCGGTGGAGGCGATCCACCTGTGGTAGTCGCTGCGGACGCCGGCCTGGTTCCCGGCGTTTCGAAACAAGAAACTGATGCGGGCGGTGCCCTGCCGCCCCGACAGTCTCAATGCCCAGTTCTGGTTCTCGGGCTTTTGCCCCTTGTTGTTGGTCCGGCCCTTGCCGATCACATAGATGTTCTGGTCACTGGTGATCCGGTTGAGCTGCACCCAGGCCTCCAGCGTGATCGCGTCGCCGTTGGTGAAATCCAGCGGACTGTTGTTTCCCGGATCGGCCACCACCAGGTGGTCGCTTCCCGAGAGTCCGACCGATCGGTTGGTTGGAGCAAACAACGGATAGAAACGGGGCCGGGGACCAGCGGCACCGATTTCGACAGATTGGGTTGGGGTGGCCGGCAACCCCTCGGTGCCCTGGCTGGTGAACGGAGCACGGGGGGAGTCGAATCGCCACCAGGCCGTCGGTTTGTCCCGGGAGACCTCGACCGCATACCCATCGACCGGTTCGGCCGACCTGGCTGGTGGCAACCAGTTGGCTCCGGTCATGGCGAGCAGTATCGCGAAAGCGATGGACTTGTTCATCGAGCAGGCTCCGGCGGCTGGATCTCACACTCCAGAATAGTCTCGTTGCTGATGAGCGGTCAATCTTCGAGAAGCCGACCGGGACCGCTCGGTGGGCTGCCCGGCCCGCGACAGGTTACTATCGTCCGGATGTCCTTCTCCGATTTGCATTTCCTGGAACTCCGAGGCGGGTTCATGTTTCTTGCACGCACACACCAGTTGCTAATTCTCGTTGTCGCGTCACTGGTTGTTTCACCGGTGGTGGCTGAAGAGCGTCCCAGTATCCTGGTCGTGATCGGTGACGACATCGGCTGGAAGGACTATGGCTGTTACGGCCACCCGTCGATTCGCACCCCGAATATTGATGCCCTGGCAGCGGCAGGATTGAGATTCACAAACGCATTCCTGACCACTTCATCCTGCAGCCCGTCGAGGATCAGCATTCTCAGCGGCCGGTATCCTCATCAAACCGGAGCCGAAGACCTTCATATGCCGTTGCCGGCCGATGGGATCCTGGTCCCGACCCCGTTGAAGAAGTCGGGGTACTTCACCGGCCACATGCTCAAGACCCACTACGGTCGCAACGGCATGAAACAGTTCGACTGGTACGGGAAGTCGGTTGGTCAGTTCTCGAAATTTCTCGACCAGGCGGAGGCGTCGGGCGACCGTCCGTTTTTCATGTGGGTCGGTTTTCGTGATGCCCATCGCCCGTACAAGGCAGGAGCCCTGAAGCCGCCGCACGATCCGGCCCGGGTGGTTGTGCCGCCCTATCTATTGGACACGCCGGCGACCCGACGGGATATCGCGATGTACTACGACGAGATCGGCCGGATGGACAAGGACATTGGCACAATGGTCTCGGAGCTGAAGAAGCGAAAACGGTTCGACAATACCCTGATCGTGTTCCTGGGCGACAACGGTGAACCGTTTCCCCGGGCCAAGGGGACGGTTTACGATTCGGGCATCGGCACCCCGCTGGTGATGTGCTGGCCGAAACGGATCGCGGCCGGTGGCGTGCACACCGGCCTGGCCAGCGTCATTGATCTGGCCCCGACGTTTACAGCCGTGGCGGGGCTGGACCAACCGCCGACAATGGTGGGTCGCAGCCTCGTTCCGGTGCTCGAGGATCCAACCCGTGCGGGTCGTGAGTACGTGTTTGCCGAGCGGAACTGGCACAACGCCGATGAGCACATCCGCTGCGTGCGGACGAAAACCCACAAGTTGATCGTCAATGCGTACCTGGACAAGCCGTTTGGACATCCGGCCGATTGCAGTCGTTGCCCATCCTGGCAGGATCTGGTCAAGGCGCGAAAACTGGGGCAACTCAACAGCGACCAGCGACAGGTCTTTGCCGTGCCGCGACCAGCGGTGGAACTCTACGACGCACGAATGGACCCCGGTGAATTCCGCAACCTGTCGGATCAACCGGACGTGGCCAAGATCCGGGGTCGACTCGAGAACGTGTTGCGGGATTGGCAGAAACGGACGAACGATTTTCCGGCAAGCCGGCGGCGGCGGGCGGACAACGTCGATCGCATCACGGGGGTGAAATTCACCCGCAAGATTGGCCCGCAGGTGGAACAGGGAGTTCCCAAACCATTGCGGTAGCGGCTACTCCTTGCCGATAGCGATCAATTGAGAATCGGTTCTCAACAACAGTTTCCCGCCCGCGACGGCTGGAGTAGCCCTCGAGGGTTCGCCCAGGGCGTTCTTGCCCAGCAGCTTGTACTCGGGGCTGGCGGCCACGACCACCACGGTGCCCTTGGAGTCGATGGCGAACAGGCGTCCATCGACGCAGATGGGTGAACCGAAGAACTTGCCCCCTATTCTCTCTCGCCACACCGACTTGCCGGTTTTCATGGAAACGCATGAAACGATGCCGATGTCGGCCCAGAGGTACATGTGATCGTCGTAGACCAGTGGAGTGGGAATGTGTGGGACGGACTGCGAGACCCGGAACGCTTCGGCGACGTCACCGAGTTTCTTGCCGGGACGGACAGCGACGATGTTCTTCCTGGCCGTGGTGAAACCACTGGAGCCGATGACCAGGTCGCCGGCGATTACTGGCGAGGCGATGGCTCGCTGTTTGAATGTCCCGAAGACATCAATTTCCCAGTTCTTGGTTCCCGAGTCGGCCGACACTCCCCAGATGCCCTGGTAGGAGTGGACAAAAATGACCTCGGTTCCGTGTCCGGGCCGGCGGAAAATGCAGGGAGTCGAATAACAGGCTCGCTTGCCACTGCGGGGGACCTTCCACTTGATCTGTCCCGTAGTGGCGTCGACGGCCAACAGGAAACTGGGTCCCTCGTGGTCATTGCACAGATAAACGACGCCGTTGTGGACGATCGGTGATGTGGCCGGCCCGTGGCCACCCTTGAACGGTCCCAGCGGAACTTTCCATGCGGGTGTGCCGTCATGGCGGTAGCACAAGAGCGCCGAATCGACCTGCGATTGCCAGATGGTGTAGACCCGTTGGGCGTCGACGGCGGGTGTTGCCGAAGCGAATGTGTTCTGACGGTGTTTCCTGTGGCTGGCAAAAGGTTCGTCCCGCTTCCACAACTCCTTGCCGGTGGTCAACGACAGGCAGACCAGGTGTCGCCGACCGGACTCGGCATTCGCTGACGTAACGAAGACACGGTCGCCCCAGGCGACTGGCGAGGAGAGTCCGGTGCCGGGAAGCTTGGCCTGGAAAACGTACGCATCGGTTGTCCACGTCGAGGGGATTCCCTGCGTCGTGCTGACGCCCGTGCCATTGGGGCCTCGGAAACGGGTCCACTCCTGGGCGGGCAGATCGGCCTGTGACAACAGGCAGGCGGTGGACAACAGCAACAGCGTGTGACGTAACATCTTGACGAGGTCTCTCGGTAGACGAATTGCCTGGCCAGTTGGAGGCAATTGTTGAAAAGGGGAGCGATCGCGAGATCAGGTGAGTTCTCGGATCGGATGGCCGGAGGGCAAGATCGGCATTGGCCGACCACTGTGGTCCGGGAAGGTCCACTCGGGGTCGATCCCCAGGTGGCGGTAGACGGTGGCCCACAGGTCGCCCGGTTCCAGGGGTCGATCATGCGGATGCTCGCCGCGTGAGTTGGTCGACCCAACAACCTGTCCATTGGTCATTCCGGATCCGGTGGTCACCAGGCTCATCGCCTGTGGCCAGTGGTCTCGGCCCGGCTGGTTCACTTTTGTTTGGGTGCCTGGGCGAACTGTCAGTCGTGGTGTCCGTCCGAATTCTCCGGTGACCACCAACATCACCTTGCGATCGGCCAGGCCCCGCTGGTGCAGATCCTCGACCAGGCCGCTGATCGCATGATCATAAATCGGCAGGCGTACCTTGGCGTCCTCGAAGATGTGACAGTTGACCGCGTGCGAGTCCCAGTTGTAGGTGCCGGCTTTCAGCGACTGGATACCCGATTTGTAGGGGTTCTCCAGGACCACGGTCACGAAGCTGCAACCGGCCTCGATCAGTCGACGCCCCAGCAGGCAACGGTTTCCCCAGCAGTGACGTCCGTAGAGGTCGCGGACATGGTCGGGTTCCTCGGAAAGATCAAACGCCTTGCGGGCCTTGTTGCTGGTCAAAAGCGACAGGGCCTCGGTGTTGAACTTGTCGAGAGAATCGAGTGCGCCTTTGCGGTCGATGTTGCTTTGCAGGGTGTCGAGGCCCTTGAGCAACGACACGCGGTCGTCCAGTCGGTCTTCCAGTGCTCGCGACAGGCCCAGGTTTTTGACCTCGAATTTTGCGCCGCCCGGATCTCCGGGAACGGCAAACGGGACGTAGCTGGGTCCGAGATAGGCGGATCCAAAAGCAAAGACATCTGTCCCCTGGCGTCCGTTGGGGGTACACGAGATGTAGTTGGGCAACCCGACCTCGTAATTCTCACGGGTCCTGGACACGATGGACCCGGTCGAGGGAGCGTCGTTGACGGTGCCGGTGGGCGTGGCCGGTTTGCGTCCAGTCTGCAGCCGCTTGTGGCCACCACCGTGGTCGGCGAAGGTGTGGCTGACCGAACGGACGACATTGTACTTGTGGGCCATCCTCGCGTGCCGGGGCATCAATTCACAGACATCCAGTCCCGGAACCGTGGTGGGAATCGGGTTGAAAATGCCTCGATAATCAGCCGGCGCATTCGGCTTCATGTCGTACATCTCCATGTGGGGCGGCCCACCGGGCAGCCACACAAAGAGAAACGATGTGTCCGGGTCGGTCGTGATCCCCGCCTCGGCCTTCATCCGCATCACGTCGGCCAGGCCGACACCGGAAACGCCCAGCGTTCCCATGGACAGGAACTGGCGTCGAGAGAATGGTCCGGGGCAATGAGACACGCGATGCTTCATAGAGGCACTCGAGTAGAAACTCCAATGACTGTTGCTTCTACAATTATATGTCGGCCGATTGAGTGGTGGGAATGCACACTGGAGGTTATTGACCCACCCGGCGGGTTGCCGGACACGAGCCGGTTTACTGGTCGTCGAGTAGCAGGTTGGTGCTGATATCATCCACGGTGCGGCAGCCGCAGGAGATCATGGCGTTTTCGAGCTCCTCTCGGAAAAACGTCAACATCTGGCTGACACCCTGTTCACCCTTGGCTGCGAGGCTCCAGGCCTGGGGTCGCCCGACCAGGACCGCTCGGGCTCCAAGGGCAATCGCCTTGAGCACATCGGTTCCACGGCGGACTCCGCTGTCCAGCAGCAGTTCGGACCTGTTGTCGACGACTTCAGCAACCCGTTGCATCCGGTCAATCGTGGCGGGCATTCCATCAAGTCGTCGTCCACCGTGATTGCTGACGACAATCGCATCGGCGTGTTCCGCGACCGCTCGCCGGGCATCACCGGCAGACAACACCCCCTTGACCACCAGCGGCAACTTGGTGATGCCGCGCAACCAGTCCAGGACATCCCAGGACATCGACAACCGCCAGGCCCCCAGGTTGAAGGCTTCGAGTTCGGCGTCGCTGATCGTGTCGGGCAGGGGATGTCCGATGTCGCGGAGGTGCTTGAGGAGGACCTTGCGAGGGACACTGAAGACGTTGCGGCGGTCGGCGTCCTTGCGTTCTCCCAGGTCGACGGTGACCACCAGCGCCTTGTACCCGGCGGCTTCGACCCGCTTGACCAGCGCCCGGGCCACACCCTTGTCCTTGGGCATGTAGAGTTGAAACCACTTGGGACCAGGACTGGCCGCGGCCACCTCTTCAGCACTGTTGTGGCAGCTGCTGCTGACGGCACAGATGGTCCCCGCCGCGTGAGCGGCTCGGGCCGAGCCCAGTGCGCCATCGGGATGATACATTCTCAGTCCGGCGACTGGCGCGAGCATCACCGGCAGGTCGATCTTTTGGCCGAGGACGGTCGTGGAGAGATCGGCGGCACCGACCCCGTGAAGGATCGGCGGCAGGAGGCCAATGCGACGAAATGCGTTGACGTTTTCGGCCAGGGTGACCTGGTCCTCCGAGCCGGTGGTGATGTATTCCCACGTGGCCTCGGGGAGTTTCTGGCGAGACAATTCGATAAAGTCTCCAACCCAGACCGCGTCGGGCTGGTCACCGGCCTGTCCTTCGGCTGACTCGACCGGGGGCTTTGGCTGGTCACCGGCCTCTGCAGTTTCGGGTTGTCCGATCAACTGGCTGCCGGCGCCCAGGGCCAACAGCTTGGCGAAGGATCGTCTTTGCATGGGAGACTGATGTCCTGTTGCGAGGCAAACGACGTGTTCAATTGGTGTGTTCGCCGGGGATCCAGAGAATGTCGTTGTTTCCATTGTCGTTGGCTGCCCGGGCAACCACGAACAAGAAGTCGGACAGCCGGTTGAGATACGCGAGCACCTGGTCGTTGATATTCTGTGATTCGGCGAGCCGCAACACCTCGATCTCCGCCCGGCGGCACACGGTCCGCGCGTGATGCAAGGCGGCAGCGGATGGGGATCCACCCGGCAGCACAAAGCTGGTCAGTGGTTCCAACTGTTCGGTGAATGAATCGATGGCCGATTCCAGAGCCTGGACCTGTTCGGGCAGGATCCGCAATCGTGGACTCTCGGACTCATCGGACTGAGGCACCGACAGGTCGGCGCCCAGGTCGAAAAGCGTGTTCTGGGTTTCGGCAAGGCTGTTGCCAATGGGTCCATTGGCGAGAGTGCGGGCCAATCCGATGGCGGCATTCAGTTCGTCCACTGCTCCCTGGGCCACGATCCGCTGGCTGGTCTTGGGAATCCGACTTCCGTCACCCAGTGACGTTTCTCCCGCGTCACCTCCGCGAGTGTAGATTCGATCCAGGTAGACCATTGCGCGAGTCAGCTTTCCTGCCGCTTGACGGGCTTCTTGTTGGCTGGTTTGGTTCCCGGCTTGACGGTTTTCTTCGCCGCCGGTTTTGGTTTCGGCTTGGCTGCCGGCTTCGGCTTGGGCTTGGTCACCCGTTTGAGGGCCTTCTTGGCTGCTGGTTTGGTTCCCGGCTTGGCTGTTGGGGTCCCAAAGATTTTCTTGAATTCCGGATAGGCCCGAACCGCCTTGAGGTCGGGGTCCTTGTTCAGCCAGGTCTTGTCCCGCCATCCGTACTTGATGGCCAATTCGAGTTGGCTGAGTGCTTTCTTGCGGCAGGAAGCCAGCTTGTTGTCCCGATCGCCAATCTTATCGTCCTTGACGATCAACTCGACGGCCCGACTGTACACGCAGGCGAGGTTGTAGGCGTACATGCGTTTGATTGTTGTGCTGCTGGAAATCGCCTGCTTCTGCGAATCCTCGGCGTACTTCAGGCCGGCATCGAGTTTGCCTTCACGGAGCAACAGGATGGCCATGCCGGTCATGGCCTGGGAATTGAAAGGGTCGAGTTCGACGGCCTTGAGGAAGTCCTTGCGGGCATCTTCGAGTTTCTGATCCTTCATCTGCAGGCGGGCGTTGCCGCGACCGGCGTAGGCTGCCGAATGCCTGGGGTCGATCTTGATGGCCAGGTTGTACTGGGTGAGTGCCTGTTTCCAGTCGAGTTGTTGCGAGTAATGTCGTCCCATCGAGATGTACTGGTATCCCGGTGACCTTTGCATCAAGGTTCGCAGCGCGTTCTTCGCGTAGTTTCTCTTGTTGGCATTCTTGTCGGACCGGGCTGTCTCGAGCACCTTGCGGGCCTCGGGAGTACCGACGGCGGACAGGGCGTTGGCGATGTAGTTCAGGGCGGTCGAGGAGTTGGTCGAATCGAATGCTTTGACAAGCATGGCGACGGCCTCGGGCGAAGCGTCCTGCTGGAGAGTGGTACACGCCGCGCTGATCAGCGAGCTGTTGTTGGAGGCCAGTGCGTCGGGGGCGAGCTTGCGGAAGGTCTTGATGTCGTTGTTTCCGATGGCTCGCAGCACGGTGGCTCGTTCGGTGGTGCTGAGCTTGGGGTAGTGCTCCAGCAACTTGGCGGCAATGTCCTGGTCGCCGATCGCGACGAGCGTTCTGACCAGGTTGCCGCGATTGGCCGTCGAGTTGGTCAGGTGTTTCAGCAGCATGGGGATGGCCCGGGGATCTCGAGTTCGCAACAGCAGCGCATTCATCGTGTTGTCCGGGGGAGTTGTTTCGAGCCGTTTCAGCACGTGTTCCATCGCGAGTTGTTGACTCTTGCGATCGGGCCGCGTGACAAGAATCGTCAGTGCGGTGTCTCGCCGTGCCGGGTGGCTGCCCCGTACCGCTTCGTCGAGTACTGCCATCAGGCCGGGGTGACCGATCTGGGCCAGGGCCTTCATCGCGACCAGCGAGAGCGTGGCGTCGGTTTCGGCATCCGTGGCGAAGCGGTGGATGGCGTCGGCGAAGGCCGGACGAGGGTACTGTGCCATGGTGCTGACGATTTCCTTGCGGGCCTTGATGTCGGATTGGGCCAACATCTTCAGCAGGCTCTCGTGAGCAGCGGGGTACCGCGAGGCGGCCAGGCTATCAAACGCCGTGATCGAGAGACCCGGTTGATTTTGCAGGGCCAGGCTGCGGAGGCGGCCAACGGCCGCGGGTTCCCCGAAATGTCTCAGGCTGACGGTTGCCGCCTGGGCGATCACCTGCGAGTCGTCATTCGTGAGCGACAGCAGCAGTGGCAGGTCCTCGGTTCGCAATCGACCGCCGCCCCAGGCCAGGGCCGCCGGTCGTGTCAGCGGATCGCCCTGCCGGATCTCCTCGAGCAATTCGCCACGTGGCAATACCCGGTAGGCGGAGGCCAGCGACGCGGACACCGCGTGTTCGACCGTCTTGTGCACGCGCACCCGATTGTTGAACGGGTTCGGAGAAACCGATTTCTGGATCATCATGACCCCGGGAATGTTCCGACGGACGGTGGAACTGGTTCTCGAACTGTTCCGTTGGTTGGGAATGGCGGCGAGGTGCAGTTCGCGAATAGCCGCCGGGATTCTTGGGAATGGAGTGTTGCCCGTGGCGGTGCCCTGTCCGGCCAGTGAAGCGGCCTGGTTGAGCCAGCTGTAGATTCTCGATTCGATCGGTGGCGCCTTGTCGGTGAACTGGATGACCGAACGGACGACGCCGGCGGTGACGAGCGTGTCGAGCTGATCAACCAGCTCGGCGATATTGATTGTGTCGACCGGGCCACCGATGGTGACCAGCCCCAGGCTGCCGCGTGGTCCAACGCGGCGAGTTGACATCGCCAGCTTGGCACGGGCGCGGGCATTGAGGTCGATCGTGACCGGTGTTTTGGCAATGCCCAGCGAGAGGCTGAGCTTGGGGACACTTGGTCCCTGTGGCAGCTGGGGAAAAATGACCCAGGTGCTTCCGCTGCCGCCGGCCGGCAGTGTGAGTTCGTTCAACCATTTCAACGAGCTGACCTGGAAACTCTGGTTTCCGACCTGGAACGAGGCCGTGCGAATGGTCGAGGGAATCGCCGTCGGCATCACGTGCTGCTTGCCGTCGACTTTCAGCCTGGTGGCTTGTCGCGAGACCGTCAGCGGTGTGTTGGTGAGATTGACCAGAACCAGCTTGGCTGCGAGGAACCTGTTGCCGGTGGTGCGGTAATACGGGGCGCCCAGGAATGCGGATTCTACCATCGCCACAACTCGTTGCTTGGCCGGGTCGGCTGGGACCACCGTCTTGCCCGCCTGCCGAAGCTTCCCCAGTTCGATCTCGAGTGTTTCGACGCGCTCGATCAGTTTCTGGATGAGCGTCCGGTTGCGAACCGATGGCTCGGGCTGGGAAGCCGTCGCCGGCTGGTCCTGGCCCAGTGCCGCGGAGGCCAGGGTGGCCAACGAGACAAGGCAGGCCAGGCAGTGCCGGAATGAAGGGAGGGCCATTGGAAAGACTCTCGTCGGAACAATGAAATAGTGTCGTGGGGAAACCGGTTCAGTCTACCACCGCATCGACCTCGAGGGGACCGGTGAACAGCGACAGCCGGGTTTCCCAGGTTTCACCGGCTGGGAGAACCTGCCAGCCGGACTCGGATCCGGACGGGTCGAGGTTAATCGCATCGGTGACACAGGTGTAGGGTTCCAGGCAAACGGCATTGCGACCCGGTGGTGTGTAGACGACCACCTCGCGGAACAATCGACCGTCGCAGTGCTGCGTCAACCGCCGGCCGTTTTCACGGTCAGCAACGCTCATTGCGAGTTCGTCCAGTGGCCGTCCTTGATCGTCGGCAATGGCGGTCAGAACATGGTCGAGTTGCAAGTCACCAAATGTCCCGCCAGTACGCAAATCACACGATGGATCGACCGGCAGACGGCGTCCCGAGGGAAGGCAGGCGTCCAGTTGCCACTGCTGGTGAGCCGGGACGTGCACCCGGCAGTCCCGGGCGTTGCCAGCTGGACCCAGGGGCAGTCGGAAGTAGGGATGCGTTCCGAAACCAAAGGGCAGTGGTTCCGCGTCGGGGTTGTCGATTTTGATATCGGCCAGCAACTGGTTGTCTTCCAGGCTGTAGGTGATGACGATGCGGGCGTCGGTCGGCCACAGGGAGCGGCGATCGGCCGCGTCGCGAGACAGGACGAATTCGCCGGTGACGCTGGAAGAATCCTGCGAGATCACCTGCCAGGGACGGTCGAGACAGAACCCATGAATGGCATTGCCCTGGCCATCGTCGGGTGCGATCCCGGCCGGCAAGTGGTAGGACGTGCCGTTCCAGGAAAACTGACCGCCACGGATCCGGTTGGGGAAGGGGAACAGGATCGGTATTCCATGGCCACTGGGGCGTCCGGCTCCGTCGGCAAAACCGGGTTCCGCATCAAGCACCTCGTGGCCATCAACTACAAACGAGTAGCAGTTGAAACCTCGATCGACGGCGACGCGTGCCACGGCTGTACCCGTGGCGTTGGTGAACTCGACAATCCCGGTCATGGTGTCGTCCCGGCCTTTCTCGAGGTGTTCAGTTCCACTCGGGGTTGCCCGGTGTGGGTGGAATGGTCCGGTTGGTCTCGTGGACCTGTGCCACCAGTTCGTCCCACAACTTGTAGGGGTCCGGTGGAATGACCTGGGCCGCCACGGCCGGCAACAGGTGCCAGTCGCCGCGATCGAGTTCTCCGTCAAGCTGGCCGGGAGCCCAGCCGGCACAGCCGGAAAACACTCGAAATGCCAGGTCGTTGTTGCCACCGGCAACCTGCTCGATCACCTGTTCGAACACGTCGGGGCTGCTGCCCACGTAAATACCCGGGATCACGTCGGAGGTGCCCTCCTCGAATTCCCCGGCGCTGTGCAAGACGAACAGGGCCGACGGTTCGACCGGTCCGCCGACGTAGACCAGGTGATCTGATTCGGCCAGGTCAAAATGGTCCGAGAGTGCGCGAGCAACTGACACGTTTGATGGCCGGTTGACGACCAGGCCCATCGAACCCGACTCGTTGTGTTCGACCATCAACACGACCGCGCGGTGGAAGCTCGGGTCGCGCAACTGCTTGCCGGCTATCAGGAAATGGCCGGTGATCGAGTTGCTGGGAGTTGAGGGTGTACTCGACATTTCGATCGCTACGTGGTGGCATCCAGGGTTCGCACATCAGATTATAGTTGGCGACGGACGGTGTGTCTCATCGGAGAAAGGAAGTGATATGAGTTCAAAGTTGGTGGCAGTCGATGTGCCCTGGCTGGATGAGGTCACCCGGGCCCCAAAAATCGTACCACGGGGAAAGCTGAGGAAGCTCGGTGATGTTTTTCACCGGGCCAATTCGACGCCCGTTGTGACACGCCGTGACTGGACCCGGCACCGCCAGCAGCTGAGAGCCGCCTGGATGGAGTTCCTGGGCGAGATGCCCGAGCGGCCGATTTCGGCGGGGTTTGAGGTCCTGCGAGAAGACATGCTCCCGACCGTACGGCGGCAGTTGATTCGATACGAGGCGGAGGCGGGTCAGCCGGTCGAGGGCTACCTGCTGACACCGTTGTCGGATTCGAATCGACCCCGGCCCGGAATTGTCGCCCTGCACCAGACGACCCGAGATACGATCGAGCAGATTGCCGGAGTCAAGGGGCCGCCGATGCAGCAGATCGGGTTGCAACTGGCCGAACGAGGGTTCGTGGTGATCTGTCCGCGGAATTACCTGTGGCAGAATGTTTCGAAATATTCCGAGGCGGTTGACCGGTTCAAGCGACGGCATCCTCGAACGCTGGGCATGCACAAGATGCTTCATGACGCCCAGCGGGCTGTCGACATCCTGGTGGAGTTGCCGGGAGTCGACTCGGGCCGGATCGGTGCGACCGGGCATTCTCTTGGCGGCAAAGAGGCTCTCTACCTGGCGGCTTTCGATGAGCGAATTGCTGCTGCGGTGGCCAGCGAGGGTGGAGTGGGTTTCCGTTTCACCAACTGGAACGCACCGTGGTACCTTGGCCGGGGGATCGACAATGAACAATTCCCCTTGAATCATCACCAGCTTTTGGCCCTGGTGGCACCTCGCCCGTTCCTGATCCTTGCCGGAGAGAACTCGAGCCCCTCGACGTCGGATGGCGACCGCACCTGGCCACTGGTCGAGGCGGCTCTTCCCGCCTGGCGGTTGTATGGGAATCGTCCCAGGCTGGGGCTGTACAACCACCGTCGCGGACATGCGATTCCACCCCTGGCTTTTGCCCGGATGAACCAGTGGCTTTCCATGTACCTGCGGCTCGGGGCAAACGGATGAGCGACGAACAGGTGATCAAGATTGAACGGGCACCGGTGTCGGCTGGACTGGCCGATGAGCTGGCGGTTTTCTGGGAAGAGACGTTCGGGACCTCGTTCGAGGAGACCCGGGAAGTGCTGGGCAACGGCATCGAGGTGGGCCGCAATCGTGACACGGTGTGGTGCCTGAGGCGGGATCCGTCGTCGGCGACCCCAGGCCCGGTCGGGCTGGCGGCGACCTGCCAGTTGACGGTGTCGGTTGAGCAGAAGGAACTGGGCGGTGTCGGCGGAGTGGCCACGGCGATGGATTGTCGTCGGCAGGGGCTGGCCGAGCGGTTGTGTCGTGAGGCGAGGGACCTGTTCCGTGACGAGGGCGGCGAGGCGTTGTTCCTGGGAACGGTGAATCCTGCTGCCGCAAGGGTCTACAACCGGTTGGGTTGGCGGCGACTGGCCAGCAGCACGGTGTATGTGAACGTCACGGCGGATCTCTCGCCCGAGGAATTCCTGGTCGACTGGTTTCGTGGTGTTGCCGGTCCGGTGACCATCAGTCCCGGTACGGCCCATGCTCGCATTCCCATGATTCCGCTTCTGTTGACGCCTCACAGCGAGCAGGTCCTCGACGCCAATGTCGGGTTGTTGTCGACGCGCTACGCACGGCAGGATTCCTGCATGGGTTTGTATCCACGGTACGCCGAACTGGCCGTGGGTGGAGGGGCGTGGTTTTGCGGCTGGAGCGAGAATCGTCGCCTGGTGGGGTCGTGCAGTGTCAGGCCACTGGCGGTGACGCAGGACGAATCCGGGTGGACAGCACAGATCGATGGTTTCGTACACCGCGTGGCGCGGGCTGCCTGGCGAGACTTGATCGAGGCAGCATTGGCATGGGCCACCAGGGAGGGGGCGAGTGAGGCCCTGGTGGTGACATCGGTTGAGGATGAGCTCAAGAGGATCCAGTTCGAGGCGAACGGGTTTTGTTCCGACGGGGCTGGTGACGAGATCGACATCGATGGCCGCCGCGTTGGTACGGTCCGGCTCAAACGGAGGTTGTAGGAGTTTTCTTTGTTCCGGTTGGCAGTTCTGCTGCTTCCGGCGGTAGTCTTTGAGGAATCATGACCGAGCCCGACCATCAACAGCTGTCGGAGTCGACCGTGGAGCCAGGCAAAAAAACCGGCGGTGCACTCGAGCCGTGGGATGTCGGCAACCTGCCGGCACCGCCGGTGATGAACTGGAAAAAGCTACCGACGTTGATCGGCCCGGGAATCTTGATGGCGGGTGTGGCGATCGGGGCCGGCGAATGGCTCTTCGGGCCGGCTGTCAGTGCCCAGTACGGTGGCACGTTGCTGTGGCTGGCCACGCTCTCAATCCTTGGCCAGGTCTTCTTCAATATCGAGGTGATGCGGTACGCGTTGTACTGTGGCGAACCGATCGTGGTGGGCTATTTCCGCACCACGCCTGGACCGCGGTTCTGGTTGCCGATTTACCTGGTACTGGAAGTCTGCAACATCTGGCCGTTCATGGCGGCCAACGCTGCGGTGCCCTTGGCCGCTGCGGTTTTTGGCCATTTGCCGACCGACCTGGATTACACGCTGCTCGGAATCACGATGACCGAGTCGGAGTGGGTCAAGGTGTTGGGGTACGTGATCTTTCTGCTGGCCTTTCTGCCGTTGATCTTCGGTGGAACGATCTACCGGGTGATCGAAAAGATGATGACCTTCAAGGTTGTTGTCGTGCTGTTGGTCGTGGCGGTGATCGCCGTGTTCCAGGTCAGCTGGGACAACATGATCGAGGTGGTGACCGGGTTCGGCCGATTTGGCCAGGTGCCCGACCGAGCCGAATCGGTGATCGCGGGGCGTCATTTCTCGGTCAATCTTCCACAGGATGGTCACACGTTCACGCTCCGTGGAACCATTGGCAAGAACACACCGAATGGCAAGAACACGCCGGATTTCATTGAGCTGCTGGTTGATGGATCGAAGGTCAACCCCGAGGAAACGGCGCTGGACGAGGAAGTTCGGACAGTGCGAGACAAGCTCGAGGCCCTGGTGCGGAGCGAGGCACAGGAGGGGCGGTTTCGGGTCGAGGACCTGGACGGCAAGAGGCGGTTGCTGGTTCGCGGGTCTGTCCGCGATCCCTTGAAGAAGAGCCGGTCCGAATCGGCCTGGCTGGCCGAGTCGTACACGCTGGTTGCCGATGACGGGTCCAGCCAGACGTTCGTCGTCGCCGACAAGATGCCGGGAGATGTTCGCGAGTGGGCCGATGAACTGGTGGCGTTGCAGGGAATGAGGCGCGTGGGGCTGGTTGCTTACATCGGACAACATGGCAAGTTGCCCGATTTGAACTGGGCGATCATCGTCGCGTTTGCGGCGATTGCCGGCGCTGGTGGCCTCTCCAACACGCTGGCGTCCAACTACTCGCGAGACAAGGGCTGGGGGATGGGGCACCACGTGGGTGCGATTCCCAGCGCGATCGGGGGGCACGAGGTCGAACTCTCGCACGTTGGTATGGTCTTCGAGGTCGATGACACGTCCCGGCGACACTGGAAGGGCTGGATCCGTCATATCGTGCGGGACCAGGCCGGTGTCTGGTTGGGTTGTTGTCTGCTGGGAATGGCCCTGCCGTGCATGATGTCGTTGGAGTTCATCCGCAACGTGCCGGTCGAAGGGAACCGAGCGGCCGCAATGACCGCGGTGGGACTCGCCGATCACCTGCCGGATTACCGTGCCCTGGTCTGGACCTTCATGCTGATGGTCAGCTTCCTGGTCCTGGCACCCAACGCCGTGTTCACCGGTGAACAGATTTCGCGGCGATGGACCGACGTGATCTGGACCATTAGCCCCCGGGCCCGACGACTCGAGGGCGGGCAGGTTCGACTGATCTACTACGGCATCCTGTCGCTGTATGGCGTGTGGGGCCTGTTTGCACTGGCCTTTTTTGACCCGTTGCAGATCGCCATCATTGGCGCCGTGCTGCAGAATGTTGCACTGGGTTGTGCCGCGATGCACACGCTTTACGTCAACCGTACGCTGCTGCCGCGCGAGATGCGGCCCAACCGGCTGATGCAGGTCGGATTGGTCTTTTGCAGCGTGTTCTTCATCACGATTTCTGTCGTCGTGCTGGTGACGCGGGTGCTCTAGGCCCGGTTGATCCGGATCTACTCAGCGAACATCAGGTCCCCCGGGTTGCCTCGCGACAGCAGGTAGGCGATCAGGTCCAGCAGTTCGTCCTTGCCCAGGGGGTGCAGCAGTTTTTCGGGCATCAACGATGTCTTCGAGGGCCGTGTTTCCTCGACTTTGCCGGCCGGCACCGTCGTGATCTTTGATGCATCGAATGCGTCGGTGAGCACCGTCAACGTGCCCTTGGTGTCATTGACGATGCGACCGGTGACCACCTTGCCGGCAGTCGTCAGGACCACGCTGGCCCGGTATTGGTCGGAAACCACCTTGCTGGGCACGATCAGCGATTCGGCGAGATCCTTCACACTGAAACGTCCGGCGACGTTGCTGAGATCGGGACCGGTGGCTCCGCCGGCTCCATCGAACCGGTGGCAGGCTCCACAACGAGCAGCCTGGTAGGTGCGTTGGCCGTTGGCAAAGTTGCGTCCCGAGAGGCCACCGCGGGTGGCCTGGACCACCTGGCCGACCGTCCACTCCTGTCCCGGCCCCTTGGGCTTGGGCAGTGTGTCCAGTTTCACGGCGGGAGGTGCCACTGTTGCAGCCAGTGACTTTCTCTCGGCTTCGGAAACATTGACCAGGGCTTCCTTGCGGATGTTGTTCAGGAATCCCGTGTAGCTGGCTCCTCCACTGCGTCCGCCGGCGTCGCCCAGCCACTTGAAGTACTCGCGTCGCTGGTCGAGCGTCCACCCGTACCGCATTGTCCTCAGGACGAATGCGTAGTGAATCTTTTGCAGCTCGGGGTGATTGGAGAGTATGCGGGCGACGGTGCCCCCGTAGCCGCTGTTACGCGACAGCAGCTTGGCAAGGTCATTGCCCACCTTCGGGGACGGCTTTTTCATCAGTGCCAGGGTCTTGTCGATCACCGTTGGCGAATTGACATAGGCCAGCAGTTGCGACAGGTCGCGATCGAGACGGATGTCTCCGACGGGGAAAGCCTTGTCGAGCTGCGCGAGGACCGCAGTTGCGGTTGCCTGGTCGGGAGCACCCATGCGGATGAACGTCAACGAGTAGGCACGGAGCAAGGCCAGGCGGTTGTTGGTTTTCAACCCGGTCCAGTCCAACTGGGCCAGTGACTTCAGCAGGCGAGGCTGCAGGGACTTGTCTGCCTGGCGGGCCAGTGCGATGACACCAGTCAGCAATGCGGTGGGATTGTCCTGGTCGAGGACGTCATCTTGCCAGGAAGCCACCGGCTGTGCCTCCAGGGCAATCCGGGCGGCGTAGCGGATGTGGCGATCGGCGTGTCCGAGGTGTGTCAGCGCGGCCTGGACCGCGGCCGGGTCCTGTTGGCCATGGAAGGCCTCCAGCGACCGTCGCAGCTTGCGGAGACCCGCGAACTTGTCCGAACCCGGCCGGGCTGGTGCGGTCGAGTCCTTGCCGGTGTAGGTGACCCGGAACAATTCCGACTGGGCCCCACGACCGCCGATAGTGAAGTACATGGCCCCGTCGTCGCCGATGGCCACGTCGGTCAACGGCAACGGAGCGCGGGCCACGAATTCTTCACGGATTCCGACGTAACTGGCGCCCCGCGGTTGCAGGTGCACCGCGTACATCGTGCCGAACGTCCAGTCACAGAGGTAGACAGCTCGTTGGTATTTTTCCGGGAACCTGGCGCCCGTGCCGAAATTGACGCCGACCGGTGAACCAGGTCCGATGTCGACCACCTGGGGCAGGCTGTCGGCGTACCAGGTCGGCCACTTGCCGGTGCCACTTCGCCAACCGAATTCGCTGCCGCTGACCGCATGGCACAACCGCGTCGGACGATACCACGGTGACCCCATGTCCCATTCCATGTCGGCGTCGTAGGCGAACAGTTCGCCCTCGGCGTCGAAGTCCATGTCGTAGGCATTGCGGTAACCGGCACTGATGATGCTCCAGGTTTTGCCGTCCGGGTCGGTTCGGGCGATCCAGCCGCCGGGTGCCATTCGGCCACGAGCGTGGCCCCGGGCGTCCCACTGCCGTGGCAACAACAGGTCCTCCGACCAGTTGGATGGCAGGTGGTTGGCGCTCAGCCCATCGGGTGGATTGGTGTGGTTGCCGGCGATCAGATAGATCGACTTGCCATCCGGCGAGAGTCTCAGGGCGTGAGGTCCATGCTCTCCACCACCGGCCAGCGACTTGAGCTTCTCGATCTTGTTCCATTCACCGTCCTTGTTGGTGTCCACGGCCCGGTAGAACCCGCTGCCTGGACCACCGTTGACCGAGAAGTACAGATGTCCGAAAGCGACCAGCATGCCCTGGGCGCTGCTGATAGGCAGGTTCAGTTTTTCCACACGGGTGGGTTCGCCACTGCCAATCTTTGGAGGAGTGATCCGGTAGATGCCACGACCGCCCTGGTCGCTGGCCAGCAGTCGACCCTGGCCATCGCTGACCAGGCAGACCCAGGATCCCTGGGTGGGCTTGGGAACCGTGTAGAGACGTTCGATCTGGAAACCCGGTTGCACCTGGAACAGGCCTCGCTTGGTGGCCGTGCGACGGCCACCGGCGAAGACGTTGCCCCACGGGCTAACTCCCATGGTGCCCAGGACCGTGGCGGTGGCCGTGGTCTTGGAGTCGCGTGTGGTGGCGACCTGCCACGTCTTGTCGCTGACGATTGTTGTTGTCTTTCCCGCCGTGTCGCGGAAGACAAGTTTTACGGCCAACCCGGCCGGGCCGCCGTCATTACGGCCCTCGACCTCGATGAGGTTCTCACCCGGTAGCAGGTGTTGCTGGATGTTGGCTGTGACCGGTGCGTTCCAGTCATCACTGGCCAGCAACCGCTTGCCATTGATCCACAGCACCAGGTGGTTGTCACAACTGGCAATGATTCGGGCTGCCGTGGTCTCGGTCGTCGCCTTGAAGGTTCGCCGGAAGTAGAAGCGGTCGTTGGCTCCGGCCCGCTTTTTGCCCCAGATCCAACCGGCCTTGGGACCGGACTGGAGGCTCAGTTTTTTCGAGGACGACTTGGCGGTGGCCGTCTTCTTGGGCGTTTTTGGTGCACCATTGATCTCGACCGCTACCACCTCGGGCTTTTGGGTGAAAACGCCATTGTCGGCGCCGGCAGCATCCCGGGTCATGAAGGAGGCCAGGGACAGGAACGCGAACAGGGACGCGAACAGAGCGGAGCGAATCATGCGAGAGATCTCGGAAGTGGTTTCTTGGGATAGTGGAACCTGTGGCTCAGGCCACCAGGTCGGGGACGACTTCACCGTGGACGTCGGTCAGCCGGAAGTCGCGTCCACTGTAGCGGAAAGTCAGTTTCTGGTGGTCGATTCCCATCAGGTGCAGGACCGTGGCGTGGAGGTCGTGGAAGTGGACCTTGTTTTCAACAGCGTAATAGCCGTATTCGTCGGTGCGTCCGTAGACAAGCCCGGGACGGATACCACCTCCAGCCATCCACATCGTGAATCCGTGTGGGTTGTGGTCGCGACCATTTCCGTTCTCGGCGGTTGGTGTCCGGCCGAATTCACCGCCCCAGATCACCAGTGTCTCGTCGAGGAGGCCACGGGCCTTGAGGTCGGTCAACAATCCGGCGATCGGTTTGTCGACTGAACGGGCCATGCTCTGCATCGACGATTCGAGCCCGGAGTGGTGGTCCCAGCCGTTGCTGTTGCACTGCACGAACCGCACGCCTCGCTCGGAATATCTCCGGGCCAGCAGGCATTGTCGCCCGAAGTCCTCGGTCGTCTTGTTGTCGATGCCATACAGGGCCTGCGTGGCCCGTGATTCGGTATCCAGCGCCTGCACCTCGGGGGCCGCCGACTGCATGCGGAAGGCGAGTTCGAACGAGGCAATTCGACCCTCCAGGGCGCGGTCCGACCCGGTCAACTCGAGCTGATTCTGCCCGAGTCGTCGAATCATCTCGAGTTCCCGTTTCTGCACGTCGCGGGATGCGGCCGGCTTGATGAACGGGAACTTTGCCTGGGCAGCGGGTGTCCCATCGCGACCCAGCGGTGTGCCGCCACACGCCGCCGGCAAAAAGGCCGAGCTGAAGTTGTTGGCTCCGCCCTGGGAGAGCGCCTGGCAGATGGTCACATAGCCGGGCAGGTTGCTGTTCTCGGTGCCCAGCCCGTAGACGAGCCAGGATCCGAGGCTGGGGCGAATAAAGGTGTCTGTGCCGGTGTGCCATTCGAGCACGGCTCCGCCGTGCCGCGGATTGGTGCAGTGCATCGAATTGACGATACAGAGATCGTCGACGTGGCCGGCGACCTCGGGGAATACCTCGCTGACCGCCGCACCCGATTCGCCGTGACGACGAAAACCAAAGGGCGATCCGACCAGGTTGCCATGGCGGAGTGGGAACGAGAGCACCCGTGGCTTGGCAAAGGGAAGTGGACGACCGTGCTCGGCCACCAGGCGGGGCTTGGGGTCAAAACTGTCTATGTGGCTGGGCCCGCCGAACATGAACAGCATGATCACCCGCTTGGCGCGCGGAGCCACCGTTGATGGACGTGGGGTGAGTACGTCACCGCTGTCGACCGCCGTGGCCTCCTCGGCCAGCAATCCGGCAAGTGCCAGGGAGCCAAACCCGGCTCCCAGGCCTGACAGGAATTGTCGTCGGTGGCTCATTGGTGGATACGCCATCTACTGGATGTAAACGAACTCGTTGGATGACACCAGCACCCGGCAGACACTCTGCCAGGCCGACAGCGGTTCGTCGAAGCCTGCGAGAAAGGTTCGCCAGGCTCGCTGTTCGTCCTGCCGTGGTGGCCGACCCAGTGTCAGGTGGTAGGCACGCGCGAGGCGGTCGGCATCGGTTGGTTCGGTTTGCAGGGCGACGGCCATGGCCCGGGTCGCCTCGGTGACCAACTGACCATTCATCAGGAACAGGGCCTGTGGTGCCACGGTGGTCTCGTCACGGCGGCCACTGGGGACAGCCGGATCGGGAAAATCGAATGCCTGGAAAACCTCGTAAATGGCACTCCGCAGTACCGGCAGATAAACGCTGCGTCGCGGCGCATCGAAACCAAAAGTTGACCGGGGTTTGCTCGAAAGGTTGTCAAAGGCTCGGGCATCGATGGGTTGCCCACCCATGGTCTCATCGAGTTGACCAGACAGGGCCAGCAGGGAATCACGGAGAACCTCGGCGTGCATCCGGCGGCGGTTCATTTTCCACAACAGCCGGTTGTCCGGGTCGGACAAGCCGGCTTTCCGCCGGGTCTCTGCGTCGGCGATCGTGCTCATTCGGTAAGCATCCGAATTCATGATCCGTCGGTGCAATTGCTTGATCGACCAGCCGTCTGCGACAAATCGCACGGACAACCAGTCCAGGAGTGGCTGGTTGTCTGGGCGCTGGCCGAGATGACCGAAGTTGTCGGGTGATCGGACCAGTCCGTGCCCGAAGTGGGCCTGCCAGATACGGTTGACCAGCACGCGAGCCGACAGGGGGTTCCGGTCGGACCCGACCCAGCGAGCCAACTCGAGTCGTCCGCTGCCAGGCCCCGTCAGGGGTTGCTGACTGAAGCCGGCGGCGATCCGTGGGAAGCGTCTCGGGACACGGGGACCGCGGGTCAGGTGGTTGCCACGCAGAAAGATCTCGAGATCCGCCCCGGTCCCATCGTTGACGGCCATGGCCTTGGGAATCGCACGGTAGGCGGTGCGAGCGGCCTCGAGTTCGTCCGAGTAGGACTTGCGCAGTTCCGGGGACATCTGTTGCTGGTTGCCAAGCACCAGGATCCGGTCGAGCCGGTCGATGGTGCCTTCGAGTTGGCTGAGCTGCTGTTCGAGCGAGGCGGGTCCCAGGGCCCGGGCGTTCCACTTGGAATCGACCCGGAAACTGAGCATGACCTGGGTGCTCTTGAAGATCCCGGCCAGTGCGTAGTAGTCGCTGGTGGGGACAGGGTCGAACTTGTGGTCATGACACCGGGCACAGCCAAGAGTGAGCCCCAGGGCGGATCGGCCGAGCGTATCGATCTGGTCGTCGACGATGTCCATCTGCTGCTTGGTGGGATCGTCCTCGGCCAGCATCTTCGGCCCGAGTGTCAGGAAACCGGTGGCAATCACTCGCGCATGATGTTCGGATGCCGTTTCGTCTGCGGCGGCCGGGACCAGGTCACCGGCGATCTGTTCGACCAGGAACCGATCAAATGGCCAGTCGGCATTGAAGCGGTCGACGACCCAGTCGCGGTATCGCCAGGCGTCGGCGTAGTACAGGTTGTCGTCCATGCCGTTGCTGTCGGCGTAGCGGACGACGTCGAGCCACAACCGGCCGTAACGTTGTCCGTAATACGGCGAGGCGAGCAGTCGATCGACGAGGCGCGAGAAAGCTCCCGGACGGTTGTCGTCAAGAAATGCGTTGACCTGGTCGGGGGTGGGTGGGATGCCGTGCAGATCGAATGTTGCCCGGCGAACCAGGCTGCGGCGATCCGTTTCGGGAGCCGGCCTGAGTCCGGCCGCCTCCAGGCGCACCAGCAGAAAACGATCAATCGGTGACCGGATCTGTCGCGTGGGATTGATGTCGGGAGGACTGACCGGTTGCGGTGCCCGGAATGCCCAGTGATCCCGGGCGGCCTGATCGTAAGGAAAGGCATCGGGGTCTGCTGCCGGCAGGACCCTGGTACGGACTGGCCTTTGTCCGGGCCAGGGGGCACCCCGCCTGATCCACTCGGCCAGGTCAGCCACCTCGGCCAACGGCAATTTGCTCTTGGGTGGCATGTCGGGAGTGGCCGGATCGTGCCGGATGGCCAGGACCAACAGGCTGTTGTCGGGATTGCCGAGCTTGATGGCTGGACCCGAGCGACCGCCGGTCAGCAGCGACGCCAGTGAATCGAGTTTCAATCCGGCTTCGTTGTCGGTTTCGGGGCCATGGCAATCGAAGCACCGGCGGACCAGGACGGGTCGTACGCGGGTTTCGAAGAAAGCCGCGTCCTCGCGAGACACCGTGGGCGGAGCTGCTGGCAACGCACCAGCCAGCAGGATCAATACCACGAATGAAGACGAGAACTGCATACCGCCAATTTACAGCAACTTGAAACCGCAGGGCATGCTCGGAGCGGTAAACCGGTCCGGGGAGACCTTCCCGCTTTGCAGTCGACCTGCCGTCGTGGTTAGTCTGGCGGCAGTAACAACACACATGAGGATTGATCGATGATTGGTCGACTGCTCGTCCTGCTGCTCACGATCACGCTGCCCGCTGCCCTGACGAATGCCGCCGAATGGACCGGTTGGCGAGGTCCCAACGGGGACGCGAGGGTCGACTCGGGCCACCTGCCCACCTCCTGGGCGGCTGGTAAAAACGTGGTGTGGAAGGCAAAAACGCCAGGGCCGGGTACCTCGTGCCCACTGATCGTTGGCGAGCGTGTTTACGTGACCTATTACACCGGATACGGACTGGCTGCTGGCCAGGGGGACCCGAAACAGTTGCAACGGCACCTGTTGTGCCTGGACCGCAAGTCGGGTGACGTGTTGTGGACCAGGATGTTCGAGCCGAAATTGCCCGAGCACAAATACGCCGGCGAAGGAGCCTACCACGGGTACGCAGCCAGTACCCCGGCGACCAACGGCAAGCGGTTGTTCCTGTTTTTGGGCAAGAGCGGGGTGTTCTGTCTGGACCTGGATGGCAAGCAGGTGTGGCATGCCGACGTGGGTGGTGGCATCAATCGATGGGGGTCCGGCACGTCGCCGGTGCTTCACAATGGCCTGGTGATCGTCAACGCGAGCGTCGAGAGTGGTTCGATGGTGGCGTTGGATCAGAAGACCGGTCGCCAGGTGTGGAAGACCGGCGGGATGTCCTCGTCGTGGAACACTCCGGTGATTGCTCGCTCGACGGGTGGCGGATCGGAACTCGTGGTCAGCATTTCCGGCCGGGTGTTGGGCCTGGATCCCACCTCGGGTCAGAAACTCTGGAACGCTGACGGCGTACACCGCTACGTTTGTCCCAGCGTGGTGGTCAACCGGGGAGTTGCCTTCATCATCGGTGGCGGGCACACGTCGTTGGCCGTCAAGGTGGGCGGTCGCGGGGATGTCACCAAGACACATGGCGTCTGGCGGCTCAACAAGGGGTCCAACGTCTCCTCGCCGATTTATCACCAGGGCCACCTGTACTGGGCACACGACAGCAATGGCGCCGTGTTTTGCCAGGATGCTGCGACCGGCAAGATCGTTTACCAGAAGCGACTCGAGCCACGCCCGGGTCGGATCTGGTCTTCGCCAATTCTCGGTGACGGAAAAATCTATTACACCTCGCAGCACAACGGCACGTTTGTTATTGCGGCAGGCCCCAAGTTCGAGCAATTGGCCCACAATGTGTTTGAAGACGACAAGACGCGGACCAATGCTTCGCCTGTGCCGTCGCAGGGTCAACTGCTGATGCGGAGTGACCAGGCGGTTTACCTGTTGGGAACCTCTGTCGCCAAGTAGGCCCGTTTCAATCGGTTCTACACTCGATACGTCTTGGTCGTTTGGCCGATAAACCTGTTAGAATAAGCCGACGTTTATGTGAGGACTCATTTCTGGAGTCATCGATGCACGCTCACGATCACGCTTTTACCAACCTCAATCCACGCCGTCGTGAAGGTCTGTTGCACCTGGACCGTCGTGGCATGATGAAGGTGTCGATGGCGGGCCTGGCCGGATTGAGCCTGCCCGGGTTGCTGGCCGAGCGTGCTCATGCGGCGGAGACGGGTCGACAGATGTCGAGCCGCAAGTCGGTGATCCTGCTGTGGATGTGTGGTGGCCCCAGTCACATCGACACCTGGGACCCGAAGCCGGAACGGCCGTTCAACAATCGGGGTCCCTTCGGCGTTATCCAGACGGCCCAGCCGGGCATCTTCATCTGCGACCGCCTGCCCAAGCAGGCCGCGATGCTCGACAAGTTCACGGTGATGCGGTCCGTGGATGCACACAAGAGCGACCACGAACCGAACATGACGTTCCAGACCGGCCATCGCGACTCGGCTCCGCGTCGGAACAAGGATGGCCGGATGTATCCGGCCATCGGTTCATTCATCTCGAAACACCGTGGTGCCAACGATCCGGGAATGCCCTCCTACGTCGCTTTTCGGCGACATCCCTGGCACACGGCCATCGGCGGCTGGTTGGGCAAGCAGTACGATCCGTTCATTGCCAACGAGGCCAGCAAGCTGCCGGTATACGACAAGGCGGG
>CAWVUS010000009.1:0-46672 GCA_963933195.1 uncultured Planctomycetaceae bacterium
GTGCGTTTGCGGCGGTGTCCCAATGGGTTCCGGCGAGATCTGCGGGGGTGGTGCCCCGGGCGACGGCGGCCACGACCGCTTGTTGGCTCCAATCGACCTTGGCCGGCCGGGCCTGGCCACGCGGCCCGATGCGGACCTCGGCCTTGCCGTTGAAGGAGAGAGCCAGGCCCCGATGTCCGGGCACCAGTCGTCCACCCCGGTTCGTGCCCGGGAAATCGTTTCCATCCAGATTGGCGATCTTGGATGGCACACGTCCGTCGGTTGGTCCATCCTTGTCGAACGTCCAGCGGGCCGCCCGTCCCCGGGTGATCTCCTGGTCTTTCGCCAGGGCGGAGACATCTCCCCCGGACAGTGTCCGGCGAAAGAACTGGATCTCGTCCAGCGCTCCCTTGAGCGGCGGCATGAAGTTTGTGGCGGTGTATCCGAAACGAACGATGTGGCTCTTGTCGTCGGCAGATTTCAGGGACCTGGCCCCGTCGGAGCGGCCATCGAGGTACAGCCGTGTCTGCCCGGTCTTGTGAGAATGCGTGACCGCGACATGGTGCCATTTCCCATCGGTGAGGGGACGTGAGCCGGTGACGACTCCCACCCACCCCACGTCAAACCCCAGCTTGCCGTCACGGATAAAAAAGGTTTTTCCCTTGGGGACCCACTGCCCGCGGGTGGCGGCCCGGCTGAAGATCGTGCCGATGGCGGCCGTGGTCTTGATCCACGCCGAGATGGTGAAGTCCTGTGCGAGGCCGATCTGTCCGGGAGCGGGGGCACTGCCGGTGGCTAGTACCGCGATGGATTTAGCGGCCGGAATGTCGGTGGGTTTCTGGGTCTTTCCCAGGTCGTCGACGACAGTCACGATGCCGCCGGTCGCGGCGGCCAACTGGATCGACTGGGGTGTTGCCGAGGGGCCAATTTCCAGCAGGCGTTCGAGCACCGGGCGGCCGTCGATGGTGACCAGGCGGGGTTGTTCGCGGACGGTCGTCTTCCCGATGGAGTACTCGAGGACGACCCGGGATCCCTGGCGGTGCAAGCCTTTCCAGTGTGCCCACGGTCTCGGCAACGGGCCGTAGGCCACCCCATCGACTCCGCGGAGGCGAGTGTCTGTCCATTCGGTGGTCTTTCCGTCACCACGTTGTGGTCGGGTTGCTGCCCAGCCGGCAGCATTGCCGTTGGAAAACAACAGGTTGCCAACCAACCGGGGATGGGTCGCGTGACGTCCGTCCATCGCGATGCCCTGCCAGTTGATGAACCCGCGTCCGGTCCAGAACCCAGCGACGCGCATCGTGTCGGTGTCGAACAACACGAAAGCATTTCCCTGGGAGACCCCACCGGGTCCCTCATCCAGCCGGATGGCGATGCCCTTTTGGGCAATATTGCCGGGGGCTACCTCGATCGACGCTGTCAGGAAAGCACCGTAGTCCATGTCGATGTAGGGCTTGCCCGTCAACTTGATGCCCTGGTCCTGGGCGGTGGCGGCCGAGACCGACAACAGGATCAATCCGAATCCTAGACGAAGTGACATGGTGTTCATCGCGTGTCGGTCCCCTGAAGAGGAGTGTCAACCGGCTTGGGCCAGCCCTGCCTGCAGAGCGTCGAGGTGCCGGCCGAAATGATCGGCGAGCACCTCGGTGTACGTGTCCTGGTGGTTTTCCAGCAGGCTGCGGAGCCGTGGCCCCAGTCGAGGGTCGGTGAGCACCGAGCCAAAGGTGCAATGCAGGATCTGCCGCCCCAGGCCGGTGAAACCCTCGCCGACGGGTACCTCCGACCACAGGCCCAGGTACTGTCGTTCGAGTTCGACGGGATCGGAGATCTCTTCGGCCGGCGGGGCCGAGTCGATGGTGGCCGAGAGGTGGTAAGTGGCACGGTCGGTTTCGAAGCGGCCACGAGAGAATTCGATCACCTCGCGGAAAAGCGACACATCGTGTCGAGCCGCGACCCGGAGTGCTTCGAGGTAACTGGTTCCGGCCGTTTTGACGTGGTAACAGCCACGGGTGGCCTGGGCCAGCATTGCGTACATGGCCAACTTGTCGGAGCCGGAATGCAGGCTGAGCTTGTAGGGGCCGAGGTGTCGAGCCAGTGCAGCGTGGTCGGCCAGCGATCGGACCAGTTGTTCGAGGTCGCCCTTGAAGTCCACACCCTTTTCGAAGTCGCCCACGAATCGGGGAGCGAGACTGATCAGCCGGATGCCGTCGACCAGGCAGCGGTCGGCAATGATGTAGTGTTCGGCCAGGGTGGTGGGATGATCGGTTTCATCGACGGAGAGTTCGATCTCGTAGTCGCGACCCGCTCGTCCCTGCACAGCGGCGATATGGCCGGCCAACTCGATCGCGTGGTTGATGGCGCGCCCGTACTTGACGCCTGCCCGCAGGCAGGCTTGCTCGGTGCACTCAATCCGGGCACCGGTTTCCAGTGTCAATTGTCGGCCACGGTACTCGCCCAGCCAGGTCAACTCGTGCTGGATCTCGGCAAACCGTTCCCTGAGAGTGGATTCGTCGTAGGTGTCGGCTTTCTCGTCGACGTGGTCGGAGGGGTCGATGGTGAAGAAGGTGTAGCCGGCCTCGGCGGTGATCTCCGCGTCGGCGTTGGTTTTCAGGTGGTCGGCATCGGCCCCGGTGATGCCGTCCCATCCGGCTTCTCGCATGCCGGTCAACGCGTCGTTCATGACGTCGTCGGGTGAGCGATCGGTGCGGGCCATTTCCCGGATCGATTGCTGTGGAAAGATGGGCAGGATGCCCTTGCCCGAGCGTTGCATTGCCAGGACGTGGCCGGGGGTGGCCAGGCCGATACGGTCACCGAATCCGAAACTGGGAATGGTGCCCAGTGTCTGGCAGGGGCCTGGGATGTCGGTCATCAAGCGGGCTCGGCCTTGAGACTCAGGCGATGATCTTGTGAGCGATCTCGCCGTGCACATCGGTCAGGCGGAAGTCGCGTCCCGAGTACCGGTAAGTCAAACGCTCGTGGTCGATTCCGGCCAGGTGCAGGATGGTCGCATGCAGGTCGTGGACACTGGTGCGGTTCTCGACGGCGTGCATGCCCATTTCATCGGTCTGGCCGTAGATCATGCCGCCCTTGACGCCGCCACCGGCCAGCCAGATCGAAAATCCGGTGGCATGGTGATTCCGGCCCCGGGCGCCCTGGGCTGTCGGCGTGCGGCCGAATTCGCCACCCCAGATCACCAGGGTCTCCTCGAGCAGGCCGCGGGACTTGAGGTCCTTGAGCAACGCGGCGATCGGCTGGTCGCTTTTTCCAGCGTCTCGCCTGTGGTCCATGATGTTGCCGTGAGCGTCCCAGGGTTGTCCACTGCCGTAGAACAGTTGGACCATCCGGACTCCACGTTCGACCAGTCGACGGGCGATCAGACAACCGTCGGCGAACTGGCCGGACCCGTAGGCCGTACGAGTGGTCTTGGTTTCTCGTCCGATGTCAAAGGCCTCCTGGGCTTCGAATTGCATCCGGTAAGCCATTTCCAGGGAGGAGATGCGGGCATCAAGCTGGTTGTCGCTGTCGCGGTTCTTGAGATGCTCCCGGTTGAGCTTTTGCATCAGGTTCAGCAGTCGCCGTTGCGAGTTGCGACCGAGATTCTGGTTGCTGAGGTTGCCGATGACTTTCTTGGGATCGAGCTTTGAATTGTTGATGTGGGTTCCCTGGTAGATGCCGGGCAGGAAACTGTTGGACCACAACGCCGGTCCGACGACCGGTTTGCCGGGACAGAGCACGACGAACCCTGGCAGGTTCTGGTTCTCGGTTCCCAGGCCATAATTCAGCCACGATCCCATTGCTGGCCGGATCGGCTGTTGCACCCCGCTGTTCATCATGAACAGGCCGGGTTCGTGGTTGGGAGTCGAGGTGTACATCGAGCGGATGACACAGATGTCGTCGATGCAGGTGGACACGTGGGGGTAGAGATCGCTGACCGGGATGCCGCTCTGGCCCTGGTTGGAGAACTTGAACGGGGTTGGCATCCACTTGCCGCCGGGGCCCTTCTTGCCGGCCTGCTTGACCAGTTCGGGCTTGGGGTCGAAGGTGTCGACGTGCGACGGGCCACCGTTCATGAACAGGAAGATGACCCGCTTGGCCTTGGGAGTGTGGTGCGGTGCCTTGGCCGCGAGGGGATTGGCCGCGGCAACAGAGACGGCCGGGGCCACCGGGGCGGCGGCACGGACGGATTGTTGCTCGAGGACTCCGGCGAGTCCGAGCATGCCGAAACCGGCACCCGAGGTCGCCAGCATCTGGCGACGGCTGACCGGAAGCAGTGGGGCATCGTGCATCATCGTGTCGCGTCCTTATTCCGTCGGGGGCCGGACAGGTCGGTTGGCCCCGGGAGGTGTCTTCTGTCAGTCAATATATGTGAATTCGTTGCTGCCGAGCAGAGCCAGCGCGTATTGAAGCCACGGGGAGAGTTTATCGTTTTTCTCGGACGAGGCGCCCACTTCCTTGAGGAACTCCTCACCGATCGTCACTTCCGGAGCGGTTGGCTGGCGAGCGAATAGCAGTTGGTAGGTCCGCCGGATCCGCTCGGATCCACCATCGGGCACGTCTTTTTCAAGTCGCTTGACCAGTGCCTGGGCCTGTTTGTTCATGAACCCACTGTTGAGCACGAAGAGCTGTTGCAGCGGGACGGTTGTTGACGTGCGACGATCGCTGGTGATGTTGGGGTCGGGGAAGTCGAAGAGACGGAGCAGTTCGTTGAGCTTGTGTCGCGAGACGAACCCATAGATCGTGCGTCGGCGGTTGTTGGTGTCATCAAGCTTCTTGGATGGGCCACCCAGGGTGAGGTCAAGATTTCCGGAGACGGCCAGCATCGCGTCCCGCCACGGCTCGACTTCCAGTCGTCTTCGGTTCATTCGCCACAACAACCGGTTGTCACCGTCGACGGAGAAATTCTTTTCATCAAAGTCGGCGGAACGCGCGTAGGTGGCCGACAGCAGGATGGTGCGGTGCAGCCACTTCAGCGACCACTTGTTCTCGACCAGGCCGACGGCGAGCCAGTCGAGCAGTTGGGGATGCGTGGGACGTTCGCCGAGCGAGCCGAAGTTTGACGGGGTCCGCACCAGTCCAGATCCGAAGTGTCCGGCCCAGACACGATTGACGATCACCCGGGCGGTCAGCGGATTGCCGGGGGCGGTCAGCGATCGGGCCAGTTCCAGGCGACCGCTGCCGGTGGGTTGGAAGGCTGTTCGTTTGCCGGCTGTCAGGATGGCCGGGAACGACCGTGGGGCAACGGCTCCAAGATTCGTGGGATCGCCCGCGCGGTAGATCTGCAGGTCCTTGCCGCCGGTTTCCTTCAATGCGTGCGCCACGTGGATCTGGATTCCACCGGCCGTTTTCTTGAGCGATTCCAATTGCTTGCGGCGTTCTGCCAGTTCCTTGGCGGGCTCGGCTGGCAACAATCCGGCTGCGTCGCCGGCGGGAATCGCCAACAGTCCGGAATCGGACAGGTGCTCGGAGAGCAGCACGGCGTCTGCACGGTCCTGTTTCTCGGTCGCCTTGTTGCCGGTGGCCTTGCCGTTGGTCTTCTTGGCCTTTGCCAGGATGGACTTGGGAACCGGAGTCATCTCCAGCCTCGCACCGGAGAAGACGCTGTGATCGCTGTTGATCGGGTTGTCCGACGGCGCATCGGCTCCGGTTGTGACCAGTGTCAGGAACTTGGCTTCCGGTGGAACCGGAACGTTGAACGCAGCGTACTTGCCATCGCCCTTGAGTGGTTCGGGAAGTTCGCCGGCAAAGTAATACTGTTTGTCGTTCTCCTCGACCTTCTGTTTGCGGCCGTTGACGTATCCGGCGATGATCGCGTCGTACACCTCGGGTTTGCTGTGCGGCCTGGAGAGCACCACGGCGGTGTGGACGCTGGAAACACCCGAACCAAACATGTCGTCGTTCAGGCCGGCCCGGTCGACTCGGAACAGGAACGCCTGGTCGGCCGGCAGCAACCCAGCCTTGCGGATCTCGTCGAGATCGAAGGTGATCAGGGCGTTGGCGTGCATGCCGATACCCTGTTCGGTTCGGCCGATGTTCGCCGGGGAGCGTTTGCCCCGGGTGCGGATGCCACCGTCGGTGTTCCAGCCGTCGTTGACGATCTGGCCGAACTTGTCGCTGGAACTGCCGATGTGGATGAAGTGAAAACTGACACCCGGCGAGATCTGGGCGACATTGCCCCAGCCGGCGCTGATGCGGTCGACACCGAGACTGTCGGCCGTGGCGACGGACTTGAACTGGTCGGAGCCAATCGCCGACTCCAGAGACGTGCCCGCCCGGTCATCAAAAAGATTTCCCAGTGGGATATGGCCGGGAGGGGCCTTGGCCCTGTCCGCATTTTTGACGAATGCCACGTCGGCACCGAATTGCTCGGCCAGCGCCTGCCGCCGGGGCAATTGAACCTTGACGGCTGCGGCGATTGTTTCGCCGGCCTTTCGGACGGCCTGGCGGTGGGCCTTGTCGGTGGAGAGATTCTTCTTGGGGTCGTGTGTCTTGATCAACTTGAACCAACCGGCCAGGTGTGGTCGCTTGCTGCCACGTTTGACGTTGTAGAGGTACTTCTCCCAGCGCTTGATCAGCTCCTGGCTCAGCTTCAGTTCCTTGGCGACCTTTTCGACCAGCTTCTTGTCCTTGGCGTTGGCAATTCGGCGATTGTGCAACACCCATCCCCCCACGACGTAATCGGGAATGCTGTCCACCAATGACGGGCGGAGCAGGCGTGCCTGCTGGTCCAGATAGCGGTCAATAGCGAGTTGCTTGTCCTTGACCGCCTGATCGGCTTTCTGTTTTTTCGAAACGATCTCTCGGGAGACGACCGGGAGTTCCTGGTACTGGGAACTCGAAAAGATCCCAGCCAGGCCGTAATAGTCTTCCATGCTGAACGGGTCGTACTTGTGGTCGTGGCACCTGGCACAGGAAACCGTGATTCCCAGCAGTCCACGAGTCAGGGTGTCAACTCGATCGTCCCATTCGTCGGCCAACGCCTTGGCCTTTTCGCCGTTGTCCTGGTAGTAGACCGGGCCCATGGCGAAGAAGCCCAGTGCAGCCAGCCGGTCGTGTCGATCCTGGGGATCGCCGACCAGGTCGGCGGCAACCTGGTTGCGGACGAATTCGTCGTAGGGCATGTCGGAGTTGAGCGATCGCACCACCCAGTCACGGTAGCGATGCCCGTGCGGGTACCGCCGGGCCTTGAAGGTGTGGGCCTGGTCTTCGGCGTAACGTGCCACGTCGAGCCAGTGCCGGGCCCAGCGTTCGCCATAGTGTTCGGAGCCCAGCAGACGATCGACAACACGGGCAAACGCTCCGGGTTGATCGTCTGCGACAAAGGTGGCGACGTCCTCGGGGGTTGGTGGGAGTCCGGTGAGGCCGAAGGTGGCTCGACGGATCAGGGTCGGTCGGTTGGCGGCGCCGGCGGCACGCAGGCCGGCGGCCTCGAGTCGTGCCAGCACGAATCGGTCGATGTCGTTCTTGACGTTGGATTCGTCAGCGAGTTTCGGAGGTGTGTGTTTCTTGGGTGGAACAAACGACCAGAACTTCAACGCCTCGGGATAGTTGATCTGCTTCTTGGGTCGCGACTTGATGACCTCGTTTCTCGGGTCCGGTGCGCCCTGCCGGATCCAGGTTTCAAAGTCGGCAATCACCGAGGCGGGCAGCTTGCCGTTGGGTGGCATCTCGAGCCCGTCGTATTTCAATGCCTGGAGCAACAAGCTTTCGGCGGGCTTGCCTGGCAGTAACGCTGGACCAGTTTCTCCGCCACGAGCGACGGCCTGCCGGTTGTCGAGCCGCAGGCCACCGCGAAGGATCTTCGACTTGGCCGAGTGGCAACTGTAGCACTGCTTGACCAGTACCGGCCGGATCTTCTTTTCGAAGAACTGGATCTGGGCCGGCGTTGGCTTTTTGTCGGCGGCGCAGAGAGTTGCCGTGATCAACAGGCAGAAAAAGAAGCCGGAAAATCTGAAGCGAGGCATGGCGGGTGAGGACCCGTGTGGGGAAGGGACGAAGCTGCAGGACTCCGATTGTAGCACCCGGGACAGGGAGTGAAAATCGGTGAGTTTGTGTTGTGGAGTCAGCGGATGCGTTTGAGTTGACTGGGAATAAATCCGACGGAGGTTTCCATCCAGGTGCCGCAACTGCAGCCACCGCCTCCTTCAGGAGAGAGCAGCATGCCGGAGGCGGGAATTGTGCTGAGCCAGCAGTCCGGCCGCAGGCGATTCCAGGTGCTGGACTTGCCGTCCTTTTGATTCCAGACGGTGACGGTGCTGGACCGGAAGAACAGGGCACCGGAGGAACAGGCGTAGGTGCCACAACCTCCACCGGGCATCTGGGGTCCGGCATCGGTGCCGTCGGCCAGCGACAGCACGCGGGGGCGGAGAAACACCTTGCCACCCACGATGGCCGGTCGCGACATGGCCTTGCCGTGATCACCCTTGCCACCTGGCCACCCGAAACTTCGGGTCCAGCCCGGTTCCCCGTTGGCCGCCTGGAAACTGTGGACGTTGTACTTTCCGTCTGCCGATCCGGCGATCACCAGCTTGTTGCCGGCCTGGGCCATCGAGAAAACCACCTTGCCGGGGGGCAGTTCCAACGGGCGTTCCCACAGCATCGATCCGCTGTTGGCATCCATGGCGACCAGGAACAACTTCTTCCACAACTCGGGGCGACCGACTCGTCGTTCGGGCGCACCGATGACCGCTTCGTGACGGTTTTCGACGAAGTAAATCCGGTCGCCGGAGATCGAGAGTGTCGTGTTGAGCACCACACCGTTGCTGTAGTGCCAGGTCACTTTTCCAGTCTTGCGATCGATCGAGAACAGCCCGTCGCTGCAGACCTTGTGAGTGACCTCGCCGCTGCGGGCGTCGTACCAGCCGGCACCCGCTCCGCCCCAGTAGTTGGTCCACGAGGTGGCGCGACGGACAGCGGTGCCGATGATCCGGTCCTCCGTGCGGGCGATGTAGCCCCAGTCCCAGGGGCCGGTGCGGCCCTCGGGGTGTGGCACCGGCCACTGCTTGACGACTCGTCCCGTCCGGGCATCGACTTGCCACAGGCGGTCACGGATGGCGACGTAGACGAAGTCGCGATCGGCACACCAGTTGCCGCAGTCGCGTGGCATGTTGAATCGTTCCAGGTCGGGGATTTCCAGCGACCACAGGATCGAACCGTTGAAAGCGTCGACAGCGACAAGACGATGCAGCCCCTGCAGGAACAGTCGCCCGGCCGTCGAGAGGGGCGAGGGCTTGCGGCCATTTCGGTCGGGTTGATAGCGCGGACCCGGCCGACCGACCCACTGGACCGACAGGTCACTGGATTTCGAGACGCCCGAGAGTTGCTCGCCGGCAAAGGCCGTGTTGTCGGCCCGCCCGTACAGGTGAGACCAGTCGCCGGATCCGGCCAGCGGCCCCCGGGTCCAGGTTGCCCAGCGGCCCGTCGTATCCGCTGCGTCCAGCTTCGCCGAGTCAGCCTGTTTCCCCAGCCACTGGACGAGTTGATCGCCGGTCAGCGACGGAGTGCTTCCACCGGGTTGGCCCAGGCAGGCGACTCCGCCGTCCGGTCGCAACTGGGTGGTGATCTCGGCCGCGGTGGAGGGCAGACGTCCGGTTGTGATCAATGATTCGGAGACGATCAAATTGGCCCATTGCCCGGGGAGGTTGAGACGGTCGAGTGAGGCGACGTGACGGACGGTCAGCCGCAGTCCGTAGCGGCCGTTTTTGATCAGGCGGGCCCGGACCGCGGCAACCTTCTTCCGATCCGAGTCCACTGCGATCACTCTCAGTCGACTTGTCGCGACGAGAGATTCGGCGAGTTGTCCGTTGTCGAGGCCGACAACCAGACACAGTCCGCGATCGATCCCCGAGCGTTTCAGGATGCCACGGGCGACCGCATCGGTGGGGCGATCGGTCGTTTCCCAGGGAGCCGGGGCGTAGTTGAAGAAAGAGTCCAGTTCATGATCGGCCGATCGGCGGGAGGTCTTGGCCTTGCCGTCGATCAGGGTGACCAGGTGAATCCGCCGATGAGCGAGATTCGTGAGCTTGAGTTCGTGTGACGTGACCGGTTGGGAGCCAGCCACGATCCGGGTCTGGCTGCCAGTGCGGAGTTCGACTCGACTGACGACCGCTTTCCGGGTCGTCCATCTCGCAATCGCCTCGCCTGGTCGCGTGAATTCAAACCACGGGCCGGCCAGGGGCTTCCAGGCTTCGGTGGCCGGGGCCGCCGAGGGGAACCGGTCAGCCAGGGCCTGGTGCTGTGCAGCCACTTCATTGGGAGTGAGCACTCGCCGATAAACGCGGACCTCGTGGAGACGACCGGTGAGCGGGAAATCCTCGTCCTTGTCGTGATACGCCCCGATTTCAAAGGACGCCTGGGGTGGGTACTTGATCGGACCGGACTGTTCGGTCGAACTGGCGACCGGTTTGCCGTTGACGAAGAGTGTCATCGTCGTCCCGTCGTAGGTGCCGGCGACGTGGTACCACCGGCGGGGCTGGAAATCCGTGGGAGCCTTGAGGTAGGTCAGTCGGTCGGGGCCACCGGTTCCGGCAACAGCCAGGCTGAAGCGACGGTCGTTGAAGCCGAGGATCCAACCTCGCTCGTAGGTGCCGTTGTCCTGGATGGCTCCGACAAAGCCGCCCCAGGCCTGCGTCTTGTCGACACGCACCCAGGCGGTGGCCGTCACGGCCTGCTTGGGCACTCCGGCCGTCTTGTGGTCGGCCGAAATCAGTGTCCGGCCGGCACCATCAAGTTCGAGGGTTTCGTGGACTCCGTCCTGCACGATGCGAAAGCGACCGGTGAGTGTCGCGGTCGAACGCGAGGCGAGGTTGTTGACGCGGCGGCCATTGATGTGTGGTCGTTGGAAAACGAATCGCCCGACGAGTGCCGGGTCCCGGACGGCGGAGATTTCTGCCAACGGCAGCGGTGGAGGCAATTGTCCGTCGGCTGTCTTGGCGGCTGGTTTTTTCGGACGGGCCGGACCGCTGACGGCGAAGGCGGCCACGACTCCGGTATCGGTGCTGACAAGCAGGGTGCCATCGGCAACGGCCAGCCCAAAGACACGACCGTCGACCGGGGCCGACCACAATGGTTTGCCGTCGACGGCTGAAAAGGCGCCGACGCGGTCCACGCCACCGGCCACCAGCACGTTCCCGGCAGCAATCAGGGCGAGGTTGAGATCGCAGGGGGCACTCCAGAGCGGCTTGCGAGTGGGAAGGTCCGAGGCCACCAGTTCACTGTCGGTGAGCATGAACGAGCGACGCCCGGCGACGACCAACGCGTTTCCTCGGCCGTATCCGGCGACCATTTCGAGTGTTTTTCCGGTACCGACTGAGGCAGCCGCTCCGGTCTTGGTGCTCTTGAAGGCGCCCTTGCGGGTGTCGGCCGCGGGGCCGTGAAATATCCGCGAATCCAGGGCGACGACGACCACCGAGCCACCACCGCTCTTCTTCAGCGGACCCAGGTCCTTGCCGTCAGTGCGACGAAAGACCTGCGGGGCAACTCGTCCCTGGGGGAAGATCAGCAGTTTGGACGAGGCGGCCGGTGGGGCCTCTAGCGTGTGCCCGGCGAGTTCGTGGACGAAACGACCGGGGCCTTCCGGACGACCGGTCTTGGCATCGACCCCACAGAGCCAGGCCTTGTTCCAGGGCAGCAGGGCACACCCGAAGTAGGCGGTGCCTCCATCGACCATCACCCCGGTGCGGCAGGGAGCCTGGGGAATCAGGCGGCCATTGTTGAGCAGCAGTTCTCCGGCCCGCTTGTTGATGCTGGCCGGGGTGAATTTCCAGTTCAGTCGCCCGGTGGCAGCATCCAGGCAATAGGCGTGTCCGTCGTCGGATCCAAAGTACACCCGGGAGTCGGCAATTGTCGGCGCCAGGCGGACCGGGCCGTCGGTCGTGAAACTCCACAGCGGCCGACCGCTCTTGAGGTCGAGGCAGCGGACGGTGTCGTCGGTCGATGAACCGAAGTAGACACGTCCCTTGGCTGCGGTGACGTGGAAGACCGGATCATAGTTTCTCATCGACGGCAGGTTGCGGACTCCGGCGTATGCGTCCCAGCGAGCCGGTCCCGACCAGGCCGGCAGGGGCGGTTCGGGGCTGCGCCAGTCCCAGGCCGGTGCCAGTTGTTGGGTTTTGAGTGTCTCGGTGGTGGCACCGCTGCGGCGGTTGTCGTGGAGGTGGGTCGGCCAGTCGGCGGCGATGAGCCCCGACGCGGTCGACAGGACCCAGGCCAGGGCAATCCAATTGCGTGCCGTCATTGTCGAGTCACTCCCGGAATTGCAGGGTGCGGTCGCCCCCCCTCCTGGAGGGTGATCAACCGATCAGTTCGCGAATGGGTGCAGCGTGGCTGGGCAGGATCGGCATCGGGCGTTCGCCCTGGTCACGGACCAGGTCGTGCGAGTTGACGCCGAGGTTGTGATACAGCGTCGAGAGGATGTCACGGTAGTGCACCGGTCTCGTCGCAGCATACCCGCCGTTTTTCTCGGTGGTGCCGATCATCTGGCCCATGTTCATCCCGCCACCTGAGAGCAGGGCGTAGTTGACCGGGGCCCAGTGGTCGCGGCCGGCATTCTTGTTGATCTTCGGTGTCCGTCCGAATTCGTCCCAGACACAGACAGTCACGTCCTTGTCGAGGCCGCGATTGTGGATGTCCTCGATCAGTGCCGAGATGCCGGTGTCCCACAACGGCAGGTGGCTCTTCATGTGGCCGAAGTTGTTGCCGTGTGTGTCCCAGAATCCGTAGGCGACGGTGACAACCCGCACGCCAGCCTCGACCAGCCGCCTCGCGATCAGCAACTGGTCGTTCCACATCGGGGCGCCGTCACCCAGGTGCTTGGACGAGCCCTTGCCATAACGTTCGCGGATGGCCGAGTCCTCCTTGGTCACATCCAGCGCGTCGACGAGCTTGGAGGAGGTGAGCACGTCGAATGCACGGGCATAATTCTCGTCGACCTCGTTGACGCTCTTGGTGATTTTGCTGTCGACGACGCGTCGGAGTTGGTCGAACTGGCGCAGCAGTGCCTGCCGGGTGCCGAAACGCGTCTGGTCGATGTAACGCAGTTTCATGCTGGCGAGATCCTCACCGCCGGCACGGATCTGGTTGAATCCGGGTCCGAGATACCCGGCGTCGCCACTGTTGTAGGGGCGATGCTTCATGGTGGGGAACAGGTCGATGAAGGCGGGGGAGACGGGGTTGGTCTGTCCCTTGAGTCGAGAGACGACCGAGCCGAAGTTGGGACGTCCTTCCCGCTTGGCCTGGTTCATCGGGTAGCCGGTCAGGTTCTGCCAGCTGGTGTGCTCGTCGCGTTGACCGACGACGCTGCGGATCACGCTGCACTTGTCCATCACCTGAGCCATCTTGGGCAGCAGTTCGCAGATCTGGGTCCCGGGCACGTTGGTGGGGATCGGCGTGAACTCGCCACGGATCTCCTTGGGAGCCTGCATCTTCAGGTCGAACGTGTCCTGGTGCGACTGGCCACCGGACATGTAAACGACGATGACGGATTTCTGGATTTTGCCGGGCGCCGAGGCGTCCTGGGCCATCAACTGCGGCAACGTGACAGGCAGTCCGGCGGCACCGACCGAGAGGCTGCCGATTTTCAGGAACGATCGTCGTGAGACACCGTCGCAGTAATTGTGCTTGTCGCCGAGTAGGGTCAACATCGAGACACTCCGAGAGCAGATCGTCGTGGTCGGCACGCGAGGGTCCATCCCAACTGGTGCCACGGACGACGAAACAGATCAGTCACTTCTAGTGTAATCGGTATCCCAGTCGGTTCTCAACAGATGAATGGCGGGTTGGATCACCCGGCCAGCATCGCTCCGGGATTCTCGATAGCACGGACCAGTTCGGCCAGGAACGTCGCGGCCGGGGCGCCGTCGAGAACACGATGGTCAAAGGTCAATGACAGCGCGATTTCCTGGCCGGGGACGATTTCCTCGCCCCGTACGACGGGCACCTCGCGGATGCGTCCGACGCCCAGGATGGCGGCCTGGGGCAGGTTGAGAATGGGGGTGAAGGCATCGATGCCCTGGGCGCCGAGATTGGTGAGCGTGAAGGCGCCACCGGACATCTCCGCGGCGGTCAACTGTCGCGAGCGGGCACGGTCGGCGAGGTCGGTGACCGTTTGCTGGAGCGACTTCAGGGTCGCGGCGGCAGGATCACGAACCACCGGCACGACCAGGCCCGCGTCGGTGTCGACTGCCAGGCTGATGTCGATTGTCTCGGTGTCGGCGGGCAATACGACTCCCGATTCGGTCCAGGTCGAGCGAAGCTGGGGATGTCCGCGGAGCACGATCGCGGTCAGCTTCAACAGGATCTCGTTGTATCCCGGGGCCGGGTCATTTCCGGCGGTGGCCTGGAACTGCTTGCGAAGACTGGCCAGGGCTTCGGCGTTGGCGGTTGTAGTCAGGGTGACCGGTGCGGTGGCCTGCGACGCGGTCAGCATCCGCTGTGCGATGGTGCTGCGGAGGTTGCCGGGGGAGGAGGACGGGGTTGCCGAAGTGGCAGAACCCGACTCGGCCGCGGCCCGCACATCGCACTCGCGGATGCGGTTTCCTCGCCCGCTGCCGGCCAGGGTCGTCCAGTCGATGCCCAGTTCCGATGCGACTCTTCGGGCGCGGGGGCTGGAGGCGGGGCGGCGGGCCGATGTCGCCGCCGGGGACACCGCGGTTGCGACGGTGGCCGCGGACGCTGCGGCCGACGTTGCTGGCGGGCTGCCGTCGGTGGCCGCGCTGGTGTCCGGGTCGACGGCAGGCAATTCCGACGGTGGTGTTTCATCCTCGGCACACAGCCATCCGATGACCTGGCCGACCAGCACGGTGTCACCCTCGGCCGGTGCGTCGGCGGGAATCCGCAGCACGCCGCCGTCGATCGATTCGATCTCCTGGATCGCCTTTTCGCCCTCGAGATTGAACAGCACGTCGCCGGGCTCGATCATCTCGCCGTCGGCTCGAAGCCATTCGACGAAGACGCCCTCTTCCATGCTCCAACCGAGCCGGGGAATTTGAATGGGATGTGCCATGTTCGGGTTACTCCGCCATCAGGTCGCGCACCGCGGCAGCGACCGTTTCGGGATGAGGCACAACGGCGGATTCCAGCGAGGGGCTGTAGGGGGTGGGTGTGAACGTCCCATGAATCCGCTTGATCGGTGCGTCGAGATCGTCGAAACCGCTGTCGGCCTGCACGGCGGCGATCTGGGCTCCGATGCTCGCCGGGGCAAATGTTTCGTCGACGATCAGCAGGCGACCGGTCTTGGCCACGCTGGTGGCAATCGTCTCGGTGTCCAGTGGCAGCACCGTTCGCGGGTCGATCAACTCGACGGAAATTCCCTCGGCCGCCAGTTCGTCTATGACCGCCAGGGTGTGGTGCACCATTCTCGCGATCGCTACCACCGTCACGTCGGATCCCTCACGAACGACTCGTGCCTGGCCAAACTCGATCTCGTAATCCTGTTCGGGCACTGCCGTTTTGGCCGTGAGAATCTCACGGTGCTCCAGGAACATGACCGGGTCGTTGCAGGTCAGGGCCCTGCGGAACAGTCCCTTGGCGTCGTAGGCATTGGACGGGACGATCACGCGGAAGCCGGGGAAGTGAGCGTAGAGCGGGTAGTAATTTCCCGAGTGATGGGTGGCGGCGGAGTGACCGATGCCGATGCAGCCTCGCAGCAGGATCGGCATCTTCAGCCGTCCACTGCTCATGTACTGCATCTTCGCGATCTGGTTCACCAGTTCGCCGACAGCGTCCATGATGAAATCGCCAAACATGAAATCGATCACCGGACGACTGCCGGTCATTGCTGCTCCACAACCCAGGCCCACGAAGCCTCGTTCACAGATCGGCGTGTCGACCAGGCGGGTGGCTCCGTGAATGTCGAATAGGCCCGCGGTGGTGTTGAAGTTGCCGCCCCGGGCGCCGATGCCTTCGCCCATCACGAAGATGCCCGGGTTGCGATCCATCTCGACGGCCAGGGCCTCGTGGGTGGCTTCGACGAAGGTCAATTCGCGGTCACCGGGTTCCGGTTCCGGGCCGGCAGTCGGAGCATCGTCCGGATTGGCGTAGATATGCAAGGTGGCGGTCTCGGGGGCCGGCCACGGACTGTCCTCGGCAAATTCTCGCGACTCGGCGATCAGTTGCTTGACCTCGTCGTCGATCGTGTCGAATTCGGTGGCTTCGACCAACTGGTCGTCGATGGCGCGTTGCCGCAACTGATCGATCGGGCAACGCTGCTTCCATTCCTCGACGTCTTCCTTGGTGCGGTAGGTGAAGTCGCCCATGCCCTCGGCGTGAGCCCTGGTGCGGTAGGTCTTGCATTCGATCAGCGTGGGCCCTCCACCGGAGCGGGCCCGGGCGATTGCCTCGCCGGCCTGTTCGTGAATCGACAGCACGTCGTTGCCGTCGAGTTCCAGGCCCGGCATGCCATAGTTTTCGGCCCGTCGTCCGACGTCAGGGATCGCGCTGGACTCATGGAACGGCACCTCGGTGGCAAACTGGTTGTTCTCGCAGACGAAGATCACCGGCAGGTTCCAGATCTTGGCCATGTTCAGGCCTTCGTGGAACGCTCCGTTGTTGACGGCCCCGTCGCCGAAGAAGCAGACCGAGACACGGTCGCGTTCGAAGAGCTTGGAGGTGTAACCGCCGCCGGTGGCCTGCAGGATGCAACTGGCGACAATTCCACTGGTGCCCATCAATCCGATCTCGGGGCTGAACAGGTGCATGCTGCCGCCACGTCCGCCCGAGCATCCCGTGTCCCGGCCGAAGAGTTCGGCGATCAGTTGCCGGGGCTCGAGCCCCTTGGCCAGGGCGTGACCGTGACCGCGGTGGGTGCTGAAGACGACGTCGTCCTTGTCCAGGTGGGCGCAGATTCCACTGGCGATGGCTTCCTCGCCGACGTAGGTGTGACAGGCTCCGTGGACCAGTCCTCGCTGATGGCAACGAGCCAGTTCTTCCTCGCACTGGCGGATCGTCTGCATCGTGCGGTAGAGGTCCAGCAGGGTGTCCTTGTCGGGCAGTGTGGTGATTTCGCTGGTCATCGGTCCTGTCCGTCGTTGATCCGAAAGGAGAGCAAGTTCCTAGAGGGTAAAGATTGAGGCTGCCGGGGGCGAACGAGTCGCAAAGTTCGCTTCCGGTTCGGGGCCGGTTACTTGAACAGTCCCAGCAGCAACGGGAGTTGTTTCTGGTAAAAGACCAGGCCGGCGAAGCCGAGATAGAAGACGCCGCAGAAAGAAATGCCGATGCGGGCGATCCATCCCGGGCGGAGGGCGGGGGGCAGGTAAACCAGGTTGTTGCGGAGCACGAAGAACGCGGTGAATCCCAGTCCGATGTTGTTGAGATTGGCCACGACCAGGACCATCAGCTTGGGTTGGCCAAAGGTCTGGAACAGGAACGCTCCCAGGAAGGTCCAGCCGACGTAAATGAACAGGATCGTGTAGTAGATCTTGCGGACCTCGTGGGGTTGCATGGTCTCTCGCACCCGTCGGACTCCCGACCAGATCACATCAGTCCAGCGTCGGCTGAAGTGCTCGACGATCGACATCTGGCTGGGCAGCAGCACCAGCAATCCGATGAACAGCGTGCCGACCCAGAGCAACTGTTGCCAACCGGCCGAGAGGGCGGGGTCGTGCCGCATGCCGTCGGCGGTGATGATCGCCTGGGCGTAGTTGGGGCGGTCGGGGTCGCCAAACATGGGGGAATGTTCGGCGAACTCGATCGAGAGCAGGGCGGGCAGGGCCATGCCCATCACGCAGCCCGGTCCCCAGATCAGCACCTGGTCGGTGATGATGTATTTCCACCACCCTTTCCAGCGTTTCATGTTCTCCGGCGTCAGGGCAAAGACCTTGCCGACGTGCGAAAGAGTGATGTCTCGTCCACCGATGGCGCTGGGAATGGCGCCGACCTGGCTGCCCACCCCCCAGCCCTTGTCACGGACATAGTTGGAGTAGGTCGAGTTGCCCAGTCCTCCGCCGCCGGCGTAACCGGCAAAGGCGCCCAGCAGCGCGATCTGGCCCAGGAAGATCAGTGGCCATCCCCCGTCAGGGCCGTCATCGAAGAACAGGTTTCCGATCGACTCGCCATCCCAGTGACCGTCCTTGTCGAGATCCTCGAACGACTCGATGTTCCCCGCGGCGTCGAGCGTGTACGGTTCGACAACATCGGCGTGGCCGTCCCCGTCGAAATCGATTTCATCCTGGTCGAGTTGTCCGTTGTCGTTGGAGTCCTCTGCGGCGACGACCGGGACGTTGCCGATCTTGAAGAACCCGCCAAAGACATTGCCCCATTTTTCAGCACTGACACACGTCACACCGATCACGACACAAAAGCCCAGCACAACGACGATCTTGGTGGTCATGACCCACTGCATCGTGTTGTAGATCTTGCCCCCGATGAGAATTGGCAGGGTCACGCCGCCCAGCAGCAGGTACCCGAGCGTGTTGACCAGCACGCGGTCCTCGGGACCGGGTGGTCGGTCGAGATACAGAGCGGCGATCACCGTGGCGGCAGTCGTCGAAAGAGCCGGGATGAAGGCACCGACGCTGAGCAGGATCAGCACGCCAATCCAGAAGGTGGGGCCCGGCCGGGCTCGCATGAATCCGGTGAAGACTGGTTCACCGCAGTACAGCGCGTACCGCCCGCACTCGATGTTGTAGAAAATCTGCCCGATGATGGCGACGGCGGCGATCCACATCAGTCCGCCGCCGTACTTCGCGGTGATCTCGGCCCCCAGCAACCACTCGCCCCCTGCCAGTTGGACTCCGCACATCACGATTCCCGGCCCGATGAACCCGGCGAGATTCTTCATTCCCAGCCGTTTCGGTTCGGGCAGGTCGGCATCGCCCCATGCTGGCAGGCAGGTGTCGGGACGAAACCGTCCGTCACCGTCCGGCACGGTGGCATCGGAATCCGGGGTGGCCGGTTTCGACTCGTTCATGGTGTGCCAATTGCCAATGGCTTGCTGACCCGGCGGGCGTGTCGCGATGACGCGGAGGCCTCCGGGTGGGTAAGATCAATTGAGGCTATCCCACCCCGTTGGTCGTCACAAGCGGCCGGGGTATTCGCCAGCAAGAGGCTCTCGGAAAATGAAGTGGTCTACGGCCATCGCCGCGATTCTGGTGCTGATGACGTGTTGTGCCGGTGAGTCTCTTTTCGCGGCACCGCCGGACTTCAATGCTTTGCGAAGCGAGTACTCGCGGTCGATTCTGGCCCTGGTGCGTCGGCGGTGCGTGACCTGCCATTCGGCAAAGAAAAAGAAGGGCGAACTGGACCTGGAACGGTTTGCTTCGCTGGCTTCGGTTCGCCGCGATCCGAAGGTCTGGATCAAGGTGATCGAGCAACTGGACAACGGCGAGATGCCACCCAAGGACGCGCCGCAGTTGACACGCTCGGAGAAAACCCTGTTGCGTGGTTGGTCACGGCGGTACCTGGACGCCGAGGCGCTGGCGCGGGCGGGCGATCCCGGACGCGTCGTGCTGCGGCGATTGAGCAATGTCGAATACACCCGCACGGTACGGGCCGTGACCGCGGTGAAGGGGTTGGATCCGGCTCGTGAATTTCCCGTGGATGGGGCGGCCGGCGAAGGGTTCACCAACACCGGTGAATCGCTGGTGATGTCGCCAGCGTTGTTGAACAAGTACCTGGATGCCGCCAAGGGCATCGCTGCCCATGCCGTGTTGCTGCCCGACGGGTTCCGGTTCGATCCCGGGACCACTCGCCGTGACTGGAGCGATGCGTTGATGGCCCGGATCAAGGCCCGCTATGCCCGCCATGTCGGACCCGATGGTCGGGTCGATCTCTCGCGATACTTCGAGGCGACATTGAAGCACCGGCAGGAATTGGCAGCGGATCCCAGGGCAATCGATCGGGTGGCTGCTCGCGAGACACTGAGTTCTCCTTACCTGGGGAAAATCTGGAAAGCCGTGCATGCTCCGGGGGACTCGCCGATGCTGGCCGGTTTGGCCGCGGAATGGCGGAAGGCCAAACCCGGTGATGGCGTGCGGTTGTCGGAGGCGGTCAAGCGCTGGGAGCCGCAATTGTGGACCTTCGGCACCGTTGGTCACTTCAAGCCGTGGCAGACTCGCAAGGTGTCCCACGTCGAAAGCCAGCCGTTGCGGCTGAAGCTGCCGCCGGCTGGAAAGGATGGCAGGATCGTGGTGTCCCTGGCTGCCGGAACCGCCGGGGACGGAGCCGAGGGCGACCTGGTCCATTGGCAACAGCCTCGACTGGTCAGCACCAGTCGCCCATCGATTTTTCTCCGGGATGTCCGCGCTGTCGCTTTTGGCCTGGACCGGTTGCGTCGACAGGAGTTGCCAGCCGCCGGGCGTTACCTGGCCGCGGTCACCGAGGCGGAACGGGCCAAGGGAAAAATCGATGTGCCCGCGCTGGCCCGGGCCCACAAGTTGGATCGTCACCTGTTGTTGGCCTGGTTGCAGATGACCGGAATCGATGATGGTCAGACGGTGCGGATTGACAAGTATCTTCCCGGTGGATTTGTTGACCGCAACGGGCACGATTTTATCGACGGCTACGGAGTGCAGGAAACGCCGTCCCTGCTCACCAATTCATCGGATCAGCAGGTCAATGTGCCCGGCACGATGGCTCCTCACAGCGTCGCCATGCATCCCTCGCCGACACTGTTCGTGGCCGCCGGTTGGCGTAGTCCGGTGGCCGGTCGGGTCAAGATCGAGGGATTCGTCCAGGACGTGCATGCGGCCTGCGGGAATGGGGTGTCCTGGAGACTGGAACTGGCCCGTGGCCGTTCGAGCCGGGTTTTGCGCAGTGGCGAGATCGACAGGGGGAAGCGACAGGCGATCCCGGCGGTGGCATCACAGTTGGTCCGGGTCGGTGACCTCCTGTCGTTGAAAGTGGGGCCCAGGGGACGGGAACACACCTGTGATCTGACCCGTGTCAACATCGTGATCACCGAATTGACCGCAAAGAAGAGGACCTGGGACCTGGAGCGGGAAGTCGCCGACACGATCAACGAGGGCAATCCACACGCGGACCGGTTTGGCAATGCGGATGTCTGGCACTTCTACCAGGAGCCGGTGGCCACGGCGTCTCAAGCCAATCTGGTCCCCGAGGGGTCGTTGCTGGCCCAGTGGCTGGAATCGACCAAGCCGGTTGAGCGGCAGGCGTTGGCCGAAAAGATCGGCCGGTTGGTGAATGGTGAACGGCCGCAACAGAAGGACTCGCCCGACGCTGTGCTCTTTGACGCCCTGGTTCGTCCGGATGGAACACTGTTGGGGTTGGTGGATCCCGGGGCGTTGGGACAGGACGCGGCCGGGAAGCCACAGCCTGGAGACGTGGGGCCGGACCCGAAGATGTTTGGTCGGAAATTGCAGGGAGCCGAAGTGGGATCGACCGACCTGGTCGTGGCGGCTCCCAGCGTGGTGACACTGTCGTTGCCGGCTTCGGTGGCGGCGGGCCGCGAGTTGATCGTCAACGGTCGGTTGCACAAGTCGGCGATGGGACGAGGCAGCGTGCAATTGTCGCTGGGTACAAAACCATCGGCGGTGAATCGCATGGTGGTGGGGTCACCGATCGTGGTGAGTGCCAATTCACCCGGTGCCAAACGGGTGGCCCGCGGGATCTCGGAATTCCAGGACCTGTTTCCCGCCGCGATGTGCTACTACCGGCTGGTGCCGATCGACGAGGTGATCACGCTGGTGCTGTTCCATCGTGAGGACGAGCCCTTGATGCGGCTGATGATGACCGCCGCCGAACGGAAGGCGCTGGAACGAGACTGGAAGCAGTTGCGGTTCGTCAGCCAGGACGCTCGGAAGATCCACAACACGTTTGACCTGTTCCAGGGGTTCGCCTCCCAGGTGGGACAGGTCGAAGAGTTCGAGCCACTTCGCGAGCCGATCCGGAAACGGGCCGCTGCGTTCGAGAAGCACCTGAAGGCGACCGAGCCGGTGCAGGTGGAGAAATTGCTCGACTTTGCTGAAACCGCCTGGCGTCGTCCCCTGGTCGCCGATGAACGTTCCATGCTCAAGGCCCTGTATGGACAACTCCGGGGCCAGGGACTGTCGCATGATGCGGCCTGGCGGCTGTTGTTGGCTCGTGTGCTGGTGTCGGCCAATTTTCTCTACAAGGTCGAGCAGCCCGGCGAGGGACAGGCGGCACGTGCGGTGAGCGACTGGGAACTGGCCAGCCGGCTGAGTTATTTCCTGTGGTCGAGCTCGCCGGATGCCTCGCTGAGACAAGTGGCTCGTTCAGGAAAGTTGCAGGACCCGCAGGTCGTGACGGCCCAGGCGATGCGCATGCTGACCGACCAGAAAATTCGTGGGTTGGCCACCGAGTTTGCGGCGCAGTGGGTGGGGATTCGTGGCTTCGATTCCCATGACGAGAAAAACGAGAAATTGTATCCCGAGTTCGCCGGACTCCGTGGTGCGATGTACGAGGAATCGGTGCGGTTTTTCGAGCACATCTTTCGTACCGACGGACGCGTGTTGGACCTGATTGATGCGGACTACACCTTCGTCAACGCCGAACTGGCGATGTTTTACGGTTTGGCCGTGCGGAATGGAAAATCTGGCGAGAAGCGGTCGACGGGTTGGTGGCGAACTGATGGCCTGAAGAAACAGGGGCGGGGAGGCATCCTGGGGATGGCCAGCCTGCTGTCGAAGCAGTCCGGAGCGTCCCGGACCAGTCCGATCCTGCGAGGCAACTGGGTCGTCGAAACAATGCTGGGCGAGAAATTGCCCAAGCCGCCGGCCAAGGTGCCCGATTTGCCCGAAAGCGAGACCGACACCAACGGGTTGACGGTGCGTCAACTGGTTGAAAAACACCGACAGACGGCCTCCTGTGCTGTCTGCCACGACAGGATTGATCCGTTCGGTTTCGCACTGGAATCCTTCGATGCGATCGGTCGGTCTCGACAAAAGGACCTGGCCGGTCGTCCGATCGACACCAAGGTGATCCTGAAGGACGGGACCCGGTTCAACGGAATCTCGGGGCTGAGGAATTACCTGCTGACCCGGCGGCGGGACCAGTTTGTGAGGCAGTTTTGTCGGAAACTGCTGGGCTTTGCCCTGGGACGGTCAGTCGAGTTGTCCGACGAACCGCTGCTGGATCGTATCCAGAAAGATCTCCGGGCGCACGACTATCGCCTGTCGGTGGTCGTGAAGGATATCGTGACCAGTCGTCAGTTCCGGTATCATCGGGGACTGCTGGCTACCAAGTCGGATGATTGAGTTTCTGGAAAGGCTGGATCCATGACCAGTGATGTGACTCGTGACCGTTTCACCCGTCGTGCGATGTTGCGTGGGTTGGGTGTCAGCATGGCTTTGCCGTGGATGGAATCGTTGAACGTCTGGGCCGACGAACCGCTGCCCTCGCGGGCTGGCAGCGACGCTCCGGTCCGGTTCGCTTGCCTGTTCTCGGGAAACGGCTTCCACAAGACCGAGTGGACGGCCCAGGGGACCGGTTCCCAGATGAAACTCGGCAAGGTGCTCGAGTCGCTGGCGCCACATCGCGAGAAGATGCTGTTCATACAGGGGCTGTACAACGCCGAGGCTCTCAAGGGGAACATCCACAGTTCCCAGACCGGAAACCTGCTCTCCGGTGCCCCGTTGGCGGCCGGCGGCACGATTCGTTCGGGAACCAGCATCGACCAGTTGATCGCGCGGAAGTATGGCAACCAGACCAAGGTGCCCAGCCTGGTGCTGGGATGCGAGAAGTCGATCGCCAGCGTTCACAAGAACTACTCGATGCTCTACAGCTCGAACATCTCATGGACCTCGCCAACGACCCCCACGCCCCTGGAACTGTATCCGGCCCTGGCGTTTGACCGGATGTTCAAGGACACCGTCCAGAAGACCGATCGCAGCGTGCTGGATGCGGTGCTGGCCGAGGCGCGCTCGTTGCGGGGAAGAATCAGCTACAGCGATCGTCGCAAGCTGGACGAGTACCTCGATTCGGTTCGGGATGTCGAGCAGCGAATCGACCGGGCGGGCCAGAATGGCAAGTTCCAGGGCTGGCGACCGACACTGACGAAGCCGAATATCCCCCGTCCCAAGGATGGGTTGCCCCAGGATGTCGATGAACACATGAGGCTGATGAGCGACATTGTGGTGCTCGGTTTCCAGACCGATACCACCCGCGTCGCCACGCTGAAGCTCAACAACGATCATTCGTCGATGCGGTTTCCGCACCTGGGTGTCGATTACATGATCCACCACCTGCTGTCCCACAACGACACGGCAGACTGGTTGAAGGTCAACCAGTTCTTCATCGAACAACTGGCCTACATCGCCACGAAACTGGACAAGATCCAGGAGGGTGAACGGACCGCCCTGGACAACTCGATGTTGCTGTACTGTTCGAGCATGCTGACTGGCCATCACGACGCGACCCAGTTGCCGGTTGTCGTGGTCGGCCGGGGTGGTGGGAAAATCCAGACCGGGAGAGTGCTCGATTACCGGGGAAAACCCAACCGGAAGATGTGCAGCCTGTACCTGTCCCTGCTCGAGAAGGTCGGTATCCATCGGAAGACGTTTGGTGATTCGACCGAACGCCTGGGCGAGGTGTGAGCATGCGGAAGGGATGGGCTGTCTGCAGATCGACCGGTATGTTCCGGGGTCGGTTGGCTGTGTGCTCTGCCGTTGGCGGTGCCATCGTGGTGTGCCTGCTGGCGGTTCCGGTCGGGGTGGCGATCGAACCCGCAGCCCTGGATCGCGAGTTGTCGGCCATTTCTCGACAGCTAAAACCGCACAAACCGGTGCCGGAAGTGACGGTGAAGCGACTGGTCGAATTGGGCCGGGCAGCCACGGCCCAAGGCCGTGGTCGCTTGTTGCGGTGGGTGCTTGATCAACAAGCCGACACGAGCGTGGTGTGGCAACGTGTTTCGTTCGAGGGTGCGAGCCTGCAGGGGGCCAAGCTGGTCCGGCCCTCTCTGGCCGAGCGACTCGGGTCGGTGCCGTTTGCCGAGGCGTACACGTCGAAGGATTACCAGACCGGTCGTAACGTCTTCACAGCGTGGTTGCCCGGGGCCCGCCTGCGAGGTGCCCACCTGGAACGGGTGGATCTGCATGGAGCGAATCTGCAACGGGCCGACCTCAGGCAGGCGTCGTTGCGAGATGCCAACCTGGCCGGTGCGGTGCTCAATGGAGCCGATCTCAGGGGAGCCGATTTGCGCGGGGCCGATTTTCGAGGTGCCCGGCTGGTCGGAGCAAAACTGGATGGCGCTCGTCGAGACGGGGCGAGATGGCAGGGCGCGGTGCTGGCAGTGACGCGGCAGAACAGTGCGGTGGCCCGCCCGGTTGCTGGCCCGGTTGCTGGCACACCAAAGCCGAATGCGCAGGCCCTGGCATTCTTCGAGAACCGGATCCGGCCATTGCTGGTGGCCCGGTGCGTCAAGTGCCACGGTCCGAAGAAGGCCGAGGGAGGGTTGAGGCTCGATTCTCACACGGGATTGCTCCGGGGTGGTGAGGGAGGCCGTGTGGTGGTGCCGGGAAACCCGAAGAGCAGCCCGTTGCTGGCAGCAGTGCGTCGAGACGGGGAGTTGAAAATGCCTCCGGAACGGTCTCTGAGCCGCCTGGAGATTGCCGACCTGTTGCGATGGATTCGTCATGGTGCGGTGTGGCCGGAGGGGATGCTGCTCGCCGAGCCCGGTCCCGCATTGCGGGGAGGACCGATCACCGACCGAGAGCGGAAATTCTGGTCCTTCCAGCCGGTCGGTGACCCGGAGATCCCGAAAGCTGACGGTCCGGATGTGCGAAACGACATTGATCGTTTTGTCCGACGCCGTCTGCAGTTGGCCGGTCTCGAAGCGGTGCCGGAGGCGGACCGGCGAACCCTGTTGCGGCGAGCGACATTCGACCTGACGGGGCTGCCGCCGACACCCGCGGAGACCAGGGCATTCCTGGATGATGACAAGCCCGGTTCGTTCCGGCGAGTTGTAGACCGATTGCTCGAGTCACCAGGGTATGGCGTCCGCTGGGGGCGGCACTGGCTCGACGTGGTTCGTTACGCGGACACCGCCGGCGAAACCGCCGACTTTCCCACGCCGCTCTCGTACAAGTACCGCAACTGGGTGATCGAGTCACTGAACCGCGATCTGCCCTACGACCAGTTTCTCGTGCACCAGTTGGCCGGCGACATTCTCGCCGAACTGGACAAGTCACTCGGTGATGACGACTACCGACGTCTACGGGTTGCGACCGGTTTCATCGCCATCTCGCGTCGTTTCGGATTCGATTCGGAGAAGTACCACGATCTGACGATCCAGGACACCATCGATACGCTCGGACAGGTCGTGCTGGGACTCTCGCTGGGTTGCGCACGTTGCCACGATCACAAGTACGACCCGATCAATGCCCAGGACTACTACTCGTGGTATGGCATCTTCGAGAGTACCCGTTATTCGTTTCCCGGCTCCGAGCAGAAGAAGAAACCCTACGACCTGTTTCCGGTCGTTCGTGCCGAGCGGATAGAACCATCCAGGGCCGCCTACCAGTTGAAGATCCAGAAACTGGACAAGGAGATTCGACCGTTGGCATTGCGGCTGACGTTGATGAAGGGCGGCCTGGGGGAACGCCCGCCTTCCCGGAAGGGCGAGAAATACAAGGTGCGGATCAGCCCGTGGCGAGGTTTCCTGGCCGAACGGTTGCTGAACCAAAAAGAACAGGACCACGACAAGCACAAGGGATTCCATGTTTGGCATCGCAACAACTTGCCGGTCGTGGGAGTCAATGTCTCCCAGGTCTTGTTGAAGGTCCCCGGTGAGGTCCCTCCCGGCAGTCTGGTGGTTCACCCGGCTGCAAAAGATGGCGTGGGGATTGCCTGGCGGAGCCCGATCACCGGGCGGGTCCGGGTGGCTGGCCGGATCGTCGACCAGCATCGCCAATGTGGTGACAGCGTGCGGTGGCACATCGACCGGCTGGATTCTGCGGGGTTCACGCCGCTGGCTTCGGCCGGGAACACAAGAGCCGGAACGAGTCCAATCTCGGCAAAGGCGTTGGAGTCGGTGGAAGTCAAGGAGGGCGATTATCTCCAACTGGTCCTGGTCCCGCAGGTCAGTTACGGGTGCGACCTGACGCGGGTTGAACTGTCGATCCAGGAGATATCCGAGGAGCAGGATCGGGATGGGACCCCGACACGGAAATGGCAACTGGTTCCGGATGTCATTGATCGTTTTCTTCTTGGAAATCCGCATCCGGGGCGGGAGGACCTGGGCGAGGCCTGGACCTTTTTCCAGTCGCCGACGGATCGAGGTGCCGGTTGGGCCAACGGCAATGACCTGACACCGCTGGTCGTGGAGTTGGGGGGCAGCAAGCAGGAATTGGCCAGGCTGTCGGAGCGGCTGGCTCTGCTCCGACGGCAACGTGACGCGCTGAAGTTGGTTGAACCGGTTGGAATGCATTACGGGGCGATCGACAAGGAGAAGCCGGCCGACGGCAGGATCCGTCTTCGCGGTGACAAGGCGAAATTGGGAGCGGTGGTGGCGAGACGGAATCTCGAGATTCTCGGCGGTGAACCGCTCGCACCGGCCGGCGGTAGCGGTCGACTGGAATTGGCTCGCTGGCTGACTCGTGAAAACAATCCGCTGATGCCGCGGGTGATGGCCAATCGGATCTGGTCAGGTCATTTCGGTCGCGGACTGGTGGCGACCGAGAACGATTTCGGCGTTCGCGGAGAACGCCCAACACACCCGCAGTTGCTCGACTGGCTGGCCTCGCGTTTCCGCGAGACGGGGTTTTCGATCAAGACGTTGCACCGGCTGATCATGGACTCGGCGGCGTACCGGCGATCCAGCCAGTTCGATCAGCGGTCCAGCCAGAGCGACCCGGAATCCCGGTTGCTGTGGCGTTTCAACCGTCGAAGATTGTCGGCCGAGGAGATTCGCGATTCGATGTTGTTTCTCAGCGGAGAACTGGACCAGAGTTTCGGAGGGCCTCATCCGTTTCCGGACCAGGGTGGCTGGACATTTTCCCAGCACGCTCCGTTTTACGGGCTCTATCCCACAAAACGCCGTAGCGTGTTCCTGATGCAGCAGCGGTTGAAACGTCATCCATTCCTGGCGCTCTTCGACGGGGCCGATCCGAACGTCAGTACCGCTCACCGCGAATTGACGACCGTGCCGACCCAGTCGCTGTTCTTGATGAACAGCGAGTTTGTTCACGAGCAATCTGCTGTTCTGGCCGATCGGGTGTTGTCGGTTTCGAAAACTCGTTCCGGACGATTGCAACAAGCCTGGCAACTGACATTGGGCCGGGAGGCCACCGCCCGGGAAACGGCCGAGGCGGAGAAGTTTCTGTTGGATTACTCCCGGGCACTGCAGGTGGCAGAGGGTCAGCCGGTCAGTCGGATTGCCTGGTCGGCGTTGGTGCGGACGTTGTTGACCAGAAACGAATTCCTGTTTGTAGACTGATGTGATGAGTGGTCTGATGTCACGAATTGTCGAGATCGACAGTCAACCCAGCCGTCGGCAGGCCCTGGCCAGTTGTGCTGGTGGGCTTGGTTCGTTGGCGGTGGCCGGCGGGCTGCCGCAAGGGTTTGCCGCGGTGGGTGGCCGCGGTGCTGTCGACCCCCTGGCTCCACGGGATCCACATCATGCTCCCAGGGCCAGCCGTGTCATTTTCCTGTACATGACCGGTGGCGTCTCGCACGTCGACAGCTTCGATCCCAAGCCCCAGCTTTCCGCCCGTCACGGGCAGTCCATCACTGTCGACAACTGGCAGGGCAAACTGGGGGAATTCAAACGACATCTCAAGAGACCTGATTGGAAATTCCGACCGGGCGGGGACTGTGGCACCCAGGTCAGCGATCTGTTTCCCCGGATGCGATCGATTGTCGATGACCTGTGTGTCATCCGTTCGATGTCCTCGGATCACACGAATCACTACGAGAGCACGCTGGGGATGCATTGCGGGTCCTGGACATTCGCTCGCCCCTCGATCGGTGCCTGGTGCAGCTATGGACTGGGCACGTTCAACAGGAATCTTCCCTCGTTCATGGTCCTGGCGCCCACGACCCCCTACGCCGGTGCCCAGACGTGGGGCAGCGATTTTTTGCCGGGATGCCACCAGGGGACATGGATTGTTCCCGGAGACAATCCGATTCCGAACCTGAGGCCGCGGGCCGGCAACGAGCGTTTGCAACAGTTGGAACTGCAATTGCTGGGCGGAGCGAATCGTCGGCACTTGAAACGTCGGATTGCTGACAGGGCACTGGAGGCGAGGATCCGTTCCTTCGACACGGCGTTCGGGATGCAGCGAGAGGCTCCCGAGGCGATGGACCTGGGGGGGGAGACCGCGTCGACGTTGGCCATGTACGGGATCGGGCCGGGGCAGACGACCGGGTTTGGCTGGCAATGCCTGGTGGCACGACGGTTGGCCGAACGGGGTGTACGGTTCATTGAATTGATCGATGTGGGTTCGTCGGGCAACTGGGATGCACACGGAAACATGGCGACTCACGGCCCGCTGGCCCGGAATGTCGACGGCCCGATTGCCGCGCTGGTGACAGACCTGAAACAGCGTGGAATGCTCGATGATACGCTGGTGGTCTGGACGACCGAATTTGGCCGGACACCGTATCATGAGAAAGCGGACCATCCCGGTCGCGAGCACCATCACCAGGTGTTCAGTTCCTGGATGGCCGGCGGGGGAGTGAAACCCGGCCTGGTGCACGGGGCTTCCGATGAACTGGGGATCGACGTGGCCGAGTCCCGGGTCCACGTGCACGATTTTCATGCGACAATATTGCACCTGCTGGGATTGGATCACGAGCGTTTGACATACCGATTTGCCGGGCGAGATTACCGGCTGACGGATGTGCACGGTGAGGTGGTGAGAGAGATCCTGGCCTAGGGCTCCGGAGCCACGGCGAATTTGTGCCTGGTGGCCAATTGCTGCCGGAGGTGCGGTCGCGCGGGTTATTCGATCCGTAGGATCCATGCGGATGGCATCGGCCGAACAGCCCGATTGCGCGGCACCGCCGGTCTAACCCACCGGAGGTCGCCAATTGTCGGCTTCGCGAGACGGTTTCTTGCCCAGTGAGACGGCCGGACTGACGATCTTGTAGGTGCGACCGATACTCCTCACCTTTCCTTATCGGTCGTAAGAGAAATCTTGCTACCTTCCCTCCGCCGAGAAGCCGCCCTGGCTTCTCGGCGGTCCTCACACAACTGAGATCGGCACCTGTGAGTAGAGCCCTGCCGGCCACTTGGCCGGCAGGGCTCGTTTTCATTTGGGAGGCTTCGCGAGTATTCTCGTTGACTTCTGTCCACAGCACCCCATTCCGAGAGCTTGTCATCGTGAAGATCGAACACCTGGCCTGGAACGTCGAAGACCCGATCAGCGTGGCCCGCTGGTACGTCGAGAACCTTGGTTTTACGATCAAGCGTCAGATCGACGCGCCGCCCTGGATTCACTTCCTGGCCGACGACAGTGGAACGGTGATGCTGGAACTCTACGGGAACCCGGCCATTGACGTGCACGGTTTTGCAGACATTCCCGCAATGGGACTGCACCTGGCGCTGGTGACCGACGACATCGAAGCTGACATGGCCCGGCTGACCGAAGCTGGTGGCTCGCCCGACGGTGAGATCAATGCCAACGAGTCGGGTGACCGGTTGGGTATGATCCGCGACCCCTGGGGCTTCTGTCTGCAGTTGGTGCAACGCGCCGTGCCGATGATCTGACCGGTGAGGTCACCGGTTTCAGCAACAACCGACACATGACCACCATGGAAAAGAAACGAGGCAATGATGAGTGAAAGTGACTTTGCGGGTCGACATGTGCTGATCACCGGTGGCACGCGGGGCATTGGTAAGTCGCTGGCGGTGATGCTGGCTGCCGAGGGGGCCAAATTGTCGTTGAACTATGTGTCACGAGCCGAGGATGCGGCTGCAGCCGTGGCGGAGGTCGAGAACGCCGGCGGAGAGGGAGTCGCGGTGGCCGGCGATGTGTCGACGCCCGAAGGGGCCGCTGCGATTGTCGCCGCCGCCCGCGAGGCCATGGGGCCGATCGACATGCTGGTTTGTTCGGCCGGTACCAGCAGCCCGACGCCAGCCGACGAGATCACCTGGGAACTCTGGAAACACGAACTGAATGTCAATCTCGACGGCACCTTCACGATGATCTACGCCGTCAAGGACGAGATGATCGAGCGGGGATTCGGACGAATCGTGACCGTCAGTTCGATCGCCGGGCTTCGAGAACGGATGAACCAGGTGCCGTATTCGACGTCCAAGGCCGGCGTGATCGCGTTGACCCGCTGCACGGCCCATGCCTGGGCTGGCAAGAACGTGCGGGTCAATTGCCTGTGTCCGGGACTGACCGAGACCGAAATGGCTCACACGCTCGGTGACGACGCCATGGCGCACATCATCGAGAACACGCCGATTGGACGGATTGGTCAACCCGAAGAACTGGCCTCCGTGGCTCGTTTTCTACTCTCCGAAGAGTCCAGTTACATGACCGGGCAGACGATCGTTGCCAGTGGTGGTCGTTGCATGTTGCCCGGATAACCAGGGGGGCAGACGACCATGCCAGGAGCGACGGAGACTAGCGAACTGCGGGTTCTCTACCAGCCGGAAAATCCCGAGTTGGGCTATCTGCCCGAGGGACCCATCGATTGTGGGTCGGGCGAGATCAGCTGGGTGGCGATCCAGCACGGACCCGAACACACGACCGGGTCACTGTGTGTGCTGGACGTTGCCAGCCAGTTCAATCGGCAGGTGACGTTGCCTGGACGACCGGGGTTTGCGTTTCCCAGCGACGATCCCGACGTGTTTCTGGTCGGTGTCGATCGCCATGTCTGCCGCGTCTGGCTGAGCAGCGGACGGTGTGAACAGGTGAGCGTCGAGGTGGATGTCGGGGTCGAGAACACGATTATCAACGACGGGGTCGAGATTGACGAGGGATTGGTCTTTGGCTGCAAGGATTTGGCCTTTGATGAATTCAAAGCCGGGCTCTACTTCTGGCGGTCGGCCGACCGGAAGTTGTTTCAACTCCGCAACGATCAACTGTGTTCCAATGGCAAGGTTGTCCGCCGGGACGGAAATGGCTGGTGGTTGTGGGATATCGATTCGCCAACCAAGAAGGTCGTCGGTTATCTGCTCGATCCAGACACCGGCACCCTCGGCGAACGTGAGACGATTCTCGATCTGACTCACCTGCCGTTTTTTCCCGACGGAATGGTGGCCGGGCGGAGTGCCGGTAGCGTGATCATTGCGTTCTACAATCCCGAGTCGGCTGAAGCCGGCGAGGTGCACGAGTACGACCTGGCGACCGGATCGCAATTGGCCGTGTGGCGGGTTCCGGGATCGCCCCAGGTGACCTGTCCACTGTTGTGGAATTCTCCCGAGGGGACCCGACTGGTGGTGACCACAGCGGCCGAAAATATGTCGGAGGAGAAACGGGCCGAGTATCCGCTTGCCGGTGCCATGTTCGTCTCCGACCCGTTTGACGTATGAACTCGAAACAGGCGGATGGTCCCGGGTCCGGTAGCAGGAAAAACCATGTCCAATGAACTGTGTTTCCAGTCGGCCGTCCAACTCGCGTCCCTGGTTCGCAGCGGGGAACTCTCGGCTCGCGAGTTGCTCGATGCACACCTGGACCAGATCGACCGGGTGAATCCCCAGGTCAATGCGATCGTCACGCTCACCGACGATTTGGCTCGCAAGCAGGCGGCGGCGGCCGACGAGGCGCAGGCCCGGGGTGAGTCGCTGGGGCCGCTGCACGGTGTGCCGGTGGCTCACAAGGACCTGGTGGCGACAGCCGGTATCCGCACGACCTGGGGATCGCCGATTTATTCCGATTTCGTGCCAGACGAGGATGCGTTGATCATCCAGCGGCTGAAGTCCGCAGGCGTGGTCCAGTTGGGCAAGACCAACGTACCGGAATTCGGGGCCGGGTCGCAGACGTTCAACCCGGTGTTCGGAGCGTGTCTGAACCCGTACGACACCTCGCGGACCTGTGGTGGGAGCAGCGGGGGAGCGGCGGTGGCGTTGGCGTGTGGCATGGTGCCACTTGCCGACGGGTCCGACACGGGCGGCTCGCTTCGCAATCCTGCCAACTTTTGCAACGTCGTCGGCTTTCGCACCTCGCCGGGCCGCGTGCCCGTGTATCCGACTGAACTGGGCTGGTTCCCGATCTCGGTGCAAGGTCCGATGGCTCGCACGGTCGAGGACACCGCATTGATGCTCAGCGTACTGGCCGGACCGGATCCTCGTGTGCCGATCTCGTTGAGTACACCGGGAGAGAAATTCCGGGAGTCATTGGAGCGAGATTTCAGTGGTGTGCGTGTTGCCTGGAGTCGTGACCTGGGTTCCTTTCCCGTCGACGATGCTGTTTCCCTGGCACTCGAGTCTCAACTGGACGCCTTTTCCACCATTGGTTGTACGCTCGAACACGATCATCCCGACTTCCGTGATGCGGATTTTTGTTTCAAGACACTGCGGGCCTGGGCGTTTGAGAGCAAGTTCACCCCGCTCCTGGAAGAACACCGTGACAAGATCAAGGACACAATCATCTGGAATGCCGAGGCGGGACAACGGCTGAGTGGCCCGGACGTGGCTCGTGCCGAGCGGTTGCGGACGGCGTTGTTTCACCGGGTACGGGAGTTCATGGACGAGTACGAATACCTGGTGATGCCAGTCAGCCAGGTGGCCCCCTTTGATGTCCAGACCCCGTACATCACCGAGATCAACGGGCAGTCGATGGAGACTTATATCGACTGGATGATGTCCTGTTACTTCATCACGGTCACCGGTCTGCCGGCCTTGTCGTTGCCATTTGGGTTCACCGACGACGGATTGCCGGTGGGGTTGCAGATCATCGGCCGCCACCAGGACGATTTCGGCGTGCTGCAACTGGCCCACGCAATCCAGCAGGCGACCGGCACGTGGCAGAGGCGGCCGGGAGTGGTGGGCTAGGGGCCTTGTGGTTGTTGTCGAGCCACGAGAGTGGTTGACACTCGGCAGATCAGGCCAATCCCGGGATGGGCTTGGTCTCTTCCAGCAGGTTGATCAACTCGGTCGGAACCCCGCGGGTGACCCGGACTTCTCCGACGTCAAAGAGAGTGTTGAGCACCGTGGCGAGCAGATCCTGGGGGGCGTAGGGGGTCGAGATCGGCTTGGTCGCATGGTTGTCACTCTGGCCGATAACCTGGCCGCCGGGCACACCGCCTCCGGCCACCAGCAGGCTGGTGAGTCCACCGTAGTGATCGCGGCCGCCATTTTTGTTTCTGCGCGGTGTCCGACCCATTTCGCCGGTCACCACCAGCATGATCTTTTCCGAGAGTCCACGCTGGTGGATGTCTTCCAGGAAGGCGGCCACGGCGTGGTCGACCTGGGGGCCGAGCCAGTTCATGCCGCCGAGATTCTTGGGGCTGTTCTTGTTGCTGTGGAAGTCCCAGCCACAGTCACTGACGGTGACGAATCCACAGCCCGCCTCGCACAGTCTCCGGGCCATCAGCATCTGCTTGCCCAGCAGGTTCGATGCCCGGCTCATGTCGTACCAGCGGTGGACGTCGGAGTTCTTGAACAGGTACGAGGTGTCGTAACTGGCGACGGTTTTCGGGGATTCGCCGGAGAGGTCAAATGCCTCGGCCACTCCGCGTGTGATCACCTCGAAGGCCTGTTGCTGGTACTTGTCGGTCTGGTCGACCAGTGATTCCTGGTCGAAGCGGCGTCTCAGGTTGTCCAGCCCGGTCAGCAGCAGGCGACGGTCATCGAATCGATTGCGGGGCAACTTCAGTTGCATGTTGGCCTTCAACTGTCCTCCACCCCGCGGGTTGAAGGCGACGTAGTTGGGACCGAGATCGCCGGCGGCCGTCAGTGTCGGCAAGGCCTTCGTCTCAAAGTTCGACTTCATCTTCAGGTTGGGCTCGATCGCCTCGGGCACCACCAGCACGTTGGTCGGCATTCCGGTGGTCGGGGAATTGGTGCCGGCGACCCGGGCGTAGAGCGCGCCCATCGTTGCCTTCAGCGGGTTGTTGCCACTGGCGACCTTCTGGTAGGTGTGTCCCGAGTTGTTGCTGCGGTAGGAGCGGACCACCGTGAACCGGTCGGTCATCTGCGAGAGTTTCTCGAAGTGTCCACCGAAGGTGATTCCGGGGATCCGCGTCTGGACCTCACCCGAGCAACTGTGGATCTCGACCGGGGCCGACATCTTGGGGTCGAACATCTCGATATGCGGGGGACCACCACTCAGGAACAGCAGTACGACCGACTTGTCTCGCACCGGGTGCCCGGCAGCCGCCAGGGCTTGGCGGATCGAGAGCATCTGGGACAGTCCGAGTCCTCCCAGGCCCAGCGAGCCGACGCCGAGAAAATCGCGGCGGGACAGGCCCTGGCAGTGACGTGTCGGGCGGGTATCGGTGAGCCTGAGCATGGTTGGTTCCTGTCACAGGCAGCGGGGATCCGTCCCAGACCTGTGCCTGAAGGATACATCAGGATTGGCCCTCGAGAAAGTCGCATCCGTCAGATTGCAGGCCGGGGGCTCCTGTCATTGGATTCGGTCGCCTGGCAGAACCAGCTTGAATTCTCTCCAGCCAATCCTCCAACTCGATTCCGTTGAAGCGGTGTTTCCCGCCTAGGAATCCAGTTCGGCCTCGACTTCTCCCAGTGTCTGGCTGATTCCAGCGACGATTTCATCGAGATCGTCGCGGGTGGTGCACAGCGGTGGCGAGAGATTGATGATGTGTCCGGAGTGGGCCTTGATCAGCAGGCGTTGTTTCTTGAAGCGGGCATTGAGTCGTTCGACGAGCTTGGACTCCTCCGGGTAGATGGCACGGGTCTCCCGATCGGCGACCAGGTCGAGTGCCTGCATGAACCCGATCCCACGCACGTCGCCGATGATCGGGTGCCGTTCCTGGAGTTCGTGGAGTTTCTCCGAGAGGTACTCTCCAGTCCGTGCCGCGTTGTCGACCAGTTCCTCGGACTGAATCAGTTCAATGTTCTTCAGTCCCGCGGCGGCCGAGGCGGGGTGTCCGGCGAAGGTGAAGACATGCCGCAGGTGCTTGCCAGCGGAAGCGAACTCCGCGGCGACGTCGTCGGTGGCGAGCGTGGCTCCCAGCGGGAGGTAGCTGCTGGAGATGCCCTTGGCGATGGTCATGATGTCGGGCACGATGCCGAAGTGTTCCATGGCGAAGAGTTTGCCGGTGCGGCCGAAACCGGTGATCACCTCGTCGGCGATCAACAGCACCCCGTGACGGGTGCAGATGTCACGCAACATGGTCCAGTAGATCGGGTCGGGCATCACGGCACCGGGGCCACTGGCGACCGGTTCTGCAATGACGGCGGCCACCGTCTCGGGACCATGAAACTGAATCAGGTCCTCGATCGCCTGGGCACACCGGACGGCACAGTCCTCGCGCGACTGGCTTCCCAGTTCGCAGCGGTAGGCGTTGGGCTGAGGCGCGTAGAGCATGCCGGGGGGAGCCGGTTCATAATCGGTTCGTGGAGAACTTGGCACCGAGCCCAGGAACAGCACTCCACCCGTGGCCCCGTGGTAGGATCCGCGCCGGCTGATCATGCGGAACCGGCCGTCGTGACCTCGCCGCTTTTGATAGGCCCGGGCGACTTTCAGGGCGGTCTCGTTGGCCAGTGATCCACCGCTGACGGGGAAGGCACGATTCAGATTTCCCGGTGCCAGTTCAGCCAGCTTGGCGGCCAACTTGATGGTGGGTGGATTGGCCGATCCCTGGGGGAAGTACGGGATCTGGCGAAGTTGTTCGAAAGCCGCTTCGGCGATCTCCGTCCGGCCATAACCGATGTTGACCGACGAGTAGCCTCCGTTGACGTCGATCCAGGTGTGGCCGTCCGTGTCGGTGACTCGAATGCCGTCGCCGGCGACAAAGATCAGTGGCTCCTGGTCGCGAGCGGCAGTTTCCCAGTCGCGGTTGTGTTGCCAGAGATGGTCAATAGCCAGCTGTCGGAGTTGTTCGGTGGTGTCGGTGTCGCTGCTCATGGCTTAGTGGCCGTCAGGGGGAGTGGATTGGGGCAGAGCGAGAGAGACGTAGCGGTCACCGAGTTGTTGTCCCGTGGAATCGAAGAGGTCGCGGATGTGGTCATCCATGGTGAAGTAGAGCACCTGCCACCCCGCCTCGACCAGCGTGACCACCTGTTGGACCAACCATTCACGCCGGGACCAGTCGGAGTGCTGGAACGCATCGTCCAGGATCAGGAATGCCGGGTGGCCGTCGAGAGCCAGGCGTGCAAAGCCCAGGCGGGAACCCAGGAAGACCTGCTCTCGCGCGCCGGTACTCAGATCCTTGATTGGGAACTCGTCGTCGTCATTGTCCACGACGACCAGGCCGTCCTCGGTGAACCGCAACGCTTCGTAGCGTGGGCACATCAGCCGAATGGATTCTCGGATGACTGCTCCCTCGAGACCGTCCCGGATCATTCTCGCTTCTTCGTCAGCGACGTCGTCGAGCACCCTGTGGACGGAGACCTGGGCGATCATCCGTGCGGTGACGTTGCGGTAGTCTCGCCGCCGTTCGGCGAGGATGCACTCCAGCGCGGCCAGCAGTGATTCCCAGTCGGGGTCGATCGTGTCGCCAACCGACCGGTGTGCTTCTTCGAGCAATTGCGACTGGTCGTGAATTTCGTCGTCGAGATCCGCGGTGGCCTGCCGGTGCTGATCGGTGAGTTGCTGGAAGTGGTCGGGGTCCCAGGGCGTCTCGGGCGAGGGAGCGTCCTTGCCATCAGGCGGGAGGCCCAGGCGGTCCAGTTCACTCCGGGTGTCACGCACACGTTGGTCGAGTTGTTGGCGTTCCTGGCGGAGTGATTCGATGTGCGAGTCCCAGTCGACCTCGGACAAGTCCTCGTTTTTCCATTCAGACAGCAGCCGTCCGATCCGGTCGGTCTCGTGCCGGGTCTCGGCGGTTTCCAATCCCAGTTGTTCACCCAGCACCTCGGCCTCGTTGCCGAGTTTCTTCAATGCCTCGATCTTCTGTTCCAGTGACGCACGGTCACCGAGTGGTTGCTGGAAACGCCGTTGGAACTCGGTGGCGATCCGTTCGAGTTCAATGGGGTCGTCGGGTTCCGGGACCGGTGGGTTGCGTGTCCTCCAGAGGTGAGCCGCGGCGAGGCCACCGGCGACGACCGCCAGGAGTCCGAGTGCAATCCGTTGAGCAAAGAGACCGGCGACGACCGCCACGGCCGCGACGACCGCGGAGGCGATGACCAGTCCTTGCGAGGGGGATGCTTCGGGACGCGCTGAGACGATTCGGTCGTAGTGATCCAGTGCCGAGACGGTCCACTCGAGATCGTCACGTTGTCCGGCCAGTTCGTGTTGACGTTCCTGCTTTGTCTCGACCGCGACCCGGGCTCGTCGCAACGATCTCAGGTCGGCCGAGACACTCTCGATCGTCTCGGTCGATGGCAGGGCCTCAAGCTGATCGGTGCTGCTGGTGAGTTGCGAGTCGAGTTGATTGGCGCGGTACTGGCGACCGGCCTGGAGTTGTTCGAGTTGCCCGGCGAGTTGGTCACGGCTGGCCGTCAGAGCGGCGATGGCGCCGTGAGAGACCTGGTCGTTGAATCGATCGACGAGGTCCTGCGTGCTGTCGATCTCCTCCAGGATCCTCTCGCGTTCTCCCTTGTCGCTCCATTGACCGCTTCCACTGATCGTCCCGGATTCGAAAGACGCCGAAGCGGCGCTCTTGGGCAGGGCGCGGTTGTTGCGGATGGACTCGATCAGATGCTCACCCGAGAAGAACTCTCGCAGCATGTCTGTCTCGATGCCGTCGGCGGTCTCGGTGGTCGACAAGCGAGTGTTTCCCTGCGAAACAACCAGCAGCCGGCACAGGTCCTGGGGCAGTCCTCGTGGATCGGCTTCCCACGCCTCGTCGATTTTCGGTCGTTTCGAAATGCTCATCTTGACCGACTGGTCCTCGAGTCCCGAAACCGTGACTCCCCCTCCTCCTCCCATGTCTCTCAGGTTCCATCCGCTGCCACTGCGGGCCCCGGTTCGGAACAGGCATTTCACGAGAAATTCGACGACGTAGCTCTTGCCCGTTTCGTTGGGGCCGTAGGCCAGCGTCAGGTCACCACACGACCAGTCGATGGGTTGTTCCAGTGGTCCGCCGGGTTTCACCTGGACCCGTTCGATTCGGATACTCACGATGCGGGCTCCGTCCCGTAGAGGATCGCCAATGCCGCCAGCAGTGCGTCCTCTCGCTCGGGTTCGTCATCGCTCCAGTTCCAGTCGATCCGGTCGATTTCATCGCGGACCCGGCCGGCCAGGGCGATCAGTTGTGGGTTTTGGTCGACGTGCAGGTTGTTGAGGCGAGGTGTCCCGTCGTGGCATTGGAACTCTGTGAAACCCTGCTGCAGCACGTCCCGGATGGTCTCGCGATTCTCACAGTATCCGACCGCGTCGATCCTCACCTGCACGCGGTCCCACATTTCGGAATCGATCGGCCACGATTCGATTCGACGCGAGATTTCGGTCCGTAGCCGTTCAGCTTCGTCCTCGGTTGGCAAAACGACAAATCGCTCGGCGAAAAACACCACCTCGGATTGGATCGGTTGGGATGCCACGGATCCATCGTTGGTGTCGAGGATCAAAAACCGTCTCGGGCCGGTCTCGCTGATGTCCAGTCCACAGGGTGATCCCGGGTAATGGACCGGTGGTTGGGTGGTGGGGACGTGGATGTGCCCCAGCAGAACGAGTGCCGGCTCGGAATGGTCGATATCCCGGCGGGAAAGAGGCATGTAAACGCCGGGTTCATGGGGATGTGGCGTGCTGAGACCACCGCCGTAATTTCCGTGTCCCACCAGGATCCATCGGCCAGCCGACAACTCGCCACGAAACCTGTCGATCACCTCGCCCATCTTGGTTCCCTCGGCGTAGGGAACAAACAGCAATTGTCGTCCGTCTCGATCGACAAGTTGCGGTTCGGCGTAAACGGTGATGTTGGGGGCCAGCAGGTGTTCGGGTACGAGGCTCGGATCGTGGTTGCCCGGAATGATCTCGATGGAGATCTCCGGGAATTCGTTGCACAGCGTTTCGAACTCACCGTAGCCCTGGAGATCCCGGTCGAAGAGGTCGCCGGCGATTATCAGTCGGTCGATTTCCAGCGTGGGCAGCTGTTCCAGAATGTCTCGTAGCGCAGCCAACCGCTCGGGGTGTCCGTTGTCTCCTGCAACGAGGTGAACATCAGCGGTGACGGCAATTCTCATCTCGACTCCGTTCGTCGCCAGATTCTGGTGCATCGGCGGTTGACTCAGTGTACTCCCGAAGCCGTTGCTGACCAGAGTTCCTCGTGCCTGAAGCAGCGACAAAGTCGGTTCAGGGTTGAGATCAGGTTGCCGAGAGTTGAGAATCGGTAGTCTCTGGGAGCAAGCGGGGAAGGATGATCATGGCGGTAGAAACAGGACAACCCAATACCCGGCCCTTCTGGGCGATTCTCACACTGGTGTTGCTGATCGTGCTCCTGGTCGTGGTGAGGACGGTTGACTGGGGTGACGACTTGGGACTGGGGACGGTTCCGGTCACCGTGACCGTTCTCAAGGAAGGGACACCGATTCCGAATGTGTCGATCACCATGCTCCCCATGCATCACGATGTGTCGTTGCGACCGGCTGCCGGGACGACCGATTCTGAAGGGCGTTGCCAGGTGACCACGCTGCGTTTCGACGACGGTGCGATGCCGGGGCCGTACAGCGTGGGGCTTGAAAAGATCTCCGCCTGGTCCCTGAGGTTCCACGACCCGTCGTTCCTGGACGTCGATCCTGGTGCCCCGCCATCGGGTTCCGACCTCCGCGAGCCCGATCCCACCCGGATGTACTCGATGGCCCGCCGCGAAGCAGCCAAGCCACAACCGGATGCCCTGCCGGCGAAGTTGGTCGATCCTGCCAAGTCCGGCCTGGTTGTCCATGTTGAGGTCAACTCGCCCAATAACTTTACTTTTGACGTGAGGTAGTGGTCGCGGTGCTCGCCGCCGGCCATTGGGTGGCCACGTGTCCCGGGTGATGAGTTTTGCCATTTCCAGGCAACCTGGTGGGCCCGACTGGCCCCGTACGATCCAGAACGAGGAATCCGATACGATGACGACCAACCGGAGCCAACAGCAGATCGGCCTGGTCCTGTTTTTCTTTTACCTGTTGCTTTATGCCGGCTTCGTGCTGCTGATGGCCTTTGACGTCGAGCGACTGCAGGTCCTGGGTCCCGCGCGGATCAACCTGGCGGTGTGGTCTGGTTTTGGCCTGATCGTGCTGGCACTGGTGTTGGCACTGGTTTACGGCTGGATCTGTCGATCGAAGGGGGCGGTGGTAGACCGTGATGCGACCGCCGCCGGGGAGGGCCAGGAATGATCTACGAAGCGTCACCAATTGCGGTTGTCTGTTTTTTCGTGTTTGTCGGCCTGACACTGGGCCTGAGTTTCTACCTCGGTCGTCGGGCGAAGTCATCGGCCGGTTACTTCGCCGCCCATGGACAGATCCCCTGGTTCGTCAACGGCATTGCCTTTGCCGGTGACTACCTGTCGGCGGCGTCGTTCCTGGGCATCTGCGGGATGATCGCCTTCTACGGGTACGACGGTTTCCTGTATTCGATTGGTTACCTGGCTGGCTGGATCGTGGCGTTGTTCGTGGTTGCCGAGCCGATGAAACGGCTGGGCAAGTTCACCTTTGCCGACGCGCTGGACGCTCGCTTTGGCTCCAAGGGCATCAAGCTGGTCGCGGGTATCAGTACACTCGCCGTCAGCATTTTTTACCTGATTCCCCAGATGGTCGGAGCAGGTGTTTTGGTGCAGCCCTTGCTGGGATTCCCACACTGGGTCGGCGTCGTGCTGGTGGGGGCGACGGTCATCCTGATCGTCGTGCTGGCCGGGATGGTCTCGACCACCTGGGTGCAGTTTCTCAAGGGGTCTCTGCTTGTCCTGTTCAGCACCATCCTGACGGTGATGATTCTCGCGCGAGGATTTTCCGTCGAGGACGGAGGGGCTGACGGTCACGTCTTTGTCACGATCGGTCCGCTGGCCCAGGATGATCCCTTCGCGGATCCCGCGGTTCTCGAAGAGGAATTGGCCTCGAAATGGCGGCTCGAGGGGGCGAAGATCGTCGCTTCCGAGGGAGCCTGGTTGGACACGCCGTTTTTGCGAGTGGCCCACGGTTCCGACAAGGCGGTGTCGGTCTGGCACATCGACAAGACCGATGCCGGCGTGCTGCTGCGTGAGACTCAAACCCTGCACAAGGGAGTTGATGGCCAGGTGCTGGTCAATGGAGAACCCAAGGGGATGAAGAAGGGTGAGCCGGAACTGCATCCGATTGGGCACATCAGCAAGTTGCCCGATGCACAGGCTGAGACCGGCCCACTGGGGCCGCTCGAGTTCTTCAGCACGCTGGAAGAGAGCGAGGTCGTGTTGTGGGGCAATCAGAAACTGGCTCATGCCGATGGCAGCACGACGACCGTGTATTTTCAGAAACCGACGTCCGGAAGCACCATCCTCCAGCCGGGAACTCATCCTCGTTTCCAGGGAATTCACAGCGACGAGTTGCTGGACAAGATCGACCTGTTGTCGTTGATGCTCGCGTTGTTCTGCGGCACCGCGTCGTTGCCCCACATCCTGATCCGTTACTACACGGTCAAGGACGAGGCGGCTGCTCGCAAGAGCACGATCGTGGGGATCGCCACGATCGGTTTTTTCTATGTCCTGACGCTCTATCTTGGCCTGGGCGCCATGACCAGTGGGACATTGGACATCACCAATAGCAACATGTCGGCTCCGTTGCTGGCTTTCAGTATTGGTGAATGGTTGTTCGCCGCGATCTCTGCGATCGCCTTCACCACCGTGCTGGGCACCGTCAGTGGCCTGATCCTGGCATCCAGCGGCGCCGTCACCCACGACCTGTTGTCCAACGCGATGGGTTGGGAAATGACCGATGCCGAGCAGGTCCGGGTGGCCAAGATCGCCTCGGTCGTTGTCGGCCTCGTGGCCATCGTGCTGGGGATTCTCTTCCAGGAACTCAACGTCAGCTACCTGGTTGGCTGGGCTTTCAGCGTGGCGGCCAGCGCCAACTTGCCCTCGCTGGTGATGTGCCTGTTCTGGAGCCGGACAACTCGCCAGGGCGTGATTGCCGCGGTGGTTGTCGGCATGACCAGTTCGCTGGCCTGGATCCTGCTGAGTGCCGACACCTTCTCCAAGGTCTACGGACTGGATGCCAGCCAGGCCGTGGTCCCGTTCAGCCAGCCGGGTATCATCACCATTCCGTTGGGATTCCTGACCCTGGTCGTGGTTTCGCTGATGACCCAGGAGAAGGATTCGCCGGCCACGACGTAGATGACACGGGGCCGTTAGCGGTCGCGACGTGCCGCCGGGACCGCTGTCGTCAGCCTGGTCGCCGGGGGCTTGGGCATCATCAACGCGGCGTAAGAGTAGAACGGGTAGACGCTCCACTCGACACCGGCGATCACGTCGGGAAGTCCGTCCGAGTTGTAGTCGCCGATCCAGGGGTGAGGGCCGTGGTTGGTGATGCGGATCGAGCGGCCGTAACATTTCATGGTCTGTGGCGAGCCGAACAGCGGGGCGGTCCGGGTTCCGACGTTTTTCAGCAGGTAGATGCTGCCGCCCTCCAGCGTGCCGTGGTGAGACCCCCCGGTGCTGTAGACGAGGTCGATCAGGCCATCCCGGTTCCAGTCAACCGGCCGGAACGATTCGGTCCAGGTGGCTCCTCTTTCGGCCACCTTGCCGGTCAGTTCTCGACCGTCCTTGAGCCGGACGACGGAATGGCGTTTGAGTTTCAGGTTGCCCTGGTTGTCACGATGCTGAACGAACAACGTGGCCCGGTAGCCGGATCCCTCGCACGTGATGAAATCGGGCAGCTTGTCGCCATTGAAGTCGGCCACCGCGGCGCCGGTTCGCCACATGAATGGCTGGTTGGGTTCATGCGGATAGACGCCGTTGTTGGAATCTCGCGAGGCGGCACGGGTCGCCGAAAGGGTCTTGAGCTTCGAGGAATCGGGGTAGCCGTCGCAGACGACCTGCTGCCGTGGGCCGAAGCGTGGAGCGGTTCCCGGAGCTGCGAGGTTGCGGAACCAGAAGATCCGGTTGGTCTCGTTGGGACAGAACAGGTCCAGGCGACCGTCGGCGTCCCAGTCGGCCAGAACCGGGAAGGGGTATCCCATGTTGTGAGAACTCAGCGGTGGGCCGAGCAAGGGGTTGCGGAGCAGTCGGATCGGTTTGCCGGACGAGAGAATTCGTCGCGGACTCTCGTAACGCGGGCGGACGTCGGTTCCCGAATTGATCACGATCCGTGGCCAGCCGTACCCTCCACCGACCAGCAGGTCCTGGTCGCCATCGTTTTCCCAGTCGCACAAACACGGCCACGCCTGGTCGGACAGTGCCAGCACGGCATCGGGCGATTCGGCACGACCCAGGCGTTTGAAGCGAGGTGTCTTCAACGAGCCCTTGGCCCCTCCCGCTCGAGCACTTGCCTGGCGGTAGATCGCCAGTTCCTGGAACGTGTTGTACTGAACAACGAGCATGCATCGCCCCTCGATCCGTGACGCCGAGACCATCGTGACGTCCGATTCGGTCACGTCATCCAACGGGGCAGGAGCTGCGAACTCGAGTCCCTTGGTGTCGAGCCGACGTCTCCAGACCACCCGGCCACCGTAGCCATCTTCTGCGGGGGCGGTGACGTTGATGGCATCCAGTCGCCCATCGTGATCGAGATCGGCAAAGGCAGATCCCTTGGGGAGTCCGTGTGCAGCGGGTGACTCCAGCTTGAGCGGCCAGCCGGTCGGAGAACTGTTCTTCAGCCACTGGCTGCCGAAGACGAGGTCCAGGTCGTTGTCACCATCCAGGTCGACGGCCTGGCAGGTGGTGGCGGATGGAACCGAGAACGAGAGATTGGCCGCAAAGATCGGGGCGCCACCGGGCTGTCGACGCTTTGTTCCCAGCAGGATCCGCGCCTTGCGAGTGTTCAGGCTGAAGTAGAGCAGGTCCAGCCGGCCGTCGCCGTTGAAATCGACACATTCGACGGCGCTGTATGCGTTGTGCAGATCCAGGATTGAATCGGGAGCCCCGGGTTCAAAATACCGCAACCGTTGCAGGTTGCCGAACTGGTTGGGATGTTTCGACGCGATTGCCGGGTAGACGATCGGCGCGGCCCAGGGATCGCCGTCCCGGTACGCGTAATTCCAACTGCCGACCAGGTCCGGGCGTCCATCACCGGTCAGGTCGTGCAATTCGGCCTGGAAAAAGGAAGTGATTGGACGATGGGGGCCGGCGTTGTACCTGAGCAGGTCGCCGACTCCGATGGCGGGGACATGGCCTTGCGGACGCAGGGGAACGCGGGTGGCGGTGGTGCGGAACCGGATGATCCAGGACGTGTGGTCCGGGTCGACAATCACCCACTCCACTCGACCGCGATCCGAATAAGCAAAATCCTCGGTGCGGGCCGAAGCCACCACCTGGCCCGTGGCCTGGTTGACGACGCGAATCGAGTTGGCGTCGAGCACTCCGTCGTGTTGTCCCTGTCGGATCTGCTTGGCAAAGTCGATCGTCACCGACATCGGCGTGTGGGGAAACTCCAGCTTCGAAGTGACGGTCAGTCCGATTTCGAGTTCCGCAGCGGACGCGGGGAGAGCCGCGAGGGAGGCCAACACCAGGACACCGGTGGTGACAAAAGGCAATTGGCGCAGATTTTGAAAGAGAATCATCATCACCCGGGGCATTTCTTGTCTTGACCAGTTCATCCCAGCATCATTACAAGTCCGCCTCGTTGATGTCGACTGAGAGAATTGTTTTTCCAGCGAGAACCGAGATGAACCGCGTGCGGGTTGCGATGTTGATGGCGGCGGTGGTCGCCGTGGGCGTGTCCGGCTGCCAGTCGGCCCGGTATGTGCTTCGGGAATCTGATCGCGGCATCGTGGCGATTCCGGCGAACACAAATTTTTGGCCCTGGAAGCACCGTGAAGGCGCCGAGAAGCTGATGCAACAGCACTTCCCCGCTGGTTACAAGATTGACCGGGAATTCGAGGAGGTGGTTGGCAAGACGACCACCGCCGGTGAAGATTCCGACGGCCAGACGGTCCAGTTGGCCGAGGGACTGGTGACACTCGATACTGCCCAGCGCCGCAGCACGTCAACGACGACCGACGTGACCGAGTACCGCATCGAGTACCGCCGGGACGAATAGCGACCCGCGACCGTCTCTGCGATGATGACACGGACGACATGTCCTAAAGGTCCATCGCATGATTCGTACTATCACCACGGGTGTGCTCTCGCTCGTTTTTCTGGGCAGCGTGTCTCACGCGGCCAATCCGGTTGTCTCGCACGAGTTCGTCTACAAAAAAGCTGCCTTTGACCAGTGCCACGCCTCGACGATTGTCGAGACGACTGACGGCACCCTTGTGTCCGCCTGGTTTGGTGGCACTCGCGAGGGGCAAAAGGACGTTTCGATCTGGGTCTCGCGACGGAGCAGCGACGGGTGGTCTGATCCGGTCAAGGTGGCCGACGGGGTGCAGTCCAAGACACGACGGTTTCCATGCTGGAACCCGGTGCTGTTTCAGCCCCGCACGGGACCGTTGATTCTGTTCTTCAAGGTCGGCCCCAGCCCCAGTCAATGGTGGGGGGAATGGATGGTTTCGGACGATTCGGGACAGACCTGGAAGAATCGCCGCCGGTTGCCGAAAAAGGGCATCGGCCCGGTCAAGAACAAGCCGATTCAACTGGCAAACGGGGAGATCTGGTGCGGTTCGAGTTCCGAGCACGACGGTTGGCGGGTGCACCTGGAAGTCACCCGCGACGCCGGACGGAC
>CAWVUS010000010.1:0-45556 GCA_963933195.1 uncultured Planctomycetaceae bacterium
CGTTTGGGGATCTGCTGGCCGATTCGGCGTCCCGGCCACCGTTGGAGGTGATCAACGGAGGGTATCCGGCTTATGGCAGTCACCGTGTTTTGGCGATTGCACGTCGTGCTGCCGGGTTCTCGCCGGACTGGCTGGTCGTGTACATGGGGCACAACGAGTTTCTCGAGGATGTGTTTTACGATCCCGAGGGCCTGGTGGCCCGGATGGAACAGGCCGGTGAATTCGCTCGTGGACTCCGCGTGGTCAACGGGATGCGGGAGTTACTGGGGGAACCGACGACGGCGGTGCACAGCGAGTTGCCGGCGGAGTTCTTTGGGAACGGAAACTATCCGTTGATCAAGTCGCTCGACATGGTGCCGCTGCGGATGTCGCTGCTCCGTGAACACGTGCTGGGAATCGTCGAGGCCGGCCGGCGGGCCGGGGCGGTGGTGATCATCGTGCCGGCAGTTCCCAACCTGCTGGTCTCGCCGGGTGATTCGGTGCACGGGCCCGGGGTCGCTGCGATTTCGGATCGTCTGGGTGAGTTGAACCGGGTGGCAGACCGGAAGTTCCAGGCCAGGGACTGGAAGGGGTTGGGTGAGACGGCGACCGAGATGATTGCGTTGGATGATCACTTCGCGATGTCTCATTTCTGGCAGGGATTGAGCTTGCTGGGACGTGGAATGGTTGAGCAGGGCCGGGTGTCACTGGTTGAAGCCAACCGTCGTGATCGCCGGGGGACCCGGTCGAATCCACAGGTGATTGATACGATCAGTCGGGCCGCGACCGATTCGGGGGCACGATTGCTGAGGGTCGATGAGCTGTTTGACCGAGCGCTGGAGGCGGAGTTCCAGAGAATGGTTGAAGGTGATGACCAGGAGTTGTTCCTGGACCACTGTCATCTCACCCAGGTGGGACACGCATTGATCGCGCGGGCGGTGCGAGAGTTGCTCGAGTAGACGGGTGTCCTAGAGGCTCTGCAGAAATCGCACCAGGTCGCGTTGCTCCTCCCGGGAGATCTTCCGCGGCAACTGGTGCTGGAAACGTCGCAGCACCTCGTCGATCGACTTCGCGCGGTTGTCGTGGAACAGCCGCCGTCGCTGGGCGACGCCTCGCAGGGAAGGGGGATTGGTCTTCAAGCGGCCCAGGCCCACGTCATAGGAGTCGGGCGAAGTGTACAGCGGCGGAGTGTGGCAGCGTTGGCAGTCGAGCGAGGTGAACAACTGCCGGCCGCGGTCGACCGATTGCTGTTGTTGTCGGGTTGTGGCGGCGTGGCCGGGTGCGGGCTGCTGGAGTCCGCCGAGAAAGGCCACGAGGTCCCGGACCTGCGACTGGGTCGGACGGGGTCCTCGCATGGTGGTTGACACCGAGTGAAAGACCTGGTCGCGGAGCGTGCCCATCCGGCCGTCCCACGCCCAGGGCCGGGTGTCGAGTGTGCCCAATAGCGAGAGAACTCGCTTGGCGTTTCCGTAGTGCCCGTCGCCAAGCGTGTCGACCAGTTGACCGTTGCTGTGTCCATCGGTGTGGCAACTGTGACAACTCATCCAACCGTCGCGGGACAAGCCCGCGTCGAAAAACAGGCGTTCACCCCGGTCGTAGGACGTTGACTCGGGTCGAGGACCCAGCGAGACACTCTTCAACGATGTGGCCTTGTCGAGGTCCACGAGGTCGAGTTGATCATCGAGGGTCGAGGTGACAACGGCACGACGCTGGTCGGTGGACAACCAGATGGCCGTGGGCCTGGCCCCGGTTGGAATTCGGGTCAGGTCAAACTTCTCGGGACGTCCGATGCCCACCTGGTTGACCCCCGACAGAGCCACGACGAATGACCCGTCGGACCGGATTGCCAGGCCGGCCGGATCACCCGCGGCGTGGCCGGCCTGCCCGAGCATGACGACCGAGTGACGCCGTACCGCCAGGGGATGTTTGGAGAGCAGTTCCGGGATCGGGATGCGGCGGAGGTTGTTGGTGATCAACAGGCCCCAGAGCACGTCGTTGTCGGTGGTGCGTGCGGCCGAGTTGAGCACCTGGTGTGAAACGACCAGGTGACGGCTGTCGGGGTCCAGCGCGAGGCCACCGATATTGTGGGCTGGCAGGTGGTGAGCGTGCAGCACCCGCCCGGCACCCGCATCCACGATGGCCAAGCTTCCGCCAAATGCATCGGCGACCACCAGGGTGTCGGGTTGCGGAAGCCACAGCAGGTGCCGGCCCTGCATTGGCAGGGTCACCTGGCGAGGGCTGGACGATTGCGTGATAGGAAGATCCAGCAACACGAGGCGTCGGGACCACCGGGAACTCACGGCGACGTGACCCCCGTCGGTGTCGACCGCCAGCCGGGTGGGTTCGATCGGGAGATTGATACGGAACGCGGGGGCCGGTTGACCGTTCTCGAGACGGCAGACGACCAGTTGACGTCGTCCGGCATCGGCGACCAGTGCGTGTTGGCCGTCGGGTGTCAGGGTGAGATCGCTGAGCCGATCACCGATGCGGATTTCCGTCGTCACCCGCCCGGTTGTGATGTCGACACGACTGATCGTTCCGCTGTCGCGGTTGGCAACCAGGAAGTGGTGCCCCCCGTCTGGAGTCACCAGGGCCACGGGGCGTCGGAGGTGCGACAACCGGCGGGCAGTGATGGGCTGGTCGGCCGCCGCAATGTGTTGGGCGGTCGCTGAGAGCAAGCCGAGGATCATCAGGAGTGGGTGTGAACGATGGAACATGGTGCGTGGAGTTTATCACAGGAGGGCCGGTTGTCGGTTGACGGTTTGACACCCGGTTGGCTTCACGGCTAGCTTCGCCAGCATGGGAATTGTCGGTTGGACACTGGTGGTCGGGATCAACGTCGCGATCATCGCATTTGGACTCTGGAAGTCGCGCGAGACGAATCGGGCGGTGGACTGGATGCTGGCGGCTCGGGGTCTGCCGTGGTGGATGGTCGGGCTGTCGATGTTTGCCACGGCCGTGGACAGCGGTGACTACGTGGCGGTGGCCGGGGGTGCCTACCAGATGGGGATGAACAACATCTCCGTTTGGTTCCTGGGGATCACCATTGGCTGGTTCCTGGTCGCCTGGGCTGTCTTTCTGCCGATGTACCGCAGCGGGATGTTCACCAATTCGGAGTACCTCGAACGCCGCTTTGGTCCGTCCACACGGGTCATCTCGGTTCTCGTCCAGATCATCTACCGTACCAACGTGCTGGCCAATGTGGCCTACTCGCTTTACCTGACCTTCGCCGTGCTGACCGGCTGGGAGGAATCGACCTGGTACCTGGTGGTAGCGATCGCGGCCGGGGCGGCCCTCTACACGGCCACCGGTGGACTCAAATCGGTGGCGCTGACCGATTCGATCCAGTCGATCGTGATGCTGATTGCCGCCCTGGTGATGTGGTGGGTGGTCTATGACGCGGTTGGCGGGTTCGTGGGAATGGAACGGTCGATGGTTGAGGCCGATGTGGATGTCAAGATCCGCGCGGCGATGACGCACGTGGGGCAGCCGCTGGACGACATTCCCCCCCTGGTCGTAATCGCTGGCTGGATCCTCACCCTGACAGCCTATTGCATCGTCAACCACAGCCAGTCGATGAGGATGCTGGCGGCTCGCAGTGAGTGGGATGTGAAAATGGCCGCCGTTGTTGCCGCGGTGGTCACCTCGGTTGTCATGTGGTTCAACATCACCCTGGGAATTCTTGGCCGCGGAGCGCATCCCAACCTCGAGAATCCCGACATGATCTTTCCGACGCTGGTTGCGGAGTACCTGGTGCCTCTCAGCGGGGTCCTGGCCGGCATCGTCGTGGCCGGGTTGCTGGCCGGAGGTATCTCGACATTTGACTCGATCGGCTCGGCCCTGGCGGCCGTCTTTACCAGGGATCTCTACGCCCGGTTCCTGGTTCGTGATGCCGACGATCGCCACTATCTCTGGGTGTCCCGGATCACCACCGTGGTCGTGATCGCCATCTCGTTCGTCTTCATACCGTTCCTGAAAATGGGCATGGTCACGTTTTATCTCGAGATGATCGGGATCACCGTGATGCCGCTGATGGCCGTGTACCTGGCTGGCATCTTCACTCCGGCTCACCGGTCCAGTGGCCTGTTCGGGTTGATTGCCGGCTGTGGTGTCGGGCTGACCCGGTTCATCTGCTTGCAGTCCAACGGGGAATTTCCGCTGTGGTGGATCAACAAGTGGTATGGGTTTTTCTGGAGTATTGGGGCGACGGTTGCGGTGATGTTGCTGACAACCCTGGTCCGGGGACCCGCCAGCCGTGGTCAATTGCAGGGGCTGGTGGTGTGGTCACGGGAACCGGCTGTAATGGATCGTCCCGACCAGTCCGGTGGGGATCGACCGGCCGGTTGGCTGGAGGAGACTCGGCGGGAACTGGTCGACCTGCCGGTTCATCCATTTGATGACCCGGGAGTCGTTCTACCAGCCTGGAAGCAGCCGGGCCTCTGGGCCATTGCGGTCCTGCTGGTGCTCTCGTATTTCGTCTTCGTCGTTCTCTGGTAATTCACCGCGGTTTTGGCCCATCACCATGTTCACACCCCGCGACCACCATGGAAACGACGTCCGTCTGGAAGACCGAGCCGGACGCTGGTTGTTGCTGGTTTTTCACCGGCACCTGACGTGACTGCCGTGCCGCGAACACCTGTTGCAGTTGCAACAGGCCGCCGAGCAGATCCGGGAGTTGCCCCTGGACGTGATGGCGGTGACGTTTCAGTCCGGTGAGGTTGTCGATGAGTATGTCCGGCAATCGGGTTGGCCCTGGCCGTTTCTGGTCGATCCCGACCGGCAACTCTACAACGCCTACGCGATGCACCGTGGCAGCCTGTGGGCGGTACTGGGACCGCAGTCCTGGTGGGGATACCTGAAGCTCATACTCAAGGGCCGTGCCGTGAAATCCCCGGCCGGCGACGTGTTTCAACTGGGTGGCGACGTGCTGATTGACCCGTCGGGAACCCTGAGACTGCACCACGTGACGCGGATTCCGGTGGACCGTCCCGAAATCGAATCGATATTGGATGTTGTTCGCGCGTGATATTCCTGGCGGTCCCTCGCCTGAGACTTATTGGGACTTGTTGAAATCCGGTCACGAACCAGGAGGCCATTCTCGTGCTTGATATCCATACTCACGTGTTTTGCTGGGGCGAGAATCCCCGAGACGGATTCCTTTCCGAAGAAACCCGTCGCCGCTGGTTGACCCGGTTGATTGTTCGTGTCACACGGCTCGACCGTGAACTGGGTGAGACCCGCAGCGACCAGATCCGGAACCGCCTGGTGCGGCAACTGGACGAGTCAAAGCTGTCTCGAGCTGTCGTGTTGGCCCAGGACGCGGTGTACCGGGACGACGGGGAACTCGACACGCAACGGACACACGTTTTTGTCTCCAACGATTACGTTCTCGAATTGGCTGACCGGAATGAAAAAATCCTGGCAGGATGTTCGATCAATCCGATGCGTCGCGATGCGCTGGAGGAACTCGAACGCTGTGCCGCGGCGGGTTCGCGGTTGATCAAGGTCCACACTGCGATCCAGGGGGTCGATCCATCGTTGCCCGACTTCGAACCGTTCTATCGGCTGGCTGCCGAACTCGACGTGATCCTGATGTTTCACACCGGTTACGAACATTCGTGCCGGGTCATCTCGCAGAAATTCACTGATCCTCGTCGCCTGGTTCGACCGTTGGATCACGGTTTGCGTGTGATCGCGGCGCACTGCGGGACCTGCACCCCGCTGGATCCCGAGGATTATTACCCGGGGTTTGTGGAGATGATGCACCGCTACCCGAACCTGTACGGGGATACATCGATCCTGGCGACCTGGCCACGGTGGCGGGCCCTGGGGAGATTGGCCCTGGAGCCAGAGTCGTTGCGCAGCCGCCTGCTGCATGGCAGCGATTACCCGTTCCCGCCGGCCCGGGGTCCTTATGTCCGCCGGGCGGGATTGCGGCCCGGTGGAACCCGCAATCCCCTGGATGTTGACCTGGCGATCAAGCAGTCGTTCCAGTTTGGTCCGGAGTATGAAACACAGGGCCTGGCGTGGTTCGAACCCGAATTGCTCGACAAACAGGAGTCGATGTCAGTCACGGCTACCGTCGGCTGTGGTAGCATGGCGGTGACGTGAACCGAAAGTCATTCGGATGAACGATGCGAGACGGAGTCATCAGTGGTCGGGCGGTGTCCGGTGCTGCAACGGTCCTGGCGGTGACCGAGCAGTTCGGTCGGCTCAAACAGGTTGCCGGGGTGCTCGCCCAGGCCGCGTTGTCGAGCGATCAAGGCTACTTCGCTCCCAGCGAGGATGAGGAGGTCCGCCACCTTCTGGTCTCGTACTGGCAAAGTCGCAACGCGTTACTGGAAGTTGTCCTGGAGATGAAGGACGACAGGCAGGTCGACTCGCATTTCCTGGTCGGCTATGCGGGGGCGCTGGTACTGGTCGACGCCGCCCGGTTTCTCTACAGCGAATTTGATGAGCGACCGGTTGTCCGAGAAAAACTCAACGAGCCGGCGCCGAATTTTGGCATTCCGGCCGACGTGTATGACACCGTTCAACAGTCCTTGATCAATCCGGTTCACACCTGGCACCTCTATCACGCCGCGAAGTATTTTGAACAGAACCGCGATTTGTTGACGTCGCTGGTCGAAGGAACGTCGCTGGAATTCCTACCTCCGCTGATCGAGAGTCATCAGAATTCCAACGAGATGTCCCTGTCCGCGTTCGCGATGCTCAGTGCCCGTGTTCAGGCTCGCCAGCTGGTGGACCTGGTCAAAGAGGACCTGCTTCACCGGGCTCTTTACGGTCTGCAGAAGTCGGTCTCCAGGGCCGTTTCCGGTTTGTACACGGTTCACGATCACGTGCCCGGTCTGCCCGAGGAGATCCGGGGCCAGGTTCGCGAGTTGTTGCGGCCGGGTGACGTCTTGGTTGTCCGCAAGGAGCATGCACTGACGAATTACTTCCTGCCCGGCTATTGGCCGCATGCCGCCTTGTACCTGGGCAGCTGCGATGAATTGTCCGCCGTGGGATTCGGGGACCACGAGCATGTTCGGCCTCACTGGGACAACCTGCTGGCCTGTGATTCGGATGAGCCGTGCCGGGTCCACGAGGCGCTGAAGGACGGGGTGCACGTGCGATCGTTGAATTCTCCTTTTGCCAGCGATGCGATCGCCGTGTTGAGACCACAACTGGGACTCGAGGAAATCTATCCGGCCATGGCCCGCGGCATGTTCCACACCGGGAAGTCGTACGACTTCGACTTCGATTTCACACGGGCCGACCGGCTGGTCTGCACCGAGGTGGTCTACCGGAGTTACTCCGGGGTGAATGACGTTCGATTTGACCTGACCCGGCGGGCCGGCCGTATGACACTCTCGGCTGAAGACCTGATCGGGATGGCGATCGCCGGCCGCCACTTCGATGTGGTGGCCACCTACGCGCCGCCGGATTACGACGAGTTGAAGACCGGGGCGGGGGCTGCCGAGGCCTTGCAAGCGACGGCCGCATCGTTGTAGCGACCCGATCGTTCACCTTGGCAGTTCGCGGCGGGCACTGATAGGCTCGAAGAACCCGGGACGCTTTTCAGGCCGGCCTCCATCATGTCACGATGTTTTCTCCTTTGGTCACTGGTCTGGCTGGTGCAGGTGCCAGCGGCTCGTGCTGACGACATCGACGATCTGGCGGCACGGGTCGACCGGTTGATCGAGAAACGACTGTTGGCCGAGCGGGTGACCGCGGCGCCGGTGGCCGGGGATGCCGAGTTCCTGCGGCGGGTGTATCTCGATCTTGGTGGCCGGATTCCACCTGCCAGCCGGGTCCGCCAGTTTTTGGCCGAGGCCGCTCCGAACAAGCGTCGTCGGGTTGTCGACGAATTGCTGGGCGGTTCTCTGTACGTCATGCACTTCTCGAATGTCTGGCGGAAAGCACTGTTGCCCGAGACGCAGTCGGATCCCCAGACACGGGTGTTGGTACCGGGATTCGAGGCGTGGCTGAGACAGAAGCTGTCCGAGGACACCAGTTACTCGGCGATGGTACGCGAGATCGTGACCGTGTCGCTGACACCCGCGGGAGTCGCTGGTGAACTGTCTCGACCGGACAGCCGGCCCTCGCCGTTGGCCTTTTACCAGGCCAAGCAGATCAAGCCGGAGAACCTGGCGGCCAGCATGGCCCGGACCTTCCTGGGTATTCGAATTGAATGTGCCCAGTGTCACGACCACCCATTCGACAAGTGGAAGCAGGACGAGTTCTGGAGCTTTGCGGCGTTCTTCGCTGGAATGGAACGCCAGGGCCAGGGGGGATTCCTGGCGGCGATCCGCGAGGTGTCCGAACAACGTGAGCTGGAGATTCCCGGGACCGGTCGGAGTGTCGGACCGGTCCATCTGGATGGTGCAAAACCCCGGCCGGCCCGGGCCGGGGGAACCCGGCGATTGCTGGCTGACTGGATGATCAGCGACCGGAACCCGTACTTCGCCCGGGCCGCGGTCAACCGCCTGTGGGCTCACCAGTTTGGGATCGGCCTTGTCGATCCTCCCGACGACTTCACCGCGGACAATCCGCCCAGCCACGCGAGGGTGCTCGAACTGCTGGCGGCCGAGTTCGTGGTACACGGATTTGACGTGCGATTCATTCTGCGCGCGATTGCCGCCACCAATGCCTACCAGCGGACCAGTCGCTTGACGCATCCGTCCCAGTCGAATCTCCGATTGTTCTCGCGGATGGCCGTCAAAGGCCTGTCACCTGAACAGATCTACGACAGCCTGGCCCAGGCGGTTGGCCACGTGCCTCCGGCATCCGATCGCCAACCGGTTGTTCCCGGTCAACCGGAGACTCCCCGGAACCGGGTTCTCGAATTGTTTCGTGACGAATCGAGCCGGCCGACTCAGAAGCGGACCACGATCCTGCAAGCGCTGGCATTGATGAACAGCGACTTCACGGCGGACGCAACGAGTCTGGATCGCAGCCGCACGCTCGCCGCGGTGGTGGGGATTCCCGCGTTGACGACCGGTGATCGGATCGAAGCCTTGTACCTGGTGGCGCTGAGTCGACGGCCACGTGTGGAGGAGTTGAAGCGGCTGGCGGGTTACGTTGATGGTGGAGGAGTGACGGGGGATCCACGGCAGGCCCTCGGCGATATCTTCTGGGCGTTGTTGAATTCCAGCGAGTTTTTGTTGAACCATTAGGTCCTCGAGACGGCTCATGCCAGGTGTTTTGCAGATGTCTCGTCGCCAGTGGCTGGCCTTGTCGGCCGCCGGCCTGATCCGTCCATCGGCGTCTGGCTGGTTTGGCCGGGTGGCGTCGGCCGCCGCCCGCACGCGTCGTCGCAGTTGTGTCCTGTTGTGGATGTCGGGCGGACCGTCGCAGACCGACACCTTTGACATGAAGCCCGCACACGCCAACGGCGGTCCGTTTCGTCCGTTATTGACCACGGTACCCGGCCTGCAGTTTTCCCAGCATCTGCCGCGGCTGGCGTTGCAGGCCGAGCACCTTGCGGTTTTGCGGTCGATGGCGACCAGGGAAGGTGATCACCAGCGCGCGACGTTCAAAATGCGAACCGGGTACCTGCCCCAGGGGCCGATTCACTACCCCACGCTCGGATCACTTCTCAGCAAGGAACTTTCCGACGGTGCCTCACCGTTGCCGGGTTTTGTCAGTGTGGCTCCCTACCGGTTTCTCAGCCCCGCCGCCTTCGGCCCGGGGTTTCTCGGTCCCGAGTACGCTCCGCTGGTCGTCGGTGATGGCAATCCGCTGCCGATGCCCGAGGCGGGGCGGGTCGATGCCTCGCGGGCGTTGCGGGTCCAGAACCTGCGGCAACCCAAGGGGATCAACATGGCCCGGGCCGATGCCCGGCTGGGATTGCTCGATCAACTCGAGGCGGGGTTCGGGGCCGAGCGTCCCAATGTGCCGGTGGCCAGTCATCGCACTGCGTACCGGCAGGCGGTGCGGATGATGCGGTCCGAGTCGGTGACCGCTTTCGATCTTGATGACGAACCGGCCAGCCTCCGGGATGCCTACGGTCGCAACCGGTTCGGCCAGGGTTGCCTGTTGGCCCGAAGGCTGGTGGAACGTGGCGTGCCGTTTGTCGAGGTGTCACTCAATGGTGTCGATGGCCAGTCGCAACTCGGCTGGGACACTCACCAGAACAACTTCGACACCGTCAAGAGTCTCAGTTCCATTCTCGATTCTGGATGGGGCACGTTGCTGGAGGATCTGCAACTGCGTGGATTGCTGGAGTCGACACTGGTGGTCTGGATGGGAGAATTCGGTCGGACTCCGGTGATCAATTCCAACCAGGGTCGCGACCATTTCCCCAACGCCTGGACGACGGTCCTGGCCGGAGGTGGAGTGCGGGGTGGACAGGCCGTGGGCCGAACCAATGCCGCGGGCACCGCGGTGGTTGATCGTCCGATCTCCACGGCGGACTTGTTGGCAACCGTCTGCGGGGCCCTGGGCGTGGATACCCAGAGGCAGAATGTGTCGAACGTTGGTCGCCCGATCCGCCTTGTCGAACCGGAAGCGACACCGGTCGAGGGTGTTGTCGCCCCGGCGACCTGAATCTCGTGGGTGGCCGGGACCCCGTCGGATCAGAAGTCCTTGCGGGCCACGTAGAAGCAGGTCAGAACGAGGACGACCAGCAGGAAGGCGGCGTTGCTGATCAGTGGTGTCTTGATGTCGATTTCGAACTGGTCGGCTCGCAGGTCGTTGGCATTGCCACCAATGGTGACCGTGTTTTCCTCCTCGAACAGCCTCGCGATCACCGCGTTGAGTTCCCCGGGCTTGGGGAAGATCGTGTAGACGGGCAGTACGCCGTAGCGGTAAACGGCCTGGAGTGTTGAGAGCGATGGATCGTGGCGGGACAACCGTTGGAAATCCGGCACCGAGTACCCGGTGACCCTCATGTAAATGTCGCCCACCAGCAGGTGGCCGTCATCGTTGAATGCCAGGGCGTGGACGTCACCCGAGAGGACTCCGTTGGATACCGGTTGTCCGGTCGAGACATCCAGCAGCCAGGCTTCTGACTTGTGAGACACGACGGCGAGGAATCGGCCGTCGGGTGATCCGATGGCCTGGCGAGGTTTTTCCGGGCCACGGGGGACGGTGGTGTCGGTTGGTTCCAGGGTCGTGGCGTTCAGCAGTCGGTAGTCGCCATCTGCGAGTGCAACCAACAGCCGGTTCCCGGCGACAGCCAGCAGTGCCGCTTTGTCGGTGTCGAGGTCCCGTGTCGGGCCCGCCACGTAGGTTGTCTTGCCGTCGGTGGTTTTGGGTGTGAGCAGGACAATCTTGCCGGCGCTGAAGATGATGATGTTCCCGGTGGTTGTGTCCATGGTGGCGTCGAAGGGATTTTCCCACCGGGGCAGATCGGCTGGGGTCACGTCGACAAAACGCCCGGCTCCCTTGCCCATCGTGAAATCGAGACCCATCCATTTCCGCGAGGATTCGGTCTTTTCGGGGTCACCGGTGAAGACCTGGAGTCCCGGAGGCCCCACCGCCAAAATCTCGCTTTCCGGGGAGAGCAACAGGGCAAGTGGGCTGGCCGATGCACGGGTTCCACCGCGGCGGGCCCAATCGTCTTCGCCACGTCCGACGAACAGCTTGGAGGTGCCGTTGCCCGGCAACGGGAAGGGAATGCTCTTGGTCAGCGTGACCAGCCGTTGGGTTTTCTTGTCGTACCTGGTCCCGACAAACGGGAAACCAGCCTGCATCCGCATGGACACTTCCACGAATGCCGGCATCTGCCGCTGTTGTTGGTTCTGGGTGAAAACAATCTCCCAGGTCGCGGTTGATTCCGACCAGGTGTGGACACGGCCCAGCGTGTTGACGGCCAGTATGTCCTCGCCGGCCGGGATGATCGTGTAGACGGTCGAGGGTCGGATTTCGGCACCCTCGATCCAATCCTTGGCGGTCCCGACCACGAAACACAGGAACCAGAAGATCACCACCATCACCACGGAAATGATCGGGCCGCGGTAGACGACCCCGGTGGCGGCCGAGATCGAGTAGTACAGCACGAACAGGAACAAATAAATCGGGATGCTCAACAGCAACCCGTTACTCCAGACGCCCAGTCGCAGCCCGAGGATGACCCACATTCCCAGGATCAGGAATGCCGCGTTGACCAGCGTGAAGGCGCAGCCACCAAAGAACTTCGAGAGGAACAGGATGGATCGAGAAACGGGCTTGGAGAGCAACAGGTCGATCGCTCCGGCCTCGAACATCCGGGGCACGATTGGTGCCGTGACCACGATCGCGATCAGTGTCCCGATCACCGAGACGAACAGGAAGATGAAGACCTGAAGCAACCCGTTGATTCCCTTTTCCAATTCGTCCTGGCTGAGGGTGATGTCCTCGAACAGGACGAAGCCGATGTAGGTCACGTTGACCACTTCACTGGGACTGGCGTGGACGTCGTCGGGCAGAGCGGCCTCGAGGACCAGCCGATTGAGTCGCAGTTGCCGAGATTCTTCGAGCGCGGCTTCCTGGCCGGCCAGGGTTTTCGCCTCCTCGGAAAGCGATTCGTCGGGCACCCGGGTCTCGGTCGCAAAAGACGGTTCACGGATCTGTTCGGCCAACTGACGGCGAAGACCGCCGTACAGTTCGGACTTGGTTCGCCGGTCGGCGGTGTCCGGGCGAAACGCTTTCAGGTTGCCCTGGAGTTCGTCGGGAAAACGGTCCCGGATCCGACCGGCCGGGCTGTCGGCTTCGACGTCCCGCAGCCGAACGGCCAGCGACTCCATGTCGACAACATCGCCGCTGTCGATACCGGTTCTCATCGCCGGTTTGACAGAGAATCCGGCCAGCAAGACCAGGAATCCGGCGATCATGACGATCAGCACCCAGAGAATCTTCGACGCGAAAGCCTCGCGGAAGGAGTCCTTGATCACGGCCAGGTAAGCTCTCATGAGTCACCTCCCGCCGCACCACGGACCAGTCTCAGGAAGGCTTCTTCCAGTGTCAGCTTCTGGCGATTGATCGAGACGATGCTGAGACCATGTTTTCGGACCGTGTCGATCAGGTCATCGATGTCCTCCTGGCCAGGCGACGGAATGGTCACGCGAAACCGGTTGTCTCCGATGCGATCACAGGACGTGGCATGCTCGGGCACCACCCCGGTGATTGTCTCGGCATCTCCTTCCAGTTCGAGCGTCGCCTCGAGTGTGTCGGTGTCACCGGCCAGGTTGGTCAATTCCGTGACCGGTCCCACTTTCAGTACTTCTCCCTCGAACAGGATCGCCACCTGGTCACAGACCAGCTCGATTTCCTGCAGCAAGTGGCTGTTGAGAAAGATGGTCTTGCCCTGGCTCTTGAGCCTGTTGAGCACATCGCGGATTTCCGAACGACCGACGGGATCGACCCCGTCGGTGGGTTCATCCAGCACCAGCACGTCAGGTTCGTGCAACATCGCCTGGGCGAGGCCGAGCCGTTGCAGCATGCCCTTGGAGTACTTGGTGACATTGGTGCGGCCCCAGTCGGACAAGCCGACCGTTTTCAGCAGATCGCCTCGTCGACGCCTTGTTTCGGCCACCGAGAGACCGCTGAGGCTGCCGTAGTATTCCAGTGCCGTGTTTCCCGTCAGGTGCCTTGGGATCCGGTGACCCTCGGGCAGGTAACCGACCCGTCGTCGACCCGACTTGTGGCCGGCCGGCTGTCCCAGCAACATGGCTTCACCGGAGGTCTTGTGGACGATTCCCAGTAGCACCTTGATGAGCGTGGTCTTGCCGGCCCCGTTGGGACCAAGCAGCCCGAAGATCTGGCCGGATCCCACCTCCAGTGACACACCCTTGAGGGCCTCGATTTTCCGCTTGCGGAACAGCCCGTCACGATAGGTCTTGCGGAGGTCGGTGACCTGGATGACGAGGTCGGCTGAAGCGGTGTCAGGTGAGTTCATGGCGAGAGGGACTCGGGCGTCGTTCCGCAGACAGGGCAATTCTCGCGTCGCAGGAGTCGCCGGCGGCGGAAGGTCATGTCGCGGAGGTCACAGGTCAGGAGTTGGCCGGCCAACGGCTCCCCAAAGCCTCCCAATACCTTGATGGCTTCCATGGCTCCAAGGCAAGCCACAGTTCCTGAGACCGCTCCAAAAACTGGAAACTCCCGACGCCATGCCGGAGGATCCTCGGGGTACAGGCACGACAGGCACGGTGTCTGTCCGGGAAGGATCGTGGTGATCTGAAACTCACAATCGTACATCGCACAGTCGACCAGGGGCTTGCCCTGTTCGACACATTGACGATTCATGGCAAATCGTTCGGGGAACAGCGGCGCGCAGTCGACGACAAGATCGACATCGCCGACGAGTTGTTTGGCATTGTGTTCGGAGAGGTTTTCGGGAACCGCCACGATTTCGAGTCGAGGGTTGAGTTCCTTGAGTCGTCGGCTGGCCGACTCGACTCGTGGACTGCCCAGGCCCTCGTGGGTCATCAGTAGCTGTCGGTTCAGGTCACTGGGCTTGATGTCACCGGCATGGGCCAGCACCAGGCGGCCAACGCCGGCAGCGGCGAGTTCGTAGGCGACGACGCTGCCCAGTCCGCCAACCCGTGAGACGAGAACAGATGCGTCCTTGAGTGCCTCCTGGCCGGATTCACCGAATCCCGGTACCCAGATCTGCCATTCGTAGACGGCTTTTTCGTGGTCGGTGAGCTGAGCCATGGGAGCCTGGGGTTGTGGGGCTAACCGCCGGAAACCGGTGAGAGCAGTGTGATGGTCTCACCATCTTCGACCCGGGTCGTGGTGTCATCCCAGCGGACCTGGTCCTCTCCCTTGAAGACCAGGATCGAGGGTCGGGGTTGTCCGTTTTCGTCGAAGAGCATCTCGGCCAGGCTGTCACCGTGGTTGGCGGCCGCCAGTCGAGCGATTTCGGCCACCGGGCACGGGGCATCCAACTGGATCACGTCCTGGGCGACACCGGCGACCCGCTTGATCTGGGCGGCGTATTCCACGGTGACCTGCATGGTGTTGAACTCCTCTTTCCCCGATCGTCTCGACTCGGGCTTACAACGACAACCCACGGGAGCCCCACATCCTGGCGATCATCAGTACGATCACGGCGCAAGCGACCATCAGTAGTGAGACGGCGACGGCTCCCTCGAGGTTGCCGATGCTCAGTTCCAGGAATACGGTGGTCGAGAGAACCTCGGTCTTCATCCGGGTGGCTCCGGCAAAAATCAGCAGCGGGCCGAATTCTCCGAGCGATCGGGCCCAGGACAGGGTGCCCGCGGTGAGCATTCCATTTCCGCACTGTGGCAGCACGACTCGCCAGAAGGCCTGCGCCTGGTTGCAGCCGAGTGTCAGCGCGACCTGTTCGGGACGTGGATCGACCTGGTCGAACGTCGCTCTCATCACCCGCACCGCGAATGCTGCGGCGACCATGAACTGGGCCAGTACAACGGCCGGCACCTGGAAGACGATCGCGTTGCGGATGCTGTAGACTTCTCCACCGATCGTGAGGTCGGGAGCGAACTGGAAGAGGATCAGCAGGCTCAGGCCGACCACCAGGGGGGGCAGCACGATGGGGATGTCCAGGATGGCATCCAGCAGGTTCTTGCCGGGGAACTCGTGGCGACTGAGCAGGTAGGCGGTGGGGACGGCCACGAACAGTGACAGCACGGCCGAGAACAGGCAACTGATCATGGTCAGCTGGACCGAGTAACGTATCTCGGGCTTGTCGAGTGTTGCCAGCATCGAGAGCAGGGGCCTCAACGCGGGCCGTGACCACTCGAGTGCATCCGGCAATTCGACCGAGTCGGCCAGGTCACCTGTGGCCATGTAGGCCACGTCACCGATCAGCAACCCGATCAGCAGGATGATGTAAACGCTCGAGATGACCACCAGGCCGATCAGAAACGGCTTGTCCGATGGGGGACGGTGAGCCGGGGACGCCTTGTTCGGCTGTGAGGCGGTTCCGGTGGTCATGGGCTTCACAGGGAAGAAACTGGAAAGTGAAAAGTTGACTCACCTGGGGTCATTCAGGATCCGGGCGCATCGTCGTCAAGTCGCCAGTGGAATCCAGCCTTCTCGAAGCTCGAACGTGACCGCGTGATGGCCTGCATCAGGCGGCGGGCGAGTTGCTTGTTGCGGCTGGCCTTGGCGATTCCCAGTGGCTGGATCGCCTTGGCCGCTTCTGATGGTATTCTCACCACGTCCACTTTTTCGCTCTCGGACTTCGTGTCGGTCAGGAAGGCCAGCGAGGCATCGGCGGCTCCGGTGGTGACCGGGGCGATCAGCAACGCGGAAGTGGCCGTCCTGGTGACCACGTTTTTCATCACCTCGTCATGAATCTTCTCGGCCTCGAGCACCTGTCGGGTCAAAACGCCAATGGTGCACTGGTCGGGTTGGCCGACGGCGACTCGCACCCCCGGCTGTGTCAGGTCCGCCAGTTTCTGGATTCCCTTGGGATTCCCCTTGGGTACGGCGATCACGACCTCGGTGTCGGAGATGTCGACGGCATCCTGGAACAACCCGTCGACGGCCTCCATGTAGTACTTGTCGCACGCCATGTAGGTGTCGGGGAACCCGGTCAATTTCTTTTTGCGGATCGTTTTCATCTGGGCCGTCAGGATTCCACAACCGTTGTAGACCGTGTTGACCTGGACCCCCTCGCGGACCTGGAATTCCTTGATCGCCTGCTCGACGGCACGTCGGTTGACCGCTCCGCAAAAGAACGTCAACTCGGGCACCTCGGCCCAGTCGTCGCCCTGGACAGGATTGAATCCGAATTCCTTGAACTTGCGGAGACCCCGGTCCTTGGCTGCCAGGTATCGGGCGAATTTCAGGGCCTCGGTCGCTGAGGAGGCGCTCTTGAGAATCCCCACGGTGACCAGGACCTCTCCCCGGTCCAGTTCCGGAACCTCGATGGCATCGATCCCATCGACGATCTTGGTGGTCGTGTTCCAGATGATCGCGGCGTCGGCTGCGCCGATCTTGACGGTGTTGGCCACTTCCGGCACCGTCGGCTGGAAGGTCCCGGTCTCGCGGACCAGCGATTCAAGTCTTGTCCAGTGGCCGGATGCCTTCAGGAGCTTGCGGGTTCTCTTGCCGACGGCGGCCTGGTCCGGGTTGCCCAGGACGGTGCGGACGTCCTTCCGCAGCAGGTCCTCGATGGTCTTGATTTTCTTGGGATTTCCCTCGGCCACGGCGATCACCGGTTTCATCCGAGCCAGCGGAATCGACTCGGCGACGAGTCCCTTCTCGCGAGCCGTCTTGATGTAGCTCTCGTCGGCGGCGAGATACAGGTCGCCGGTTCGTGCCGTTTCGATACGGCTCAACAACGTGTTGGAACCGCCGTAATCGAGGTTGATGCGGACCCCGTATTCCTCGAGATACTCTTTGGCAACCGCTTCGACCGGTTGGCGAATGCCCGCCGCACAAAAGAACGTCAGCGCGGCTCGTGGCTGTCCGTCGACGTCTGCAGGTCCGGCGAATTGTTGCTGTCCCATTCCGGCCAGCATCAGTCCCAGGCCGATCAACACGGCAAGACCGACAACGGCCATCAACGCGTGCTTGCTGATGGCACCTCGGCGGTAGTGGCGTGGAGAAGCTGGGCGTCGCATCGGTGGCGTCTCAAGTCCGGGAAATCACGTCCTGCAGCATAGTCGATGCATTGGCGGATTGACCAACGTGTTGAGGTCTCTGGCGGTTGATCTGCCTGGCACCAACACGAGGAAAATGGGCGCCTCCACGATTTGCCTAGCGGATCGCCTGGACCTCGACACCCGAGAGTACTGCCGGCAGTGAGCCATCGGCAGGAGTCAACTCGATTCGCAGTGTTCCGTTGACGGCCACGCCGGGGATCTCGACGACTGCGGTTGTGCCCTTTCCGACGGTTGCGGCCAGGTCCATGTCACGACGGACGACCTTCCCTCCCACGGAAATCGTGAACCGCCTCGCGCCCGGTTTGACCATTTCGGGTTCGGCGAAGTGCAGTCGGACCCGGTAGGTCGCCTGTCCGGGCAGGGCGATTTCAAGAGTCCGGATGCCACGTGCCCCGGAGGCTCCGATCCAGGCGGGTCCGCCATCGGGTCCGGTCTTGATCCGTTCGGAATGTCCACAATACCACTCGATGTTTTTTGGTGTTGCTGTCACCTGGATCTTCGGCGATGGGCCGCCGACCACGGGGTACTCGAGCCACAGCGTGCCCCCGTCACCGGGTCGATCACCGGGGGCACCGAGGTTCAGCCCCAGTCGCTTCAACGGTGTCTTGCCGACGTCCAGCTTGTTGAATGTCCACATCTCGACTCGAGGGTCATGCACCAGTGCCAGCGAAGCCTGGTTCTGGTACGAGCAACTGCAGGTCCGCGTGTAGTCCGGTGCGTTGAGCACTCCGTCGGCACAGATCAGGTTCGACGTGCAACTGGAACGGAATCCACCCAGGTTCCCGGTGCCGCCATCACGGGCCAGGTCAAAATAGCCAGCCGCGGCGGATCGGAACGTCATCAGGTGGCGGCTGGCCACCGCCGAGTTGCAGCCGTAGTTGCGGGTGTAGCCCCAGGGTTGAGTCAGCCCGGTCAGGGGGTTGGTTCGGGTGATTTGTTCGCCGGTCAAAAGCGACACCGCCGCGCCCTGTGTCATGATCGTGTCGCCCCGCAGCAGGCAGGGGCCACCGTATTTCAGCTTCTTGTCCCAGCGAATCGTGCCATCGTTTCCGCGGTAGACGATCATCCGGTCGGCCGGTTCATCCTTGAGCATGTCGCGGGCGGGGCGGCCGCACTGCAACAGCAACTTGTGTTGTCGGGAGTATCCCAGCCAGGTGCCAAAAACCCCATCGGTTGTACTCCAGACCTCCTTGCCGGTTTTGGCGTCATAGGCCACCAGCCGTGGTTTTCCGGTTGGCTTGCGTCCACGACGGAGCATCAACGCGACGATGGTGTCGGGCAAACGGTCTATGGCAAACAGCAGGCCGTTGCCAGCGACGATTGCATTGTGGCGGAATGCAAAGCGAGACTCGCGGGTCCAGAGCACCTCGCCGGTGTGTCGATTCATCACGACCAGGTGTCGGCTGGTGGTGCCGTCGTGCGTGTAACCACCCACGCGTTTCTTTTCATAGACAAGCGGCTCGGCACCGGCGATCAGCAGGTCGCCGGAAACGGCAATGTGGCCCCACTTGGGCTTGGTCCCGCCACCCAGCGCCGGCAGAGGAAACTCGCCGACGATCTCGCCGGTGGCCGGGTCCAGCTTGATGCAGCGAGACTGGTAGGCGACATAGACGGCGTCCTGGACACTGACGTAGTTGCTGCCGGTGGCGTTGGCTCCCGGCTGGTGTCCGGTGAAGTTGAACGCCTGTCCGACCTGGGGCAACGAGACTTCCCAGAGCACCCTGCCGGTGTAGACATCAACGGCCCGCAACATGTCGGGACCCTCGATGAACAGCCGACCACCGACGACCTGTTGCGTGGGACCGTGTCCGTGTCGCGGTAAGACGCTCTTGTTCGAACTGCCGCCGAACCACAACAGGCCCAGCGGTGCCTTGACGAGATCGTCCTGGGAGACCGAGGTGTTGCCCGCGTCGGCGTACTGGTGAGTCCACGGGGCCGAGCCGGGCAGGCGACCGGGTCGGATCAACTCGGTCCGGCCGTTGGTTCGTGCCAGGCTGTGACCGGGACATCGCTTGTCGGTCACGGCACCCACCAGGCGGGTGTGCTCGGGATTGGTGAGCGGCAACACGGCGCGGCCTCCGTAGGGACGCAGGACGTTGAAGACCTGCGAGACGAACGGTCCAATCGCGTCGAAGCCCGAGGATGCCAGGTTCTCGGTGGTGACCAGGTGCGCCAGGTAGGGGGGCAAATCTATGGTGCCGGGTTTGGCATGGTGCACCGCGACCACGCTCCGTGAAATGCCGGCGGCATCCAGTCTTTTGCGGATGCTGTTGATCCGATCGGCATCGCCGTCGATCCCGATCACCTGCCAGTTTTTGTGATGGGCCAGTCCGCGGAGCAGATTCCCGTTCTGCAGTCCCAGCACCACGGCGATTCCACCCGTCGGTGACCCGACAGTTTCGATCAGTTTCGCGGCGTCCCGCACCGCGGGATCCCCAGCGTCAAGCGGCTCGGGGCTGGGCAGTGCAAATTCGACCGGCTCGGCAACGTCACGGGGTCCGTAACACGAAATGGCTCCGTCGGTTGTCACAACGACCATGTGGCCGTCGGCCACGATCATGCTGGAAATGGAACCTTTGGCGGAGGCTCCTTCGAGCGGTTGCTCCCAGGCGATCCGGGCCGGCGTGTCGCCCGTGGGCAGGTCGATGGCGACCAGATCACGGCCATGGCTGCCGTAGAGCCTGGGGCCGGCTTTCAGGAACAGGTCGCACTTGATCGCGACCGACCATTTCCGAGGGAACTCGAACTTGGCCTGATCAACCCCTTTTTTGTCCTTGGTCGTGGTCAGCAGGGGTTTGGCCACATCGAAGGCTTTCACGGTGCTGCCCCCGGTGAAGGCGAGACCGTCCGCAAAAACCGGACAGCGATTTCCACCGAGATCCTCGCTGTGCAGTCCCGTTGCCAGGTCAAAACCGGTTCCACCGCTGAAGAAGGCTTTGTCGCCAGCGGCGACCTGGTCACCACCACTGCGTCGGTACTTGGCCAGGTGGAAGTATTTGAGCTTGCCACTCTTGCGGTTCAGGAGTGCAGGGACGCTGCGGCCATTGGGAACGATCAGCGAATCACCGGAGGTCGCGAGGTAACCCTGGGGGGCCAGCCCGGCGAATGCGGGGCTGTTGTGGGGCTGCTTGATGTACATTGACCCGGTGCCGTCGTTTCGCCAGGTGACCTGGCCTGTCTTGGCATCCACGGCCTGGACAAAGACACCCATGAACGGCCAGATGCTGGCGGCAAAATAGACCTGCCCGTTGGCGAGTACCGGACCACCTCGTGCCGGCCAGGCCGAGATCAATCGGCTGTTGCCCAAAACCCGCTGGTCACGGGGTGCGGCGCTGACACGGAACACCTGCGTGCCGGTGGCCAGGTCCAGGCAATACAGGCAGCCATCGTCGGCGACAACGTAGACCCGATCGCCAGAGGCGACCGGTGCGTAGCGGATTGGACCCTCGGCGTAGAACTTCCATCGAGGAATTCCCGTCGCCAGATCCCAGGCGACCAGGCTGTCGTCGTGGGAGGATCCGATCAGCAGGAGTCCGCCGGCGGCTATCGGCTGGTAGACGGCGTCGGCCCTGAGCGTGTCCTGGTCGAGCCACGCGCCCTGGAGCCTGGGGAGGTGGCGGGTCCACTGGCGGTGCAGGGAATCGGCGAGAACTTCGCTCGTGGCGGCTGATCGCCCTGCATCGTGGCGCCACATTGGCCAATCGGAAGCTGAAACCGGTTGTGCCAGCAGGGCCAGCTGGATGAGTGTGACCAGGCCAAAAACTTTCATTGGGCTACCCCTGGTTCTCGGCGATCCGTCCACTGGAGAGTACGACCTGTCGCTCCGCGAACGCCACCGCATCGGGATCGTGGGTCACCAGCAGAACGGCACCACCTTGCTGGGCGAACGACTGGAGCGTCTGCAGGACCTCCTGGCTGTTTTCCCCGTCAAGGTTTCCGGTTGGTTCGTCGGCAAGTATCACTCGGGGTTCGTTCAACAGGGCCCGGGCCAGGGCCACTCGTTGTCGTTCACCGGTGCTCAGTTGACCCGGTCGATGGCCCACCCGCTTGCCCAGTCCAAACCGTTCGATCAATGAATCGGCACGCTCGCGGGCCGCAGGGTCTCCGGTCACCAGCGCCGGCGCCATCACGTTGTCGAGCACGTTGAGGTAGGGCACGAGGTGAAATTGCTGGAAGACGAACCCGATCCGCTCGGCCCGGAAACGGGCCCGCTGTTCGGTGCTCAGTGAGTAGGGGTCGATGTCGTCTACGCTCACCTCGCCCCCGTCGGGCCCCAGCAATCCCCCGGCGACCAGCAACAGGGTGGTCTTGCCGCAGCCGCTCGGTCCCACGACGGCCACGAACTCGCCTGCATCGACCGACAGGCTCACGTCGTCGACGGCGACCACGTTCTCGGCGTCGCCGGTGTACGTCTTGTTGATATTTTGAAGTGAGATCAGCATGGGGATGGTGGGTTTGGGTTATTGTTCTTGCAGGACGACGGCGGGGTCCTGGCCCGCGGCGACCAGTGCTGGCAGCCACGAGGCAGCGGCCGAGAGAGCCGGTGCCATCAACAGGGCAATCAGCAGCCAGTTGAGGTCAAACAGGCTTTCCTGGACAGGTTCACTGTAGCCGGTCCCGACCATGTATCCGGCGACGTATCCGATGCCGCCGCCGACCAGGCCCACCAGCAGGGCCTTGCCCAGGAACAGCACCAGCACGTGGCGGCTGCCCAGCCCAATGGCTCTCAGGATTCCGATTTCACCTCGTCGTTGCCTGGCGTTGCCCACGGCCAGCAGGACGATCCAGGCGAAGCTGCCAATGACGGCCAGGGGCACCAGTACGTTGGCCTGGGCCTTGCGACTCTCGATGATCTGGCGGCCAGATTCCTCGGCAGATTCCAGAGCTGCGTCGGCCGTTTTCTTGGCCTTGTTTCGCGCCTCGGCACGTGCCAATGCCTTGCGTCCGCGTTCGAGGACCTGCGTTCCTGGTAGCACCTTGGCGATTTCACCCCGGATCTCGGCGACCCGGTCGATCGTGGCACAATTGCACTCCAGTGCCAGGATGGCATTGACCAGGTTCTGCATGCCGAGCATGTCCTGGGCTTCCTCGAGATTGACCCAGGCGGTGACGTCGTCGACGGTTCCCCGTTCGGCGTGGCACTTGGCCACTTCCAGTGCACGGCCATTGATGGTCAGCTTGCTGCCTGGTTTGAGCTTGTCGGGATGGTGCAACTGGTAGCCGAGCACGACCTTGCCCTTGGGTACCAGATCCAGCAGTGGTTTCTTCGGATCGCGGTGCGCCTGTGGCACTTCCCCGCGTGTGCCTGTCAGCACGATCGTCTTTTTCTTTTCGGTCCACTCGACCTTCCGGGTGACGATGGGTAGCAGGTGGTTGATGACGACGATTTCGGAATTGGCGAGCCTCGTCACGTAGTCCTGGGGCATCGTTCGCGTTGGTGCCCCCTGGGCGTGGAACGCCGCGATGTCCTCGTCCTCAGCCAACACGACGATGTTGAATCCGAGCCCCTTGGTGATCTTTCGCATTTCGTCATTCAGCTTCTTGCCGGCGTCCTTGACCTCTTGCTGGCGTTGGGCCACCAACTGCTCGGACTGGATCTCGCCGGCATCGATCATCGTGACCGAGGCCACCAGGCACGCCACGGCAATCGACACGCCGGTGACGGCCAGTACGAAGTTGAGGAATCGGTGAGCGATTTCCTGGACGATCAGTCGCGAGATCTTCATCGAATGCAACTCCGAAAGAACCCTCCGTGGAGGGGAGGTGGTGACCGGACCGGCCACCCTGCGGCGGTTAGCCTCAGCGACGTCGACCGACAACGAACCATGTGCCCAGCAGCAGCACCCCGACAATCAGGATCGCCGGGATGAGTGTCATCGCGCCGATTCCGGCCGACGGTTGATTGGTTTCAGTCGCGTTCACGGCCGCCTGGGCATCGATCGAAGCCGACACCGCCGTGGCGGTTGAATCCTGGGAGTGATCCGTTCCAGCGTCGGACTTGTTTGTCGACGTGCCAGCAGTGGCGGTCGTTTCAGTTGCATCATCTGTTTTGGGTGTGTCCGCCGGAGAGGTTTCCTCGGGACTCTCTCCGAACCCGGTCAGCCCGACCAGTGGTGGCAGTGGCTTGTCGGCCTCGGGCAACCGTTCGACCCGTTCGTCCCAGGCGACTGGCATCAGCATGTCGATTCCCGGGTTTTGTTCCTTGACCGTGCAGGTGCAGGGGCCGGTCAAGTCCTTGCCGGCCGCGTCGATCGTGTCGTCGTTGATTCCCTTGCCGACCAGGGCGTACAGGGCCCGGCCCCGGCCAAATATCGGGAACGCCATCGGTTGAGGTTTCTCTTCCCGGAGATCCTCTTCACTGGAGAGCAGCATCTCGATGAACATGCTTTCGGCTGCGTTCTTCCGGGAGAGTCGCAACAGCGAGAACTTGACCTTGAGGTCCTCGGGGTCGATCAGCACCAATCCCTGGGCGATGTCCTCCTCGGAAATCTCTGGCAATTTCAGGCTTTTTTCGAGGTGGGCCAGTCGGGCAAGCAGCGTGGTGGCGGCCTTGTCGTCGGCAGCCTTGTCGCCGCTTTCCAGCAGGACCCACACCGACGTGTGTCCCTGGATCAAGCGATCGGCGATGGTCTTTCGCATCGGGGACTTGAGCAATGCGGTGACCTCTGGCTCACCAAGTGGGCCCTTCCAGACCGGGGTGGGATTCCGCGAGGCAACCGGGTAGTGCACGGCCAGCCAGGGGGTCGTCTCGGTTTTTTGGGCCTGCCACAATTGCACGAGATCGGGATCGGGTTCGTTGTCCAGGTCACAGGTGGTCACCCGCACGTTGGCGAATGTCTTGCCGGCTTCACCCTCGCGGGTCAACCGGTCGGCCTGTGCCTGTTGCTCGGACGTTAACGGCCCGCGATGAAATACGAACACCTCGTACGGATCGGCCTGCCATCGCTCCAGCGCGTAACGGAAAACGGGCACAGAGCAGGCCTGTGCAACGAGGGCCAACAGGCACAACGCTCCGGCAACTTTCAGCCATTGGTCGACCGAGAAACGACGAGTGCGATGCATCGGGATTCTCCACTCTGGGTGCACCCACAGACTAGGCCTTGTGGCCGGGCGCTGCAACAAGGAGCGAGCAGGCAACACGCTCCACTGGTAGAATCACAGGCTCTCACGCCTGTCTCTGTCATCCGGTGAATGCATGACCCGCCACGCCATTGTTCTCGCTTTGTTTGGTCTTTTGGTCCCTGTTGTCGAGGCCGGAGTCCCGGTGATCGCCACCACCGAATCTCCTCGAGTGACCGGCCCGTTGACTCTCAAAACAGGGGACCGCGTCGTGATGCTCGGTGGCACGTTCGCCGAGCGGTTGGTGTCAGCGGGTTACTTCGAGACCCTGCTGGTTTCCCGGCAACCCAAGCTCCGGTTGTCACTGCGGAGCCTGGCCTGGCCAGCCGACGAGGTGACTCGCAAGGAGTTCCAGTTCGAGCTGATCCGTTACATGAATGGACGCCGGGGCTGGGCCGAAGGTGACCGGGTGCTGTTGCAACCACGACCGCGAGATTTCGGTGATGTGTTCTCTCATCTCGGCAGGCAGCAGCCCACCGTGCTGCTGTTGTGTTTTGGATTCAACGAGTCGTTCCGTGGTCGAGTCGGACTGAAAGACTTCAGGACGGACCTGGAGAGCTTTGTGCGGCAACTCAAGAGAGGTGCCGGGACAAAGCAGCCCGGGTCCCGGACGGCGATCTCTCCGCGAATCGTGTTGGTTTCGCCAACGGCGCAGGAGTCGATTTCACCGCTGGCTGTCGAACCGTCAAAACGCAATGAGCAGTTGAAGCTGTACAGCGATGCGATGGGTGAAGTGGCTCGTCGTGCGGGAGTGCACTTCATCGACCTGTTCCAGGCGACCCGGCGGCTGTCGGCCTCGGAGAAAACGCGGCTGACGTTCAACGGGGCCCATCTGACCGGATATGGCAACTGGGTGGTTTCCCGGATCCTGGCCGATTCCCTGGGAATCGACGAGCAGCCCTGGCGGGTGACGCTGGATCGCGATTCGGGACGGGTCACCGCCAACGGAACCCGCGTGGTCGATGTCGCCGGCGATGGACAGAAACTGCAGTTCGCCACCAGCGATCGACAATTGCCGTTGCCTCCACCTCCTGCCGATGGAGCGCCGAGACGACTGGGTTCCCTGGGAGACAATTTGCCGACCCTCTCCATCAAGGGGCTGCAAGCGGGACGCTGGACGTTGAAGCTCAATGGAAAGAAATCGGTAACCGCCACCGAAACCGAATGGGCCGCTGGCGTCCGGCTGGTACGCGGCGGGGCCGTGGCGGCGGTCGAGGAATTGCGAGGGACGATCGTCGACAAGAACCAGCAGTTCTACTACCGCTTCCGTGCGGTCAACGGCGAGTACATCTACGGACGTCGGAAGAACCCGTTCGGGACCAAGTCTTTCCCGCCGGAGATCAAAAAACTCGACCAGATGATCCAGGCACGGGACGAGAAGATCTGGTACCTCGCGCAGCCGAAACCGGCCGTGCAGTTTGAATTGACACGGGTCGGGTCGGAGGACCGTGAGAACACATGTGGGGACGGGCTTGTCGAGTCCTCGGTGTCACTGATTGCCGCGGTACAGCAGGCCCAGGGAAACCAGGCGAAGAAAAAAAACCGCAAGAAGGCCGGTGGCAAGAAACGGGGAAAGAAGAAGAAGGGTTCCAAGAAGCAGAACGTCTCGGGGAAGGAGATCAACCGCGGTGGAGCGATCGATCTGAAGTCGGTCGATGCCGAGGTGGCGATCAAGCATCTGCACGTGACCGAAGGATTCCGGATCGAGTTGTTCGCCTCGGAGAAGGATTTTCCCCTGCACAACCCGGTCTCGATGACCTGGGACGGTCGCGGTCGATTGTGGGTGTCCACGATGCCCTCGTACCCGCACGCCGTGCCTGGCGAGACACCCAACGACAAGCTGATCATCCTGGAAGACACCAACGGCGATGGTCGTGCAGACAAGCACTCGGTTTTCGCCGACAAGCTCTACCTGGCGGCCGGCTTCGAACTCGGCGACGGCGGCGTCTATGTCGCTCAGCAGCCCAACCTGGTGTTTCTCAAGGACACCGACGGTGATGGCCGGGCGGATTTCCGTCGCGTGCTGTTGCACGGGTTTGGCACCGAGGACAGTCATCACGCGATCAGTGCATTCACCTGGGGGCCCGGTGGCGGGTTGTACCTGCACGAGGGGACGTTCCATCACAGCCAGGTCGAGACGCCCTACGGTCCGGTCCGGTTGCAGTACGCGGGGATTTTCCGTTACGAGCCCAAGACGTATCGGCTCGAGGTGTTCGTTTCGTACCCGTTTGCCAATCCCTGGGGCCACGTGTTTGACCGCTGGGGACAGAACTTTGTGGCCGATGCTTCGGGCGGATCCAACTATTTCGGCACGGCCTTCTCCGGACGTATCGACTTTCCGCACAAGCACGCCCGCATGAAGGAGTTCACCTCGACAAAGGTTCGTCCGACCTGTGGGTGCGAACTGGTCAGCAGCCGTCATTTCCCCGACGACTTCCAGGGGGACTTCCTGCTGAACAACTGCATCGGGTTCCAGGGGGTCAAGCGGCACAAGGTGATCCCCACCGACAGCGGCTTCACCACCCGCGAACTGGCACCAATGGTGCATTCGACCGACATCAACTTCCGTCCGGTCGATATCCAACTGGGGCCAGACGGTGCGTTGTATCTCTGTGACTGGTTCAACCCCCTGATTGGCCACATGCAGTATTCGCTTCGTGACCAGAGGCGGGATCATTCGCACGGCCGTATCTGGCGGATTCGCCACAAGACCCGTCCGTTGCTGAAGCCGGTGCATGCCGAGGGGCGAACGGTCAAGCAGTTGGCCAAGCAGTTGTTGGCCCACGAGGACCGCACCCGGTACCGGGCCCGTCGCGAGTTGTGGCAGCGGGACCGCGACGAGGTGCTGGCGGAGATGGAGGGCTGGGCCGAGAGCCTGGTGAAGGCCGAGCATCCCGGGGCCGAGCACGAGTTGCTCGAGGCCCTGTGGGTGATGCAGGGTTTTCACGCCGTTCGCCCCCGTTACCTCAAGCGTGCTCTTCGCAGTCCCAACAAGCACGCCCGCGCCGCCGCCACGCGGATCCTGTGTTTTCAGCGCCGTGAAATTCCCGAGGCACTAAAACTGTTGACCACGCAGGTCAACGACGAGTTTTCTCGAGTCCGACTCGAGGCGATTCGGGCGTGCAGCTGGTTCGACGGAGTCGAGGCTGTTGAGGTTGCTCTACAGGCGTTGAATCATCCCCGGGACTATTACATCGACTACACGCTGGGTGAGACCGTCCGGCAACTCAAGAAAGACTGGAATCCGGCGTTGGCGGCCGGCTTGCCCGTTGCCGTGAACCATCCGGCCGGGCTGGACTATCTGCTGGCCCGGTTGACGATTCCGGAACTGGCCAGGCTCAAGCCCAGTCGCGTGGTGTTCAGCGAGTTGGTGTCCCGACCGCGTGTGCCGATGGCCCAGCGGCACCGGGCCCTGGACGGGCTGGCCAAGCTCAACGGGACCGACCGGCTCACCGAACTGGTCGCGGCGATTGGCGTTTCGGATGCCGGCGACGCGACGGATGCCGAGTTGGTGCTCTTCGACCTGGCTCACATGTTGACGGGCCAGGCCCCCAAAAAACTGGTCTCGGCCAGGAAACAACTCGAGCGGATGGCCACGAAGTCCGGTCGCGGTGTCACTCGCCAGATTGGTTTTGCCGCGTTGCTGACCGCCGATGGCAAGTCTGCCGCGGCCTGGCAACTGGCTGAAGGATCGGGGTCCGGCCGCCTGGACCTGATGCAGGGTCTGTCGCTGGTGCCGGATCCGGCGCTGCGAAATTCGTTGTTTCCTGAAATCAAGCCATTGCTGGCTCGTCCGGCCAAGCCGGTGACGCCCGAGGCCCTGGCGCTAAGACGGTCGGCCTTCACTGCCGCGACGGCCTTGCCGGGTCACCAGTCCGAGGTGTTCAGAATCCTGGCCGAATTTGCCCGTCGTGGTGACCAGCGGCATGCGGCCGTCCAGGCAATTTCCCGGATTCCCAAGTACCGCTGGGACAAGGCCCAGGCCGGCCCCCTGGTCACCAGTCTTCTGCAGTTCGCTCGTGGCGTACCGGCCAAGCAAAGGACGCGGGCCGATGTTCGTGACGCCCTGGGACTCTCGGGCGAACTGACCACCTTGTTGCCGATGGCAGATGCGGTGCGGTTGCGGGCCCAGATCGATCAACTGGGCGTTCGCCGGATCGTGATTCGTCCGGTGCCACACCGAATGAAATACGACCGAACGGTGATAGCCGTCCAGGCGGGCAAACCGATCGAGATTGTTTTTGACAATGTCGACATCATGCCGCACAACCTGCTGTTCACTCGTCCCGGAGGAATGCTCTCTGTCGCCCAGGCGGCTGAACGGATGGCCACCCTGCCGGATGCATTCTCCCGCCACTTTGTTCCCGAATCCGACCAGGTCGTCGCGGCGACCCGGTTGTTGCAGGCGCGGCAGAGCCAGAGGCTGGTGTTTGACGTTCCCAGGCAGACGGGCGAGTACCCCTTCGTCTGCACGTTCCCCAATCACTGGCGGACGATGAATGGCGTGATGCATGTCGTTGACGACCTACAGACGTTCCTGGCCGAGAACCCGATTGCGGAACCCGTGCCGGTGGAATCGCGTCCGTTTGTCAGGAACTGGAGCGTGGCGGACCTGGCCGGTGACCTGGACACGCTGGGTCGTGGCCGCAGTTTCGTCCGTGGCAAGGCGTTGTTTTCCGCTGCGGCCTGCCAGCAGTGCCACCGGGTGAACGAGGTGGGTGGCAACGTGGGGCCGGACCTGGGGCGGCTTGACGCCAAGGTCACCCGGAAGCAGATCCTGCAGTCGATCATCGAGCCGTCCAAGGAGATCAAGGACAAGTTCCGCAGCTACCTGCTGGTGACCGACAACGGCCGGCAGCACACGGGCATGATTCTCCAGAAAACGCCCACTCATATCCGCCTGGCGACCAATCCGCTGGGCAAGGCGTCTCACAAGCCGGTCGAGATTCCGGTGTCGTCAATCGAGTTGACCAAGCCGTTGCCCATTTCCCTGATGCCCGAGAAGCTGCTGAACACGTTGAGCCGGGAGGAGATCCTGGATCTTGTGGCATACATCGAGGCGCGAGGGCGATCCGACCACCGAGTGTTCGGCCGCGGTGATGGAGACGGCCGTGATTGAAAATGGCCCAGGTCGTCTAGCCACTTCTCACGTGCTGTTCTCTTTGCCACATTATTCCGACTAAGATAGGTGCTTCGTTTGGAGTGGGCTGCGTGGGGAAGGCCAATACAAGGGACTGCCGGGATGGTGAACGCGGCCGAGATTCGAGATCTCCACAAGTACTACGACCTGGGCGCGGTCGTCGTCAAAGCACTCCGCGGTGTGACCGCCGAATTTCCCAAGGGAGATTTTGTCGCGATCATGGGTGCCTCGGGAAGTGGCAAGAGTACGCTGCTGAATATCCTGGGTGCCCTCGATCGTCCCACTGGCGGGCAATACATTCTTGGTGGCGAGGACACGTCGACTCTCTCGGATGACGATCTCTCGGCCATTCGCAACGAGATGATCGGGTTCATCTTCCAGTCGTACAACCTGATTCCGCAATTCACCGTGCTCGAGAATATTGCCGTTCCGTTGCAATACCAGCGACGAAAAGGCGGAGTTGGAACGTCGGAAATGGACTGGTGTTCCGAGTTGGCCGATCGGGTCGGATTGGCCGATCGACTGGACCACCGTCCCACCCAGTTGTCCGGTGGACAGCAGCAGCGTGTTGCGATCGCTCGCTCGCTGGTCAATGACCCCCAGATCATCCTGGCTGACGAGCCGACCGGAAACCTCGATTCGGAGACCGAGGCCGAGATCATGCAGGTGCTGATCGATCTCAACAACGAGGGTCGGACGATCCTGATGGTGACGCACGAGAACGAAGTGGCTGCGCTGGCCAAGCGGCAATTGCACCTCAAGGATGGTGAGAAAGTCTTTGACGGTGTCGTTCCCGAAAATGGCGAGGTGCCGACACGGTCATTCCCGGTTGCGTCGGCACCAGGGGTGGTGTCGGATCCTGCTGGCAACGACGAAAGTGCAGCAGGGACCGATGTCTACTCGGTTGACGATGTGAGTGACGACCGGGATGCCGCTGATGTTGACGAGTGGGATGACTAACACGGGAGCCGATGGACCGTGACAGCCGAGTCCCCGCAAATGCCGGCCCTGCACGGTGTGCAGATCGTCTTCCAGTTGCCCTACCACGCTGACGAGTCGATTGACTACGAGACACTGGGTCGTGAGATCGACCACATTTTCGTCGCCGGAGCCGACGGGCTGGTGATGGCGATGGTGACCGAGGTGTTGCGGCTCTCAGAGACCGAACGTCACGAGGTGGCACGATTCACCTGCGAGGCCGCGGTCGGTCGCGGGCCGGTGGTGGTCAGTGTCGGAGCCGAGAGCACTCGCGGAGCCTGCGAGTTCGCCGTGGGGGCCGAATCCGCGGGGGCATCCGCCGTGATGGCGATTCCCCCGGTTTCAATCGGGGTCGATGAGGAGCAGTTGCGGAACTATTACGAACACATCCTGCAGGCGATCTCCCTGCCGGTCATCATCCAGGACGCCAGCGGTTATGTCGGGAGACCGATGTCGATCGAATTGCAGGCGGGGTTGATGGAGAACTGGGGAGCCGACCGCGTGCTGTTCAAGCCCGAGGCCAATCCGATCGGACCCAGGTTGACAGCGTTGCGAGATGCGACCGGGGGCCAGGCACGGGTCTTCGAGGGCAGCGGCGGAATTGCCCTGCTGGACAGCTACCGTCGCGGCGTGGTGGGCACGATGCCCGGTGCCGACCTGGTGGAACCCCTGGTGGCCTTCTGGCAGGCACTGGAGGCCGGGGACTGGGACCGCGCCACTAGCATCTCCGAGCCGCTCACCTCCCTGGTCATGCTCCAGGAGAGCCTGGATTCGTTCATCGCCGTCGAGAAGCACATCCTGGTTCGCAAGGGCGTGTTCGCCAACGAGGTGATCCGGGGCCCGGTGGGGTTTGTGCTCGACGAGGAAACCCGCGCCGAGGTTGACCGGCGTTACGATCGGTTGATGGCGGTGCTGGACTGACCCGAACCAATCGGGATGGGCATGTCCCGGTCGATCAGGCCAGGCTCTCGGCAGCCGCCACCAGCGTTCGGACCATGCATCCGGTTCCGCCGCCCTCGCGGTGAACCTTGTTGCTCGAGGCAAAACTCGGGCCGGCGATATCCAGGTGCACCCAGGGCGTCGAGTCGACGAACCGTTCGAGGAATTTTGCCGCCGTGACGGCACCACCCCAGCGGGGGCCGACGTTCTTGATGTCGGCCACGTCGCTCTTGATCAGGTCGCCGAACAGGTCGTGCATCGGCATCGGCCAGGCCAGTTCCCCGGCACGCTCGGCGGCCTGCCCCACCGCCTGGCTCCAGTCGGGACAATTCGAAAATGTGCCGGTGACTTCCTCGCCCAGCGCGACCACGCAGGCACCCGTCAGGGTGGCCAGGTCGATCAGCCGTTCGGCTCCCAGGTCGACCGCGTAGGCCAGCACATCGGCGAGCACCAGTCGTCCCTCGGCGTCGGTGTTGAGAACCTCGATGGTGGTTCCGTTGCGGGCCGTGAGCACGTCGCCGAGCTTGAAGCTGTTCCCGTCGGGCATGTTCTCGACCAGCCCGGCCAGCCCGATCACGTTGACCGGCAAGTTGAGCCGTGCGATGGCGGTCATCGCGCCGAGCATTGTTGCGGCACCGGCCATGTCGCACTTCATCGTCTTCATGCCCTCGTTGGACTTCAGCGAGAGACCGCCGGAATCGAAGGTGACGCCCTTGCCACAGATCGCCAGGGCCGGTGCCCCGTCACCGCCACCATTGTGTGTCAGGACCACCACGCGTGGTGGTTTCACGCTGCCCTGGGCCACGGCCAGCAACGAACCCATGCGTTCCTGCTGCAACCTGTTCTCGTCGAGGATTTCACATTCGAGACCGAACTCTGTGGCTGCCGCTGCCGCGCGGTCGGCAAATGTCTCGGGATAGACTTCCATCGCGGTCCGATTGACCAGTTCACGGGTCAGGTTGATTGCCTGCCCCAGGATGCTGCCACGGGTGACCGCGGCATCGCTTGCCTCGGCGGAACTGATAACGGTTCCGGTGGAGAAGGCGTGGCGGGCAGGTTCGGCCCTGTACAACGCCTGGCCAACACAACCAACCTGGATGGCCATCGCCGCCAGGTTCGCAGCATCCTCGTCGCTGACGGCTTCGCATGACAAACCCGGCAGTGCGATCGCGACACTCACAGACGCTTTTTTCGAGATGCGGCGAGTCGCCGTCACGAGAGCTTTCTCGAGTTTTCTCGAGGTCAACTCGGATGTGGTACCGAGTCCAACCAGCAACAGCCGACCGGCGGACAGGCCCGGGACATCGGCCAGCAGGTGTGTTTCACCGAGTTTGCCGGTGATGTCTCCGGAGGTGGCCAGGCGCTGGATCGCCCCGTCCAGGGCCGTGTCGAGTTCCGACAGGGGTGTCGAGAGAGACTCGGCCGAATCGATGGTGCCGTAGCCGACGATCAGCCAGTCGGCCTCGGTTTGTGCCAGCGGGCCGTTTGTCGAGTTGATGTCCATTTCCAGGTGTCCTTGGAGTCGCGGGTCTTTGTCGGTGCAATTGAAAAGGAACCCGGTGACAGTCGCAAGCTGAGATCGATTCCCTGCTGGAAAAGCCTCGCGGCGACACATATCATCAGGGCACAACGACCCATCCACCGCGTACCCCGAGATCTAGCGATGCCGACGATCAAGTTCACCAGGGAAAAGAAAACCATCGAGGTGGAATCGGGGCAGAAAATTCGCAACGCGGCCCTGAAGGAAGGCATCGAGGTCTACCCCTGGCTTCATCGGGTCCTGCATTGTCCGGGGCTGGGCATGTGCACCAGTTGTCGCGTTCGGATCAAGAAAGAGGACAACGCCCATTGCACGAAGCCATCCCTGTGGGAACGGCTCAACATGTTGCTGAACCCGTTGAGCTTCTTTGCGAGGCTGGATTGCGAGGATCCCGAAAACCTGCGACTGAGTTGTCAGACCCGGGTGCACGGAGAGGGCGAGGTCGAGGTCGAGACACAGCCGGAATTCAACTGGCACGGCGAGAGCTTCTGGAGCTAGTTGCCGTGAGGCAAGGTGGGTGACCATGCGTGACATCCGGATTGCTGCTGCGCAATTTGAACACCGCGACGGTGACAAGGCCTACAACCTTCAGCGGATCGATCAGTTGACCGCCCGGGCGGTTGCTTCCGGGGCCGAGGTGGTCAGTTTTCACGAAGGGTCGATCACCGCCTACAGCTACCTGCAATCGGCGACCCGGGACGAGTTGCTGGAGGTGGCCGAGGAGGTCCCGGGTGGACCCAGTTGTGAGGCCATGAGGGAGATCTCGGCACGTCACGGCGTTCCGGTGCTGGCCGGGCTGGTCGAGCGCGATGGAGACGATATCTACAACACCTATGTTTGCATGACTGCCGAGGGACTTGTCGCTCGTTTCCGAAAGCTGCACGCCTTTCTCAACCCCCATCTCTCCAGCGGCAGCGAGTACTGCGTGTTTGACCTCCTGGGTTGCCGGGTTGGGATCCTCATTTGCTACGACAACAACCTGGTTGAAAACGTGCGAATCACGGCATTGATGGGAGCCGAGATCATCTTCATGCCGCACGTGACTGGGTGCCTGCCGTCGGTGATGCCCGGCCGGGGTTTGGTCGATCCGGCCCTGTGGACCAACCGTCACGCCGACCCTGTCAGCCTGAGACAGGAACTCGATGGTCCCAAGGGGCGTGACTGGCTGATGAAGTGGTTGCCGGCCCGTGCCTACGAAAACGGTGTTTATGCGATTTTCACCAACCCGATCGGCATGGATGGCGGACAGGTCCGGAATGGTCACGCAATGGTGCTCGATCCGTTTGGCGAGGTCATCGCCGAATGCCGGCGATTGGAGGATGACGTGACGGTGGGCCTGTGCACGTCGGAAAAGATCGGGGTTTCCAGTGGCCAACGGTACCTGAGAGCGAGGCGACCGGACCTGTACGGGAAACTGGTCGAGCCACCTGCGGTGCCACCCGAGACGAGCCCGGGATGGGAACGCGAGTCACCGTTAGACGGTTAAAATGGGTTCCGGCCATGGGTAGGCAAGTCCGGGCTGGCGAGGCGTTTGGTACGGAACTAAACTGAATTGTTCGTCCCGTCGGCTTTTTGGGATGATCAAACCGGATTCGAGGTGTGCGGTGATGAAATCCCTGTTGCTAAGAATCGTGCTGGTCCTGGCCGTGATGGTCCAACTTGGGTCGAACGGATGGGCCCAGGACAAAGCCGACAAGACAGCCGAGGGCGATGCGAAGCCAGTCAGCTTTTACCGGCAGGTGCGACCGGTCCTGCAGCGTCACTGTTCGGGTTGTCACTTTGCTGCCAAGAAGGGTGGCAAACTGCTTTTGACCAGCTACGCCGACTTCAGCAAGGGCGGTGAGAACGGCGCGGCATTCACCGCTGGCAAGCCCGGCGAGAGCCTGGTGGTGGAGTACATTTCCGGAGATGATCCGGCGATGCCCCTGGGTGCCGATCCATTGGATCCGCAGCAGATCGAGTTGATCTCCACGTGGATCAGCCAGGGAGCCAAGGATGACACTCCGCCCACGGTCAAGGACAACATCAGCGCCGAGAATCCTCCCCAATATGCCGCACCACCGGTCATCACCGCGTTGACCTACACGCCCGACAGCAAGACGCTCGTGATTAGTGGTTACCGCGAAATTCTTCTCTATGCCGCTGACGGTAGTGCTCCGACAGGCCGTCTGGTTGGCAGGTCGCAGCGGATCGAATCCGTCGCGGTGTCGCCAGATGGCAAGCTGATTGCCGGCACTGGGGGTACGCCCTCTCTGTTTGGTGAGGTCCAGTTCTGGGATGCGGCCACCAAGAAGCTGGTCCGTTCCATCACCGTCAGTTACGACACCCTGTTCGGTGCCAGTTTCTCGGGCGATGGAAAGAGTTTCGCTTTTGGTGGGGCCGACAACGGCGTGCGAGTGTTGACGGTTGCCGATGGCAAACAGGTGATGCGGATGGACGCCCATTCCGACTGGTCCTTTGCGGCCACCTTTTCGCTCAAGGGAACCCACGTGATCTCGGTCAGCCGGGACCGTGCGATGAAACTCTCGATTGTCGAGAGTGGCCAGTTTGTCGACAACGTGACCAGCATCACTCCCGGTGCCCTGAAGGGTGGCCTGATGGCCGTCGAGCGACGTCCGGGACAGGAGCAGGTCCTGACGGGCGGTTCCGACGGCATTCCCAAGCTTTACAAGGTCTTCCGCACCCGCAAGCGGATTATCGGGGACGACTTCAATCACATTCGCAGCTTCAAGCCGATGCCCGGGCGGATCTTTGATCTGCAATTCAGCCCCGACGGCAAGCAGTTTGTCGCCGGTTCGAGTACGGGCATTGGCGGGGCGGCTCGCATCTACACTGTTGGCGACTACGACACGCCGAATATCAATAACAAGGGTGGGCTGAACGAAGTCCGCCAGCAGATTACTGCTCGGTCGGCTCAGGCCAGGCTGGTGCACGATTTGTCCGGGATCGATTCTCCAGTTTTTTCCGTTGCCTACCGGCCCGATGGCCAGCAGATCGCCCTGGGCGGTTTTGATGGCAAGGTCAGGCTTTACGACGCCAAGACCGGCAAACTGGTCAAGGCGTTTGTTCCCGTCAAGGTGACGCCAGCCGTTGCCGCGACCACGAAGTAGGGTTTCCAGAACACCACACACATTCCTTCCGTCGGAATTGGTTCCCACCAAGACTGACGGATTCATGACACGAGAAGACGAGCCATGTTGACAGCCCACACCCGTTTTCGATTGGTCACTCGTTTCACCGGAGCCCTGTTGGCTCTCGTTCTGCTGGCGGCTCCGGCGATTGCGGCCGAGGAGGCCGGCAAGGCCCCGGCTGGCAAGCAGGCGGTCGCGCCGGCTGTCGAAAAGCTGGTTGTCACTCCACCGCGGCTGGTGCTTTCGGGAAAGCGGGACAGCCGACGCCTGATCGTCAGTGGGTCCTCGGCGGACGGACGCGAGTTCGATCTGACAACCTACGTCCAGCTCACGGCTGGAAACGACCTGGTGACGATCGATGCCGATGGATTTGTTGTGCCCCGCAAGGTGGGCACAACCACGGTCAAGGTCACCGTCGGGAAAAAGTCGATCGATATCCCGGTTGAGGTCAAGGACGTGACCGATCACCCGGTCAGCTTTGTCAGGGAAGTCATCCCGGCGATCAGCAAGGTTGGCTGCAATGCCGGCACCTGCCACGGTGCCCAGAAGGGCAAAAAGGGCTTCAAGCTGTCGCTGCGGGGTTATGACCCCCTCTACGACTACCGGGCGCTGGTCGATGATCTTTCGGGTCGCCGTTTCAACCGCTCGCAACCCGAGCAGAGCCTGATGCTGTTGAAGCCGACCCAGGGCGTGCCCCACGAGGGCGGGTTTCTCTTTGATGAAGGATCCCGGGTCTACGCGGTGCTGAAGCAGTGGATTGCCGAGGGCTGTCGATACGACAAGCTCAAGCGGGTGTCGCGGATCGAGGTGTTTCCGAAGAAGCCGTTGCTGGAAACCACCGACAGCCAGCAGCAGTTGATTGTCATCGCACACTTTGCCGACGGATCCAGCCGCGACGTGACTCGGGATGCGATCTTCGAGACAAGCAATTTCGAAGTGGCCACCGTCAGTGACACGGGCCAGATCGATGCGGTGCGGCGAGGCGAGGCGGCTGCCCTGGTGCGATACGAGGGTCTCTACGCGGCGGCCCCGGTGGCGATCATCGGAGACCGCACGGGTTTCGCCTGGCAGGAAACACCAGAGCACAATTACATCGACAAGCTGATCAACGAGAAGTTGCGGAGGATGAAAATCCTGCCCTCTGGCACCTGCACTGATGCCGAGTTCCTGCGACGTATCTCGATCGATCTCACCGGATTGCCGCCGAATGTCGAGGCGGTCAAGGCGTTTTTGGCCGACAAGCGACCGTCGGCCGAGAAGCGGAACGAGAAGATTGACCAGTTGATGGGCAGCCCGGAGTTCATCGAGCACTGGACGCTGAAGTGGTCGGACTTGTTGCTGTCCAACAGCAAGTTCATCACCGAGAAGGGGTCGTGGGCGTTCCGCAACTGGATTCGTCGAGCCGTCGCGACCAACATGCCCTTCGACAAGTTTGTCTACCAGTTGGTGACGGCCAGTGGCAGCACTTACGAGAACCCGGCGGCAAACTACTACCGGATTTCCCGGGAGCCGAAGGTCGTGATGGAGAACATGACACAGGTTTTCATCGGAACCCGATTCCAGTGCAACCAGTGTCACGACCATCCCTTCGAGCGGTGGACACAGCGGCAGTACTACGAGCTCTCGGCGTACTTTGCCGGGGTCGGTCGCAAGCCGGGGCCGGTCAAGGGTGAGGAGATCATCTACTCGCTGACCTCACCAACCGACATCAAGCATCCCAACACGGGCGAAACGATCAACGCGGCATTTCCGTTCTCCAGTGATCTGGACAACAAGGCTTTTGACCCAAGGATCCGCCTGGCCACCTGGCTGACGTCCTCGAAGAATCCCTACTTCGCCAAGAGCATCGTCAACCGTTACTGGAGCTACCTGCACGGTGCGGGCATCATCGATCCGGTTGACGACATTCGAGCCAGCAATCCACCCTCGAATCCACCTCTGCTCAAGGAGTTGACTCGTCGGTTTATTGCCAACGGGTTTGATCTCAAGAGGTTGATCCGCGAGATGGCTCGCAGCCACACCTACCAGCGTTCATTTCGTCCGAACAAGTGGAACAGTGATGATCCGCTGAACTTCTCGCATGCGTCTCCCCGACGCCTGACGGCCGAACAGCTCTTTGATTCGCTTCATGTGGCGACAGGAGCTCCGAGCCGTATTCCTGGTGTCCCGGTGGGTTTCCGGGCCAGCCAGATTCCCGACCCGAAGGTCAAGATCGGGTTCCTGGACATGTTCGGACGTCCGCCGCGTGAGAGTCCCTGTGAGTGTGAACGGACCAGTGATGTCAGTCTCAGCCAGACCCTCAACATGATCAATGGTCCCACGGTGGCCGAAGCGATCATTCACCCCGAGGGCCGGATCGCCAAGTTGATTGCGGCCAAGGCTGATGACAAGGCGATTGTGAGTGACGTCTACGTGGCCGTGATCTGTCGACCGCCGAGCGAGGCGGAGTTGAAGCAGGGCGTGGCGTACCTGGCTGAAGTGGGCAACCGCAGCGAAGCGGCACAGGACCTGATGTGGGCCCTGATCAACAGCCCGGCTTTCCTGTTCAACCGGTAATCGGTGTGCGGTAATCGGTGTGAATTGGTACGGTCGGGCTGGCTGGTCTGTCGGCGTGGGCGGATGTTGATCGGTGGGTTTCGGGCAAACAGTGTGGCCCTGTTGATGATCGCCTCATGATTCGACAAGCACTCGGTCGCACCGGGCTGGACGTGACCCGCCTGGGCTATGGCAGCATGGGCTTGCGTGGACCGCGGACCTGGGGTGTCCGGGTGATTGACGATGAGCGGGCCGAGTGGTGTTTGAACGCCGTGCTCGATGCCGGCATCAATTTCATCGACACCTCGCCGGACTACGGGATCAGCGAGGAACGGATCGGTCGGTTCATTAGCTCGAGGCGGAACGAGTTTGTCCTGGCCACCAAGTGCGGTTGTGCGTACACGCAATGCGAGGATCACCTGGAGATCGACCATGTCTGGAGTCGCGAGGTGGTCGAGCGAAATCTTGAGACCAGCCTGCGGCGAATGAAAACCGACAGGATCGACCTTCTGCAGTTTCACGGAGGCGACGCCCGAACGCTCGAGCAGGCCGGCCTGATCGACCTGCTGGTGAGTTTTCGGGACCAGGGCGTCGTGGGACACATCGGGTCTTCCAGCAAGCTGCCGGACCTGACGGACCTTGTCGAACTGGAGGTCTTCGACACCTTCCAGATTCCGTACTCGTGCCTGGCTCCCGAGCACCATGACTGGATCAGCCGGGCTGCTGAATTGGGTGCCGGGATCATTGTTCGCGGGGGAATAGCTCACGGGGGTCCCGATGCCGTGATTCGGCGTCCTGCGTTGGAAGACGTCTGGGAACGGGCCAGGCTGGATGAAATCGTGCCCGAGGGGATGTCGCGGGCTGAATTGATCCTGCGGTACACGCTCGCGCATCCCCACGCTGACACGATCATCGTGGGCACTTGTGATCCGGATCACCTGGCCGAGAACGTTGCGGCGGCCAACCGGGGTGCGTTGTCCGAGGACCTGGTGTCGGGAATCGCCGATCGAATTTCTGGACTGGATTGAACCACCGGCGATCGGATCAAGCTCGCGGTGGTGTCAGGGACTGATGTCGAGTTCTTCGATTTTGCGGTACAGGCTGGAGAGCCCCAGTCGCAGTCGCTTGGCGGCTTCCCGCTTGTCGGGGCACTGCCTGAGGACCCGGGCAATGTGCAGGCGTTCGTAGTGACGCAGCGCGGTGCGAAGATCGTCGGTGTCCGGGAGAGGTTGTCCGAGCCCAAGGAGTTCGGGGGGCAGGTCGGTGGGGACGATCGTCTCGCCGTCGCAGAGCATGACGGCCCGTTCGATCGCATTGTCCAGTTGCCGGACATTGCCCTGCCACTGGGCGGACATCAGCAACCGAACCGTTTCCTCGGTGGCTCCCGTGACACGTTTCCCCATGGCGCGGGCGTGCCGCGTGATAAAGAACGTGACCAGTTCGGGAACATCCTCAAGCCGTTCTCGCAGGGGAGGAATCTGCAACTTGACTCCATCGAGTCGATAAAACAGGTCTTCCTGGAAAGTGCCCGCATCAACTTCGCGTGCCAGGTTTCGGCAGGTCGAGGCAATAATGCGGGCTTCAACGGTCTGGGGATCGGAACCACCGACCGGGAGGATTTCACGGTGCTCGATTGCCCGCAACAGGCGGGATTGGGTCGAGAGCGACAACTCGGCAATTTCGTCGAGGAAGACGGTTCCGGGTCCCACTTGCTGAAAGACCCCCGGTTGGGGGTCCTTCGTTCCGGTGCCAAACAGCTGGCTTTCGAGCAACTCGGTGGGACGGGTGCTGCAGTGAACCGTAAGAAACCGGCTGTCGGCTTGTGGCCCCGCCCGGTGGATGGCCCGGGCGAACAGCTCTTTTCCTGTTCCGGTTTCTCCGACCAGGAGCACGTTGGAGTTGGTTTCTGCGACCTTGAGGATGGTCGACTGCAATTGGCCCAGTGATTCGCTGGACCCGATGATCTCGACCGAATCGTCCCGTCGTTGCAATTCGCGTCGCAGGGCCCGATTCTCGTTGTTGACCGCCTGGTACTGGAACAGGCGCCGGAGCTTGTGGGCAAGGTCTTCGAAGATGACCGGCTTGACCAGGTAATCAAACGCCCCGGCACCAAAGGCCTTCACCGCGTTATCGACCGTCGCGTATGCGGTAATCACCAGGCCCGCCGTGTCGGGATGGCGGTCGATCAAGTCGCTCAGCAACTCGATCCCGTCACCGTCGGGTAGTTGCACGTCGCAGATGGCCACATCGAATGCCATCTTGTTTGTCTCGTGATCGTGGCACAACTTCCGCGCTGTTTCGACCGAATTCGCCGGGGCGACCTCGAAACCTTCCTCGGTCAAAAATTCGCACAGCGACTTCCTGATGATCTCCTCATCCTCGACCACCAGGATTCTTGGTGAACCATTCATGCCGGCTGAACTTCCTCGGTCTCCACCTGGGTTGGCAACACGTCGGCGTGTTGTCGGACATTGTCACTGGTCAGCCGGACCCGGAATGTGGTTCCGGAGCGGTCGGAGTCGACCAGTTCGATTTGGCCCTCGCCGGCCTGTTCGGTGAGACTGCGCGAGACGAACAGGCCCAGGCCTGTTCCGGTGCTCTTGGTGGTGAAATACGGTTCGAAGATGTTGTCCTGGTGAGCGGGGTCGATGCCGTGTCCGTCGTCCCGGATAGTGACCTCCAGCCATCCACTGGTCAGCGACGTGGTGATTTCGATCGTCCCTCCCTCGTCGGTGGCATCCATGGCGTTGAGCACGAGATTGAGAAAGACCTGGACCAACTGGTCCCGGACGACTCGCAGTGGTGGCATCTTCTGGGCGTACCGCCTGACGATCAGTTTGCCCTTCTTTCTTTTGTAGTATTTGGCGATCGACATTGCCGCTTCGATCACGTCGTGGATGTCACACATCGTTGCCTCGTGGGAGGCAGGCCGGCTGAAGTCGACCAGTTCTCGCAGTGTCCGCTGGATCCTGACCAGCTGGTCATCGACCATTTCCAGGCGTTCACGAGTGTAGTCATCGATTGGTCGTCGATTGAGCAGTTGGACCAGTGAGCTGATGGCGGCCAGGGGATTGCCGACCTCGTGAGCGATGCCGGCAGCCAGGAGCCCAAATGCGGCGTGTTTTTCCTGCTGTGTCAACAACGCCTGGGATTCCTGCAATTCCCGCGTGCGGGCTTCGATCCGCTTCTCGAGCAGTTGCTGGTTGTCCTGGAGCTTGTCGTTGAGCTGGGCCAGGCGACTGCCAACCGACTTGCCCAGTTCAGCAAATGCGGTCGATGCCCACGTCACCCACCCCATCAGGACCACCATCAGCACCATCGTCGTCACGTCGTCGCGACTCTCGGCGTGCAGGCTGAAGGCCAACAGGCCGAAACTGGTCACGTGCAACAGGAAGGAAATTGAGGTGATCGTGGGCGTGTAACGGATGGCGCAGACCAGCAGCGACAGCAGGTAGTAAAATAGGAACGGGCTCTGCAGCCCGTGGTCGTTGGCACACAGCAGGCCGACAAAAACTGCTTCGAGCAGGGAGATGGCCAGCGGCCAGCGGCGGAGGAAGACCAGCCCCCTCAGGCTCCAGAGAGTGTCGAGGATTGCGTAACCCAGGCCCAGGCCCAGGATCGCGTTGAGCAGCAATCGATTCTCGTCTCGAAGCACGTTGACCAGTACGAAGCCGAACACGAGTCCAAACCAGCGGATCCGCAGCGTGATGGTCTCGGCGGCCAGCTCGAACGCGTGGCGATCTCTTGGTGGGCGATTTTCGGCGGCTGGTGACATCGACACAACGAGACTCCTGGGGGGTTCCAGTATAGAGTTCGGCAGCGGGTGTGCGGAATGCCTCGCGTGTCGGGCCAGAGTCGTCTTGATCGTGGTGGGATCGACCGATATGTTGCCGCCGCGACGGCGTGGATTGTCGCGGTCCGGTCCAGTTGAGAACGAACCTGATGGTGAAATTGGTGGTCGCCGTTCGAGTGGTCAGGCGGGTGGGACGCTCCGCCGAGGCCATCGATGTGCTGGTTGCCAATAACCTGGTGCCGTTTCTGGACACTCTGGATACGCTTCCCGATCTGGCGATCGGGTTTTCGGCGGGAGTCCCGTTCTGGGAACAGCTCGAACGGCGTCATCCGGCCATGGCATCGAGGATCGATGCACTGATCGAATCTGGCCGGATCGAGCCGCTGGGCGGGCCGGCCTGTGACGTGGTTCTCTCGGGAGTGCCGCGGCAGGATCGGATCGGCCAGGTGGCGGCTCATCTCGACTGGTCCAGGGCGAGATGGGGCGTGACCCCGGTGTGTGGCTGGGTGCCTCACCAGGTCTGGGAACCGACAATGGCCGATGATCTGGTCGAAGCCGGTCTTGGATCGACAATCCTGCTGCCCGACCCGACCGTGACCACCCGCTCGGCTCATTCAATCCGTTCCGGCTGGTTTCATACCGAGTCGGACGGTCGATTGCTGGGAGTCCTTCCGGCCGACGAGACCCTGGCCGGGCTGCTGGTTGACGGACGGGTCGACGATCTGCCTGGTCGGCTCGAATCATCCTGTCACGAGTTGGGGGACGGCCCGGTCGTGTTGGCTTCGAAATGGACCGGCGACGGCACGGATGGGCAATCGTTGGTGAGATTGTTGAAGTGGCTGTCGGCGGGTTCCGACTGGGACCTGGTCACGCCGACGGCCGCCGTCGAGCAGACCGGGTCACGCGGTCGATTCAGTCTCCCGGCCGTTGGCAAGCCGGGTGGCAGTTGGCGGCTGGAACGAGACCGCGACCCGGTGGCTTCTCGGCTCCACGCGAGGCTGTTGGGTGTCAGTCGCCTGATCGCCGCCGCGACAAAAAAACGGGACAGGCAGGACCCCGCACTGGAGCGGGCACGGTGGGGGTTGTACCGGGCACAGGGAGCTGCCGCGTCGGAGGAGACAGGTGTGCCGGGTCCCGCGACCCTGGCCGAAGCCAGGCGGTTGTTGCTCGAGGCCGAACGGCTTGCCGATCGGTTGCAGGACCGGTCGCCGGGTTGGGTCGAGGTAACGGCCGATGATTTCAACCTCGACGGTCGCACCGAGGTCCGATTGCAGAGCGAGGGACTGACGGCGTGGATCGATCCGGTCGACGACCGAGGTTTTCACGAACTCGACCTCCGGGACATCGGGCTGTCTTTGCCGCTGCTAACCGGTCGGCTGGGCGATGGGGTCCAAGGTGGACCGGCGGCCTGGCTGCTCGATCCCGAAACGTCACGGGACGAATACATCGACGGCACCGGGAGATTGCTGTCGATGGGACCACAGGGAGGCCAGATCACCCTGGAACGTCCCAACGGTTCGGCGTGGATGTGCTGGGAATCTGCTCCCGAGTCGCTGGGGCCGCGGATCGACTGGCGGATCGGGATGGAAGCCGGCGACGGACGACGGCTGTTGCTGGAAGGCCGTGTCGCGGGGCTCGAGCCTCGAGCATTTCGTCACCTGGCCGTCGAGATTCCGCTGGGGACCGGGGCGTTGGAAGATTGCTATGGCTACGACCGTGACGGGCAACGCATCGAACTCGAGACACTCGACATCATGCCCGAGGGCGACTGGTTGGGACTGGTCGAGGAACAGGCTGGCGTTGACTGGTCGCTGGGGTGGTCTCCCCGGTCGCCGGCGTGGCGGGTGCGGGGAGTGGCAACCGACCTGGTGGTGCCGCACTGGACGTTCCAGGCGGATGACACGGGGCAGTGGACATTCCGGATCGAGTTGACCGTCGATACGTCGGCGGTGCAGGCCAGGCAACTGGGGCAACTGGCTCGCCGGGCGGCGTAGGGGCGACTCAGTCGACTGTCTCTTCGGCCTGGATTTGCGAGCTGTCGAAGGCCACCTCGAAGATGGTCGTCACGCCACGGCCCGAATTGCTGTAACCCTTGCGGAGATGGACCCGCCAGAAGAGCGGTCCGGCCAGGTCACCGATCCCCTCGGTACCGGTTGGCACGTAGGTCTGAAAAGACTGTCCCGGCTCCAGCACCTTGCCATTGACCCGGTCGGCTCCCTGGCCTTTCCAGTTCCAGTTTCCCTCCAGCGGATTGTCGTGCAGCAGCGTGATCGAGGCATCCTTGCCGGCTCGCAGGAAATTGTTGGCCAGGACCTGGTTGTTGTCATACCGGCGCGAGAGCATCAGCGTTCGGTCCAGGGGAGCGATCTCCTGGTCACTCGATTCATTCTCCAGTTGGAGATGGAGTTTCAGGACCGGTCCGATGGGCTTCCGGCTCATTCCACCACCCAGTTGCCGGAGTGCTTCGAATCCGAGTGACCCGCGGCTGACCCGCAGTGGTGTCACCCGGATGTGCCCGAATTTTCGAGACTGGCCCAGTGCCAGGGTGTGGCCGGTCGGCATGGGACTGTCGACGGCGACCAGTGTCAGTCGCGGTGTTCCACCGGCGGCCTGATCGATTGGGTCGGGCAGTCGCTCCAGGTTGTGCAATGGTGCGTTCTGCAACTGGTAGAACAGCCAGAGACAGGCCAGGGTGACGGCACTGGCATAACTGAGCAAAATCAGGAATGCCGACCGGGACACGGTGTCGCGTTGTCGCGTGGCCCTGGGTTCAGACACCGGAGGATCTTTCGGTGGAAAGTTCTCCGTTGGGGCGTCGCTGGGTTCTTCGATGCTGGGTTC
>CAWVUS010000011.1:0-44214 GCA_963933195.1 uncultured Planctomycetaceae bacterium
TGGCACTCCGATGGGTGGCGGTGGTGGTACTCCGATGGGTGCTGGTGGTGGTGGTGCCAGTTCAGCCAATGTCGGACTTCAGGCTCCCGGTGGCGCCGGTGGTGGCACTCCCATGGGTGGCTTTGGTGGCCAGGGCGGAGCAGGTTTTCAGTCTCCGGCACAAGCAATGCCATCGACCAGTGGTCTTCTCTCTAATGTCAACGTGGTTCCAACAGAGAATCCGCACTTGGCCACTGTCGTCGTTGTTGGCTTGATGACTCTCTACAAGAGGCCAGCAGTTGATCCAAATGCGACGGAAGGCGATGCGAGTAACATGGCAACGACTCCCGGTGCGACTCCGGCAGTGAATCCCGGTGCGACTCCGGCAGTGAATCCCGGTGCGGCTCCAGCAGTGACTCCCGGTGCGGCTCCAGCAGTGACTCCCGGTGCGGCTCCGGCAGTGAATCCCGGTGCGGCTCCGGCAGTGAATCCCGGTGCGGCTCCGGCAGTGAATCCCGGTGCGGCTCCGGCGGCTACCAAACCCCAAGGTTGATGTGACTGAGAAACTTTGAAACCCATTGGTTTTACGAATCGAACAGTAGGAGTCCGATAGAGTCTTTGGGCTGCATCGGATTCCAATTGAAAATACGAAAAGACAGGAACAGACGGGATATCGCGGTGGGCGATGGCATCACTGGCGGTTTCCGTTGTGAGGCTGAGGAAAGAGGACAGGAATATGGCTGGAAAAATCAAACCGGATCAACTTCTTCAAATGGGTTTGGCCCACATTGAGAAGTTCGCGCTCTCTGGTGTCGGCCTGGTCGTGGTGTATCTACTGATCTATCAACCGCTGATGACCGAGTCGGCCAAGTGGTCTGCTTTCAAGACCCATCCGAACGACTTCCAGGCCAAGATTGACGCGGCCAAGCAGGCGCATGCTCTGGCCCCATGGACCAAGGCCCAGGAGAAGTCGACATACGAGGGATTGGCTGACGTGCGGGGAGTGGTCGGAGCGAGGACCACCCAGATTGATGTCAAGCGATTCGAGTACGTCACGCCGTTTCATTTTCCACCGTATGAGAAAAAGGACAGGGATCGCATGCCGGTGTTGTTGCCGGTACTCGATTTGTTGGCCGATGCCAGCCAGGCGATCTTGAGTCCGGTTCCGACCGGGGAAGATGAAGAGGATGAGTCGGAGAAGCGTGGCGAAGAAAAAGTGGCTGGTCGAATTGTGGGTCAGCAGGGTGCTCCGCAAGTTGGACGGCCTCGCAGTTCAGTGGCACCTCGCAAGAAACGTTCGGCAGTCACGGGTGGTGGTGCCGGGAACAGCTTTGGTACGAATTCCGGTTCGCCAATGGGCGGTGGCGGTGGCGGTTTTATCGGTGGTGCCCCGCCTAAGCCTGGATCGGCCGAGATCGGCGGCGGGAATCCGATGGGAGCGTCTGGTGGTTCGCCGATGGGTGACAGCGGATTCGGTGGTGGTGGTGGTGGATCTGTCTACAACGCCAATGAGCGGGTTGGAACTCCCCAGGGATACAATTTCGTGTCGATCCGCGGACTGGTGATGCTCAAGAACCAGGCGGAGCAGTTCCAACGCGCCCTGAATCTTGACACATTGTCCGAAGCTCTCGAGCGGCTGGATTTTGTTGATTTCGAATTGGAGCGTCAGTCGGCCGTGGCTGGTGACAATCCATGGAGTGGAGAATGGCGCAAGATCAACCTTCAAGCTGCTCGTGATATCGTGTTGTCAGTCGAGTGGGACGCTGACGTCGTTTCGGCTGACCTGACTGACCAGGTGGTCAGCATGCCGTTGCCTCTCCGTGAGGCTGGTGAGTGGGATTGGTTTGGTACACATCCGCGTTTGCGGTTGCTGTCGGCTGAAGCCCGTGAACGGCAGGTTCTTGAGAATGCCGAGGCATTGAAGGAATCGCAGAAGGATCAACCTACAGCCAAGCAGAGACGACAAAAAGGCGGTTTTTCCGCGTTCCAGCACGATATTCGTGGGATTCGCGGAAAAGTGATGCAGGGGGCGAAGGGCAACTCGATCAGCCAGAATGCTACCAAGGCAATGGGCCAGAAGGGGTTCCAAGGATTTACCGGCCAGTTTTCCGACAACAATGCTGCCAGCCGGGGTGCCGATCAATTCCAGGCTGGCCTCTCTGGCCAGGTGTTGTTGTTCCGTTACCTGGACTTCGACGTTGTTCCTGGAAACGCGTATCGTTATCGCGTGCGGCTGGTGTTGCGAAATCCGAATTATGAGAAGCCGCCATCCATGTTGCACGAGTCTGCCGTGGCATCGGCTGATCAGGAAACCCTGAAGACTGCCTGGAGTGCACCCAGTGGAGTCTGGAACGTTCCTCGTCAGGCGGTTGTCCCGGGGGCGGCCGTGGTTCGCCGGTCGGTGCGTTACTTCCTGACCCGGGTGTTGCCCGAACGACGCACGACACCGGGGATGGCGGACTTCAATGTCTACCAGTGGTTTCCTTCGGCTGGAACTGACGTGAATGGGAAGATCAAGGCCCAGTTCGGACAGTTCATCTCCAGTGAACTGGATACTCTTGTCTTGAGGCCAGCGGAGGAGAAGTTCGAGAAGGAGAGTGTCAACTTGCAGACAGGGGATGTATTGCTTGACATCCATACTCCCATGTCACTTGACGAGTCGGAACATCCGGATTTGCCCATCGGCGAACTGAACAAACGCCGCGAACAAACCGGGGCGACTTCAGGGGCCCTGGTCGTCAACCGGTACGGCCAACTGGTGTCTCATGGCCGCACTCCACTTGAGGTCAACCGTGAATTTGGCGAGGAACAGCAGTTGGCCTATGACCGACAGCCCTGGCAAGATCTGTTGAACAAGAAGAAGCCCGGTGACTCGAACTCGAACACCGGGTTCCAGTTCTCGGGTAACAATCCGATGGGTGGCAATGCCGAGGGTGGTTCAGGAAAGAAGAAAAACGGCCGCGGTAAGAAGAATCCGATCCGTCGTGACAACGCCTATGGTGGCGGCATGGGTGGCGGTATGGGTGGCGGTATGGGTGGCGGTATGGGTGGCGGTATGCCCGGCATGGGTGGTGGTATGCCCGGCATGGGCGGTGGCATACCCGGCATGGGCGGTGGCATGGGTGGTGGTGGCGCGATACCGGGGATGGGTGGTGGTCCGATGGGCGGCGGTGGCGGTCCGATGGGCGGCGGATTCCCCGGTGGCGGTCCGATGGGCGGCGGCGGCGGTCCGATGGGCGGCGGCGGATTCCCAGGACAGAATCGCTAGCCGTCTTTTGTGGCTAGTGGGTTGTCGTTGTTTGAACCCGTGGCTGGTCGAGGACCAGTTCGCGGATTTCGGCGGCGATAAAGAATGATCCGGTGACGCAGATCAGGTCGTCACGGTTGGCCAGTCGCCGCGCCAGATGCCATGCGGACGCGGGATCGGGCGTGGCGTGGACTGGTGTGTCAAACAATTCACGGACGCGCCGATGTAGTGACTCGACGGGCACCGCACGTGGATTGTCCTGGAATTGTGTCAGGATCACGGTGTCAAACCGTGGCAGCAGTTGGCGGAGCGATCCGTCGACATCCTTGTCTCGCGAGGTCGCGAAAATCAGAAGGCGTTGTCGAGAATCGGCTGCGGTTGTCGGGTCAGCGTCGAGTGTTTCAATCAAGGCCCGGAGGCTGGCCCAGTTGTGAGCCGCATCGACGATGACACGTGGGTGATACCCGATTGTCTCGATCCTCACCGGCCACGTCAGTTGTCCGATGGCCTCACATGCGGCATCAACCGGAACTGTTGTTCCACGCTGATCGACAAGATCGATTGCAGCGGCGGCCAACGCAGTATTGATGGCCTGGTGTCGGCCGGGTAGGGGTATTTTGATGTCAGGCCACGTTCTGGCGGGGGTCGAGATCCGGGCCACGTGTTGCTGGGGGTCATGGTCGAGTTGGATGTCGCGTCCCAGTCGCCAGATCGGAGCTTCGCGTTCCGCCGCGATGTCCTCGATTGTCGCTGCCGTTCGCGGTTGTTCGACGCCAGAGACGACCGGTACACCGGGCTTGATGATGCCGGCTTTCTCCCGGGCAATATCAGCGAGATCACTTCCCAGCAAGTTCGTGTGGTCACGGCTGATGGTGGTGATGACCGACACGAGTGGTTGGCAGATGTTGGTGGCGTCGAGTCGACCACCGAGTCCCACCTCGAGCACTGCCCACTCGGTCCGGTTCGACCGGAAGTGCAACCAGGCCAGGGCCGTAGCCAATTCGAAATAGGTGGGTGAGACCCGTCCGGGTTCGGATTCGATGTCCCGTACAACTCCGGCAATTTCGTCGACCAGGCGAATCAATTGTTCACGGGTTGGCTGTACACCATCGACGACCATTCGTTCTTCGAATGCCTCGATGTGCGGAGACGTGAACAACCCGGTTCGGTGTCCGGAGGCGCTCAAGCCAGCGGCAATCATCGCCGCTGTGGATCCCTTACCCTTGCTGCCGGCGACGTGTACGACCGGGACATGGTCCTGGGGATTCCCAATTCGCTCGAGCAGGTGAGCCATGCGATCGAGCTTGAAGTCGCCGGCAGAGTAGAGATCGCTGTTGAGCCGTTCGTAATTGATTCGCCCAAACAGGAACTCAATTGCTTGTTCGTACGTCTCGATTGCCGGGTGCATCGTCGTACCATTGCCTGCACAGTTACCGGGTTGCGGCCGAGTATAGCGGTGAAAGTGTTGTTGAGGAATCGGTCGGCCGCCTGGAAGTGGCTGGTGGATTCCTGGAGATGATGGCCGGTTTGGATTGAATGCGTGGGACCAGCGTGATCAGAATATGAGAGATGAATGTCAGCGAGTGGTCAGGTGGCGATGCGACGATGCCAGTGAGGATTTACTTTTGCCGTTTGTGCGGTTTTGCCACGCCCGCCGAGGCGATCGCGAGCGCCTTGGAATCGGAACTGGGATTGTCCACCGAACTCCATGAAGCGTTCTGGGGAACGTTTCGGATCGAGTGGTCGGGACGAGAGATCTACAATCGCTGGCGGACCCGGGGCATCCTCGGAAGGCTGGGAATGGGCCACACGCCGACCGCGGAGGAAATCGTGGTGCTGCTGTCCGAGATCAGTGACCCGCCACCGCCGGTCCAATCCTCAGGCGACGAAACCTGACAACAGTGCTGTGATTTTGTAGACCGAGAAAGCCATCCAGTTTTCTCAACGCGAGTTTCGGGTGGCTCTTGGCATCGATCCGAACAATTGTCACACCGTTGTGAGTCGTGGTGATGTGTTGTCCGATGCAGTTGATTTCCATCGTGTTCCATTGGCCAGCCGGCTTGGAAACGCGTGACGTGGCTCCGGAGATCGCGTAGACCGACCCGCAGTACTGGTAGTCCTTGAGCTTGGCATATTTCTTGGCGTTGTCGTCAAGTACCTGGACTTCGAAACCGGCCGGTGGCAACTTGTCGTTGTCACGGTGGTGCTTGCCATCTGCGGGCACGCGAACATAGATTCCGCTGTTTCCACCAGGTGAGACCTGGTACTGGAACCGGAGATTGAAATCGCCGAATTGCCGGGACGTTCGCAACCACGGTCCTTTTTTTCCGGTGCATTCGATGGTTCCATCGCCGTCTTGGCGATTTGCGAGTTCGCCCAGTCCGGCCGGATTGCCGCCGAGTTCCTTGTAGCGAGCCACGGCGCGGGCCCAGAGTTTCGAATAATTGGCAGAGGGCTTGTGCTTGCGAACTCGCCAGCAAGTCGAGGCGGCTTGTCCGGCTCCTTCCCATCCGGTGAGGTCACGACCATTGAAAAGGCTCGTGTATCCCAGTTCCGTGATCTGGACATTGCGGATTGCAAATCGTCCCCCGCCGGGAACCTCGACCTGCAGCCCGATGTGACCGCGTTCGATGGTGATCCCGCTGGCCCGGTAGGCAGGCTTTCCGTTGATGGCCAGTGACACCGAGTCCTCGACGACGATGATGTCGAAGCTGTTCCAGCGTCCCTTGCGGATCAGCCCCGGCGGCGGCGTGGCTCCCTTCAGGCTGCCACAGGCGCCTTCCTTGCCTTCCAGCAGGTTCAACTGGTAGCCCTTCGACGGAAACGGGGAGCCACCGGGTTGGGTGCGGATGTAGATCCCGGCGTCGTATTTCGAGTCCTTCTCGGCCTTCCATTCAACGTGTAGCATGAAGTCACCGTAGGCGTGATCGCTGCGAAGCCAGCCGTTGCCTTCCAGTAGCCGGATCGTGCCCTTGTTGACGTCGGCCCGGCAATCGTTCTCGATGGTCCAGCCGTCGAGGGTCTTGCCGTCGAACAGCGGGTAGGAGAATCCGGCTGCCGAGACGGATGAGATTGTCAGCAGGACACCCAGCAAGGATCGTGTGAACATTGGTCGAGCCTCTTGTCGTGGTTCGTCAGGATTGGGTGAGAGCCGAGGTCACCGGGTGGCTTTCTTTTTTTTCGGAGCTGTCTTCTTGGGTGCGGGTTTTTCTGGCTTCTTGTTGAAGTCGCCCGCGGTGACCACCACCAGTCTCTTGGGGTCGAAATATTTCCGGGTTGCCTGCAGAACACCCTCGGCGGTTGTTCCGGAGATATTTTTTTCGAGTTCCGCGTGAAAGGCCAGTGTCCGCTTGGAGAAAAGTGACCCGGCGAGCAGGCTGGCGAGGCGGGCGTCGTCGGTGCGGCCGACCCGCAGGGATTGCAGGTACCCCTTCTGGGCGGCTGCCAGTTCGGCGGGCGTGACACCGGACTTGAGTAACTTGTCGACCTCTTCACGGATAGCCACGGCCACCTTGGGAGAGTTTTGCGGGTTCGAGATCGCCGCGATCGTCAGGCTGCCACGCTGGTCAACACTTGTTGCATTGAAGAAGGAAATGATGCCGTAGGAGAGTCCTTCCTGTTGTCGAACCCGGTTGCCCAGTCTCGAGGCCAGGGACCCACCCCCCAGGATGAAGTTGGACATGACCAGTGAGGGGTAGTCGGGATGAGAATCCTTCATCGAAAAGACCAGCCCGGCACAGTAGAAGGCATTGGCCTTGTCGGGAGTGAGGATCTTGTGAGTGCCTGGCTTGTAGGGGTTGTCTCCGTGTTTCTGGATGTGCTTGTACGGCTCTGTGGCCTCCCAGCCGCTGACAAGTTTCTCGAGCAAGGGCAGCGTGGTCTTGGGGTCGAAGTCACCGACGATCGCCAGTTCGCCATGAGTTCCCCCCAGGAAGTTCTTGTAGAGTGAAGCCAGTTGCTTCCGGTCAACCGACTTGATCTGGGCGATTTCCTCTTCGATCGTCGGTTCGTACCGGGGGTTGGTCGAGGGGTACGGGCGAAATGCTCTTCGGAGTTTTCTCATGGCCAGCGATTGTGGCTCAGCTTTTTGCTGTTCCAGGGAAGCCAGCATTCGCTGTTTCATCAGTGTCAATTCAGTCTCCGGCAGAGTGGGCTCGCGCAGCACCTGTTTGAGCAGGTCCAGGACCTGGGGCAATGTTGTGCGAGTGGCTTTCACCGAAAATCCGGCAAGGCCCGCACTGCTGCGGCTGCCAGAACCCGAGAGTGATGCTCGGAGTTCTGCCAACTTGTCGGTGAGCTCGGTTCGCGTGTATTTCCGGGTGCCGCGGGCCATCAGCGTCGGCAGAAGTGCTCCGGCACTGGTCTTGTCGCCGAGCGTTTTGTCGGTGCCGTACCGCAATGTCAGCGTGAGATTGACCGCCTCACCACGAGTCTTCTTGGACAACATGGCGACTTTCAGGCCACTGGTGAGCTTGGTCCGGATCGTGTGTTTTTCGATGTTGTCCGGCGAAACGTCGAATGCTTCACCCGCGGCGACCGTCTTGCGCCCCTTGTAGTTGCCGATCATCTCCGCGAGATTTGGCGTGGCGGGAATCGCGGTGCGCGAGGCGATCTTGGTCGGCCGAAACAGACCAACGGTACGGTTGTTTGCGACCAGGTAGGTCTTGGCCACGCGTTGAACGTCGGCAGTGGTCACTTTTTCGAGACGGTCCCGGTCGATGAAGTACAGTCGCCAGTCACCTTGCGCAGCCCATTCGGAGAGTTGAATCGCGAGTTGACTGGTGTCGTTGGAGGCTTGTTCGCGTTGCCGCAGGAACCGGGCCTGGCTCCGCTTGATCTCCTCCTGGGTCACGCCCTGACTGGCGACCAGGTCGATCGTGTCGGTCAGGCGGTTGAGCACGTCGCGGGGGTCATTCCCCGGGGTGACCTCGGCCATCAACTCGATCACGCCCGGATCATGGAAGGCGAAGGCGTCACCCTGGAGGCTCGCGGCTCGCTTGGTCTCGACCAGTGACTTGTAAAGTCTGCCGGTGGGGGAATTCGAGAGGATGTCGGTGAGCACGTTGAGTGGAACGAAGTCGGGATGTGGTCCGGCCGGAATATGGTAAATCGCTCCGACGACCGCGACCTTGCCGACTCGTCTCAAGGTGACGAATCGCTCGCCGTCCTGCGGCGGTTCCTCGGTGTAGGTCGCAGCGAGTTTACGCTTGGGGCTGGGGATCTTGCCAAATGTCTTCTCGATCAACGACACCGCCTGGCGTGGATCGAACTGTCCGGCGACGATCACCATCGCGTTGTCCGGTTGGTAGTACTTGCGGTAGAACTGCCGCAGGTTGGCGACGGGCACGCGCTCGATGTCGGCCCGGTTTCCGATCGTCGACCGGCCGTAATTGTGCCACTCGTAGGCGACGGCCATCATCCGCTGGGACAGCACCCGGGAGGGACTGTTTTCTCCCCGTTCGAATTCGTTACGGACCACGGACATCTCGGAGGCCAGGTCCTCAGCCCGGATCAGGCTGTTCATCATCCGGTCGGATTCCAATTCCAGCGCGAACGCCAGGTTCTCGGGACTGGCCGGAAGCGTTTCGTAGTAATTGGTGCGATCAACCCAGGTGGTGCCATTGAAACGGGCCCCGTGGTCCTGGAGTTCCTTGGGGACATTGGGATGTCGGGTGGTCCCCTTGAACAGCATGTGTTCCAGCAGGTGGGCCATTCCGGCTTCGCCATAGCCCTCGTGTCGGGATCCGACAAAAACCGTCAGGTTGACCGTGACGGTCGGCCGCGATTTGTCGGGCACCAGCAAGACGCGGAAGCCGTTGTCGAGTTGAAATTCGGCGATTCCCTCGACGGCCGTTACCAGCTTTGTCTCAGCCTGCACCAGCCCGGTGTGAACAAGAAGACCGACCGCGATGGCAACAACTGTCGCATGCCGAGCCATCCGTATGTCCCTAATCCGTGATTGCCATTTTCCCAGCGTCCACATGGTCAACTCCCCGCATAGAAATCACTCGGATTCAGCCAAACGGCCATCCTCGCGGACTGTACCAGTCCATCAGCGGGGCAACAAGCGGCCGGGAACGGTTGTTGATCACGATTGGGCGACGGGGAGATTACCGATGCAGTCATCGAATTGTTACCCTGTGACGTCGGTTACTGGCAACACGAGGAGGGCTTCCGAAGATGTCGACGCGAATTGGTTTTGCTGGTGAGTTGGTGAGTGGCAAGTCCCTGGGGCCGATCATTCTCGTCGTGTCACTGTGTGTCGCAACGGTGTCGGCGGCGGTGCCCTCGTGGCCCGGCTGGCGTGGTCCGCGAGGTGATGGGCATTCGACAGAAAGCGATCTTCCCAACCAGTGGTCGAAAGACTCGATCGCCTGGTCCGTTGGATTGCCCGGACACGGCCAATCGTCACCAACGATCTGGGGCCGGTGGATTTTTCTGACCGCGTCACTGGACAAGGGGAAGCAGCGGGTGGTGCTGTGTGTTGATCGAGACACGCACAAGCTGGCCTGGAAACACACCGCCTTCACCGGTCCTGCTCTTCCCACCCACAACATGAACGGTTACGCCTCGGCCAGTTGTGTCACTGACGGGGAATTCGTTTACGCGTTCTTTGGCGAGGGTGGTGGAATTCACTGTTACCGTGTTGATGGGACGCCGGTCTGGCAAAAGCCCGTCGGCGTTTTCGACAACAGGTGGGGCTCGGCCTCGTGCCCGGTGCTGGTGGGGAACTCCGTCGTCCAACTCGTTGACTCGGACAAGCAGGCCTACATCGCTGCCTTCGATCGAAAGACCGGTCAGCAGTTGTGGAAGACCGATCGGGACAATTTTCGTGGATGGAGCACGCCAGTCCTGGTCCGTGTCGGTGGACACGACGAACTGGTGGTCAACGGACACGCGGCGGTGTGTGCCTATGACCCCGGGACCGGAAAGGAACTGTGGCGAGTCAAGAACAAGTCGGGCCGAGGAACGCCCACGGTGACTCTCGGAGACGGGCTGCTGTTCACCAGCAACGGCACGAGACCGTACCTGACCGCGATTCGTCCCGGTGGTGCCGGTGATGTGACCGGCAGCCACGTGGCGTGGCAAGTCCAGCGCAACGGTCGCGACATTCCTTCGCCCATTGTCATTGGCAAGTACGTGTTGATTGTCGGCCTGCGTGGTGGAATCCTGGGCTGCTACGACACGAAGTCCGGCAAGCAGTTGTGGTTGGAACGGCTTGGGACCAACTTCTCGGCCTCGCCGGTCGCCTGGAACGGCCTGGCCTTCTTCATCAACGAGGCGGGCGAGACATTTGTGGTCCGCCCGGGACCGAAGCCGGAGATCGTCGCGAGGAATCGAATGGAGGCGCCGGCGGAGGAAATCTTCCGGGCGTCGATCACCCCGCTGGGAGGGCGGGTCTATATCCGTTCGACCAAGCGATTGTACTGCGTCGGCAAGTAGCCAGCTGGACACGGCTCCGTCGCGAGCGGCATGCGGGCCAAAGCTGGTCTCCAGGCTACGTCCGCGCCGGCCACAGCCCGGCCAGCATTCCCGAGGCCAGGCCGAACGCGTGTGCCCCGTTGGCAACCCCACCGATCACGCCGAACATGCAGAGGAAAAACCAGCCAAGCAACCAGAACGTGGTGTTTGGTGGCATCGACAGACCCTGCTGCGGAGCGAACCGCTCCCTCATCAAGATGTAGCCAAAGACTCCATACACCACCCCGGACATGCCTCCAAACAGTGGTGATCCGGTGATGGCGTATTGTCCGACGTTGGAAATGATGGCGACCAACAGGATCAGTCCCAGGTAGCGAGCCAGTCCCCGTTTCGATTCGACCTCGCCTCCCAGGAACCTGAGATACAGCAGGTTGAACAGGATGTGGGGGATGCTGAAGTGCAGGAAGGCGGGTGTCACCAGTCGCCAGACGTGGCCATGCAGAATCTGTCCGACTCCATGATCTGGCGGCTGGAAGTCGCGATCGGTCGTGACGGCCTCCCAGAGATGTTCGGCAGCTTTCGAGATGTTGTAGGTGGAGGTGAAGACACCCTCGGCACGTTCCTCGATGTCAACAATTGTCAACTTGCTCATCACTGGCTCGTAGGCCATCTGGAACTCAAAATCGCCTTCGGGACTGAGGCCACGGACACAGACGAGGGTCAGCAGTGCCGAGAGACCCATCAGGGCGACAGTGGCCGGGCAGCTTCGCGAGGGAGTGATGGTCCATTGTTGGCCGGCCCGTGGGTGGGTGGGGGCTGGTCGGTTGACCCTGGCGGTGGCGCGTTCGGCGGCCTCCAGGGCCTGTTCGGCCTGGACATAGAGATCGGACTGTGGTGTTGCCCGGAAACTCTCGAGTTCTGCGCGGGCCGATTCGACCAGGTCCTCGTCGTGGATCCAGATGGTCCACTGCTCGTCTTCCTGTTCAATGTCAGTGGCCGTGCCGAGACTGAGTAGCCAGGCCCGGAATCTCCGGGCAGCCGCCTGATCAGGAAGCGATCCAATGTGTCTCATTCGGTCGAAAACCGTAGGCAGTGGTTGGAAAGGGGAACTGCGTCAGGCGTGCAGTTCGACAAGATCCTTGTCCGAGAGGACATGTTCGCGACCGACACTCTGTCCATCGTGAACAGTGTCTCCCCAGATCCGGGCAAACTTGAGAGTGGTAGCCAGTTCTCGATGCACCCGCAACGCCAGGTCCTCGACCGTCGCGTTTCGTGGAACCGTGAAAGGCGATTCAAAATCGGCCGTTTTTCCCGGACGCTTGGTGTAGACACGAATCACATCGAGCTTGCGGTAGACGATTTCCCGAAGTGAGTCGCGGGAGTCCGGGTTATCAAATTCGACACGGACTGTCTCGTGCGCCGATTCGGTCAGTTCTTCAAATAAAGAAATTCTCGTTTCGGCATCGGGGTCCGATGCGCGGGTCACCACGAGCAGTGTCCGGACGTGAACGGTACTGAAATCGTCCTCGTCGAATCCGGTACGGTTTGAGAAGAGTGTCTTCCGTTCCGTGAATTGTCGTATGACGGCTTCCGTGTCATCTGGCGCATCGTCACTGCTGCCGTCAAAGACCAGGAGCGCCAGGTCGGCGGCTCGGACCAGGCCGGTCAGGTAGGCATCGATGTGTGTCTCGGTCACCGGTGGAGTGTCGATCAACTGCACGGTGATGTCTTCCCAGGACATCATGGCCGGCAGTGGTTCCCGCGTGGCAAATGGATAATCGGTCACCTCGGGGCTGGCATTGGTCAATTCGTCGACCACTCGACTCTTGCCGGCATTCGGGCCTCCGACCAACACGACCTGTCCGGCACCCTGCCGGGGCACCTTGTAACTGCGGCTTTTTTTCTCCGATGACTGTTCGGAGGTACTCTCGGCGCGGGCTTCCTTGAGCCGCTTGCGGAGGTCGGCCTGCAGTTTGTCGGTCCCCTTGTGCTTGGGAATGATGGCAAGCATCTCTTCCAGGCACTCGACCCGCTCTCCGGCCGATTGTGCCTGCCGGTAGGCGTTTTCGGCTTTCTGGTACTGGGGCGTGAGGTTGGCAGGCATGGGGGGACAGGCGCAACCTGTGTCCGGTCGGGGGAGTGGGCAAGGGGCGGCTCATTGTATCGCTGTATCGTCTTTCCGGAAACGACTGATGACGGCGATCGGCCACGACGAGTGATCGGCCACGGCCGGGACATCCGTGTCTTGGCCGACCAGCACCAGTCCGCAATCGGGTGGGATAAGAGACAGGTCGATATCGCCCGGATGTCGCCATTCCTGTTCCCCGGTCCAGTCGATGCCGGTGTTTCCTCCGGAGACGGCCGGTTGTTCGAACGGGTCCTCGCCGGAGAGGTCCGGATGATCCCGGTACACGACCGGTCGGGCACCACGGGCGATGAGCCAATCTTGCGAAATGGCCAACCCGTAGGGTTCGAAGTCCCAGCGGCCGCGGTGTGGACGGAAGACACGACGCGAGCCGAGTTGTTCAAGTGGACAGGATGTGAAACTGACCGCCGGTGGAGCGCCACGGACCGGTCGCGATACGGCTCGCAGACGTCCCTCAACCAGGATCCGTCTCAAGGTGCATTGCACCGAATGGTCGGAATCCGCCCGGCCCAGGATCAGGTTGTCCAGGTACTCCTCGCGGGACTGGCCCGGCCATGGTCCGTCGCACTCACGAGTGCAATGAATGAGCCAGTCGTCACGCCTTTTGTCCTGGACGGTCGCCAGTCGTGTGGTGGCCGAGGTGGTCCAGGGCGTGGCCGGCGTGCGACACCGTGATAGGAATGGACGTGCCCCGTGTGATTCCCAGGACATCGCCGTGGCAAGGGGGACCAGGCTCGCCGTTCGGGCGAACCACACAACCGGCCGAATTCCCGCCGGAAGCTGTGTGAGTTCGGTGACCAGCGATGCGGTCCGACTGTGATTGCGAGCCGATAGAACGATGACCGTGTCGGCGTTCTCGACGCACAGGCGATCTCGAGCACGTCGCGGTACCCCCGGAACCGGCTTCGTCTCGATGCGATGACCGAACAATTCAGCACAACGCGGAAGATAGGGAGATGTCGTCGTGCCAGCAGCCGACAGCAGCGTGGATCCGGCAGGCACCAGGTTGTTGCAGGCGGTCGCCAGTGCTGCAAACCAGTCATGACGACGGTGCGGCCACCGGCCGAGGTGTGAACTGACCAGGGCAATTTTTGGGCGGGGGAGATTGAGGATCCGGGACCGTGTTTCGGACATCGTGGGCCTCGCAGTTGATCAAGGATCGCCTCCCCGGCCCGATCTTGCGACGGCAGTCAGCGTTAATATAGGGAATTTGAGCCTCGAGATGTGTTGCGACTTTAGTGTGACCACAGTGGACAGCCTGTTGAGAGTCTGGATTGGTGTGGGTATCATCTGGCCAACACGACGAATCAATTTTGGATGATACGTTTCCACCACGTTGGAATTTTGGCGTCATGCCATAACGACACCGGGGCATTGGGGGTGTGAAGATGCGAGGCCGAGGAGGAGGCCCGCGGCTGGCCGCGAGGCTGTTCTGTGGTGCGATGGCTACGCTGTTGCTGGCGACCGTCACGATCGCCCAGGAGACGGAGGCCGAGAAAGCTGCGACACGCGATTATGTCGTTGCCCAGGGTTTCCAGAAAAAGCGGCTGTTCGCCGATGCGGCGACGCACTGGAAGAAGTTCCTGACAACGCACACCAAGAGTGTGCGGTTGCCGGCGGTGCGACTGAACCTGGCCGTCTGCCAGTTGCAGCTCAAACAGTATCCCGGAGCCAGCGCAACACTGCGGCAGTTGTTGAAGCTCAATCCGCAGTACAAGCTCGCCGACCGGGTGCAGTACAACCTGGGCCTGGCGATGGACAATATCGCAGTCGGGTCAGGGAAGGCCCCGGACTTCGAAGCAGCTGCCGTCGAATACGGTCGGGTCGCCGCGCGCTATCCCAAGAGTGCTTTTGCACTGCCGGCTTTGTACTACCAGGCCGAGTGCCTGTTCTCGGCCGAGAAGCTCGCGGCAGCGGTGGTTGTTTACAACAAGGCATTGGCATTGAAGCCGTCGCCGAAGCTTGAACCTGACATCCTCTACGGACTGGGGACTGCCCAGGAAGGGCTGAAGACATACCCGGCCGCGGTGGTGACCTACCAGCGTTTCCTCAAGGCTCATGGGAAACGACCCGAGGCGACCGAGATCAGCCTGCGGTTGGGCTTGTGCCTGTTTCGCCAGGAGAAATTTGCCGAGTCGCAGCCGTTGTTTGCGCGGGCGGCTGCAGTGAAGGATTTCCCCCAGGCCGATCTCGCGCTGCTGCAGCAGGGACACGCGATGCGCCAGCAGCAGAAGCTGGCCGAAGCGGCGGCGGTGTTCGAGTCGTTGCCCAAGAGATTCGCCAAGAGTTCCTACACCTCCGAGTCGTTGTTGGCGGCCGGAAAGTGTCGGTTTGGAGTGGCCGACTACGCCAAGGCCCAGCAGGCGTTGACCCCCGTGGTGGCGGACCCGAAGTCGGTCGAGGGGGCTGAGGCGTCGGCGTGGCTGGGACGCACCCTGGTGAAGTTGAAGAAACCGGCTGATGCGGTGGTCGTGTACGACAAGGCGATCGCGGCATTTTCCAAGCACCCACGGTTGCCAGAGTTGGTGTATTTCCGCGGTGAAGCACTGTATGCCCAGCCCGAGAAACGGGCTGCTGCTGCTGCCGGATTCCTGGAATTCACGGGGAAGTACGCTGAGCACCAGTTGGCAGCCAGCGCGTTGTACATGTCGGCATTGGCCCACTTGCAGATCGACAAGCCGACCGAGTCGTTGTTGTCGGTCACGAAGTTCCTGGCTGATGCGAAACGGGCCAAGCACGAGTTGCGGCCAGAAGTACTTTACGTGGGCGGACAGGCGTACCTGTTGGGTGAAAAACCCGACTGGGCCAAGGCCGAGGCCTTGTTTCGCGGGCTGTTGAGTGAGTATCCCAAGCACCAGCACGTGCCGGCGGCGACGGTGCGGATTGGCTTTTGCCTGTACCGTTCCGAAAAATTTGACCCGGCGGTTGCTCACCTGGCCGGCGCGATTCCCGGTTTGTCCGATCCCGAATTGAAAGCCGAGGCGGGATTGTTGTTGGGACGGAGCCACCAGGTGTCCAAGCGGCCGGCCGAGGCGATTGTGGCATTCCGGGCTGCGGTGGCCGCCGCCCCCAAGTGGGAGCGGGTCGACGAGTTGTTGTACGTTCTGGGTGCGACGCTCAAGGACGACGCCAAGCTGGACCCGGCGGTTGTCGAACTGAACAAGTTGCAGACTCAGTTTCCCAAGAGCGTGTTTCGGGATCGGGCGCTTTATGAACTGGGCGACATTGCCCGGATCCAGAAGAAACACGATCCGGCCGTGGTGCTGTTCAAAAAAGTGCTGTCCGAATTTCCCAAGAGCGACGTGGCTCCGTTGGCCCAGTTTGGCATGGGAGCGGCCTTGTTCGAGAAGGGGGAGTTCAAGCCCGCGGAGGTGGCCCTGCAGCAACTGACCGCGAAGTTTGCCACTCACCCGATCGTCGGCCGGGGACGACGCCTGAGGGGTTCGTGTCTGCGCGAACTGAAGGACTTTGCCGGCGCAGTGACAGAGTTGCAGGCCTACCTGGCCCACAAGCCACCCCCGGCGGTCGAGCAGGCTGCCGACGCGAGGTTTGAAATGGCGTTGTGCCAGGTCGGACTCAAACAACACAAGCCGGCCATCGCGACCTTCAATGTGGTGCTCAAGGAGCAACCCAAGTTTGCCCAGAAAGACAACCTGCTCTATGAACTGGCCTTCGCCTACCAGGCCACCGACCAGGCTCCACAGGCGACAGCCACCTACCGGCGGTTGGTGGCCGAGGTGCCAACGAGTCCCCTGGTGGCCGAGTGCTGGTTCCGGATTGGACAGGCTCTGGAAAAGACCGATGACGAGAAGCAGTTGCCCGAAGCCGAAAAGGCGTATGTTGCCGGGCTGAAGGGGGTCAAGAAACCGTCTGTCCGCCAGAGCCTGCTCTATCAACTCGGTTGGGTACAGTACCGACAGGAACGGTACCCCGAGGCCGTGGCACAGTTGGGCGTGCTCCTCAAGGAGTTTCCCGAAGGCAACCAGCGGGCCGAGGCACTGTTGTTGGCCGGCGAGTGCCAGTACCTGGCCAAGAACTGGAAGGAAGCGGTGGTTCACTTCGAGATGGTGGTCGCGGACAAGAACGCCACCGAACGGTCTCGAGCATTGTATCGGTCCGGCACCTGTCACCTGAATCTCAAGCAGTGGTCACAGTCGCAGCAACGTTTCGAAGCCCTGCTCAAGGAATTTCCCAAGTACCCGCAACTCTCCGCGGCACGCTACGGCCTGGGCCTGGCGTTACAGAAGCAGAACCAGTTGGCCCGGGCCCTGGTGGTCTTTGAACAGGTCACCAAGGAGACCAACACCGAGGCCGCGGCCAAGGCGAGGTTCATGATTGGCGAGATTGCCTTCTCGAAGAAACAGTACAAGGTGGCCTACTCGAGTTTCCTGGTTGCTGCGTTCAAGTATCCGTACGAGGAGTGGCAGGCCAAGGGGTACCTGGAGGCTGGACGTTGCTTCAAGGAACTCAAGGACAATGCCAAGGCTCGTGAACTGCTCGAAACGGTGGTCAAGAAATTTCCAAAGAGGCCCGAGGCCAAGTCGGCGGCGCAGGTGCTGGCCACCTTGCCCAAGCCGAAGACACAGTGAGTGATGGTGCCGGGTTGGCCAACGGCCACCCAGGTGCCAGGCAACTACGATTGGAGACGAGGATGCGGGTAAGCGATTGCGGGACGCGAACTGGCCGGAGTTGGTTTCGGATGGCTGGGCGACTGGGGGTTGTCGCAATCGTGTTCGCGACGGTCACCATTTCGGCCATGCCGGTGTTGGCCCAGGCAGATGCAGAGCCAGAGGCAGACGGCGTGGTTGCCACCAGTCCGGAGCCCGCGGCTGATGATGACAAGGACGAGTCGCTGTTGGCGCTGATCGTGGGCACCGGCCCGACCGGTTGGTTGTTCATGGGCATCCTGCTGATCTTCTCGTTTTACAGTGTCACCGTGGCCATCGAACGGGCCGCCGCAACACGTCGAATTCACGTGTTGCCCGATGGTTTTCTCGGCGAGGTCCGATCGCTCTCGGCCTCGGCCCAGCCCAGCCTGGCGGCCTTTCGAGAACTGTGTGGCAAGTGGGATGTGCCGGTGGCCCGAATTGTCGAAGCGGGGCTTGATCGGTGCGGGCGGCCACTGACGGAAATCGAGAAGTCGATGGAAGACAAGGCGGCCCGCGAGATTGCCACGTTGCGGGGAGGAATCCGGCCGTTGCGGACCGTCGGCAGTATTGCGCCATTGATCGGTTTGCTGGGAACCGTTGTTGGCATGATCGTCGCTTTTCGGACCGCCAGCCAGGGGCTCGGACGCGGCGAGCGGATGGCCGAGGGAATTTACCTGGCACTGATGACGACCGCCGCAGGCCTGACAATTGCGATCCCCACGCTGCTGCTGTCGGCAATTTTCACGGCACGTGTCGAACGATTCTTCCGCGAGATGGCGGAGGAACTGGTGCCGACAATTCTCTGCCTGGCCAGGATTGCTCCCGAGGTGGACGTGGAGCAGGCGGCTGCAACTACCCCCGAAGTCGTGAACGTGTGAATCGATGAGATTGTCAGAAGAGAGTGCCGAGGAAGCGGGTCCCGATTTGACTCCGGTCATCGATGTCGTGTTCCTGTTGCTGATTTTCTTCCTGGTCGCGACCGAGTATCACCAGGAGGAACGAGAACTCGACGTGGTGTTGCCCGAGGTGACCCAGGCACAGCCCCTGGCGATGACCAAGGAGTTGATCGTCAACATCACCAAGGCGGGAGCGTTCAAGGTGGCTGGTCGGGACTACAACGAGCAGCAGCTCTACCAGATCATCCGGGAGGCCAAGGAGAACAACCCCGAGATGACTGCCCTGATTCGCGGGGATGGTGACAGTGCCCTGCGGTATGCCGTGCGAGTGATGGGGATGTGCAACAAGGTGGAAATGAGATACCGGATCGCGGCCCTGCAGCAGGCGGGAGGGGGAACGTGATTGGAGTGAGATGCCGATGACCAACTGGCGAGAACGAGTCTCGGGTGGCCTGGGGTGGTTGCGCGGCTCGCGTGGATTGTGGGCCGTTGCCATCGTGGTCGTGTTGCTGGCAGCGTTGTGGATCATGCCCAGGCGGGTCGCTCGCCTGGTGACCGTTGACGGCCAGGACGTCGGGCCGGCCCCGTCGGGAACCCCGATGCGGCAGGTGGCGTGGAAACCGGCCGAACCGATCGAGATCGAGGCCGATCGGGGTGATGAGACGGTCGACTTGATTGCTCCGCGGCTGGCCGGTGATGGCCAGTTGCTCTACCTGACACGTCGCGGCCGCGACGGACGAATGGACATTTTTCGCAGCCGACGGTCCGAGACCGGATGGGACAAAGCCGAGCCGGTCGCCGAATTGAATTCTCCGGCGAATGATATCGGGCCGGTGATTTCTGCAGATGGCCGAACACTGTATTTCTTTTCCAATCGCGACGGTGGACACGGTGGCTACGACCTGTACACCAGCCAACGCGATGCGGCCGGTTGGTCCGTCCCGCAGAACCTCGGCGAATCGGTCAATTCGGTTGCCAACGAGTTTGACCCGGCATTGTCTCCCAACGGGATGCACCTGTTCTTCTCGTCGGATCGTGAGACGGCTGACGGGGATCAACTTCCGCAATGGTCGGCGACTATCCGCCGGCCGCTGACAGGGCACGATTTTGATTTGTACGAGGCCAGCCGAGGTTCAGCCGGGGCTCCCTTCGCATCGGTCCGGGCCCTGGAAGGTCTGAACCGTTCGGGCAGTCACGAGGGCGCGCCATTTGTCTCGCCTGGTGGCGGGTTCCTGTACTTCGCGTCCAACCGCGTCGCTCGTCCCGGTGAACCGGTCAACCTGGATCTTTACCGGGCCCGCTGGACGGACAATGGATTCGGCGCGCCCCAGAACCTCGGGCCGATGATCAATACCGAGAACGACGAGACCGAGCCGGGAGTGTCGGCCGAGGGCTTTCGGCTGGTTTTCGCCACCAACCGTGATGGTCGAGACAGGCTGTACCACAGCGTGGCTCGCGAGATCGAGTTGCAACAGGGATGGGATTCGAGTCGGTTTGATTCGGTGTGGCTGTCTGTCGGTGACCTGTGGCAACGAGCGTTGTGGATCACCCTGCTGGTGGCCGGTCTCGTCGCACTGGTGCTCTGGAGCCGGGGATGGTTGTGGCGAAAGGCAACCGCATCGCGGTTCGTTTTCGGCAGTGTCGTCTTCCACCTGATCGTGGTGTTGTCGCTGTTCCTGTGGAAACTCGATGCGGTGGTCAGTGTGATCGCCGAGGTGGTACAGGATTGGGAAGCGTCGACGGACCTGGTCGACGACAACCAGCACAAGTCGCAGGAGGATGGTCCCGAGTCCTACGAGAAGGTTGATGAACTGCAGTCGCTGGATGATTCGGCGACGCCCGAGGTGACCCGCCAGGTGACCGAGGCGATGAGCGTTCCGTTGCGGACCGAGTCACTGTTGCCCCAGGTACCCTTGAAGCAGGTCCAGTCCCTGCCACCGGAAATGGTGTTGCGGGTGGCCCCCAAGGCAGCGCCGACCGAGACTCCGATGAATCCGTTGGAACCATTGGAGCGACGTCGCCGGACGCGACCGGATTCGACGGTGGCGATGCTCGAAACGCCAACCGACGCCACCCTGCCACCGGCCGAAGCGGTCAAGCAGGAGAAGCGGGTGCGGGTTGAGGCTGCGGCCGTGCAGAGGCAGGCCAAGTCCGTGTCGCGTCGCGTGCCGCGCCGGTCTCGTGCTGCGACACCCGCACCGGCCACCTCCTCGCCCAAGAAGGTCCCGGTTGCCAAGACGCCAGAAATTTCCACTGACGCCCCGCGCGAGGTGCGAATCGCCCGTGACAACCGGGTGGCTGCGGCGACCGCTGTGCCGGCGACGGTGCTGGGCACAGCCGAGACTCCGGAGGCTGCGCAGGCGCCGCGGGAGCAGCGATTGCAGGTGGCCAACGGTTCTCTGCCACGAGAATCGACGGCGGTCCCGAAACAGGGCGCGACTGGCCAACTGGTTGATCGTCCGGCTCCCCGGATGGCCGAGGCCCCGCAGACCGACCAGGCACTTCGGGCGGTGGCGGCCACGCCCAAGCTGGCTACAGCTCCGCCGAGGCGGAAGGTGAGTTCCACTCGCAGTCGCCTGGTGGCTTCCCGCACTGCCGCGGGAGTCGAGAGCGACGTGATGCTTGACAAGCAGTCCACCGCGAAATCGACTGCCGAGAATAGCGTGCAGGTGGCCGACGCCACGCTGTCTCGCAACGTTCCTCGTCGACGTCGCCAGGTCGAGGCACCGGCGGCGGGCCTGGGGCCGGACGACCCCGAACCGGCGGCGGCAACGGGAGCGGAGATCGAGGTGGCCGAGGCAGTGGACGTGGCCAAAGCAGTAACCGGTGGGCCAGCCACGGTCCGCGCGGTGGGCCGCCGTCGCCGACCCGTGACCAAAACGACAGACACCGCCCCCGGCGCCGAGGTCCAGAACGTGACTCCCGCCCCGGAACGCGGGGTGGACATCGGCAACCTGCTGGCTACCAACCGGGTGCTGGATCGCGAGCCGGCCTCCGCCGCCGTCAACGTGCGGACTCCCAGGGAGATGACCGGACCGGTTCGCAGGGTGCCGGATCGGGTGATCATTGGCGACCCGGGCCAGGTGGACAACAACAAGACCCCCGATTTTGGACCAGTGGTGTCGCGACTGGATCGTCGACGGGCCCGTGCGTCACGCGTTGCACTGGGCGAGGACAATATCGGGCTGCGTGCGTTGTTCACGTTGCGGCAGGGTGACACACGGCGGAAGTACATCAAGCTGTTCGGGGGCAGTGACGAGAGCGAGGAGGCGGTCAACCGCGGATTGGTCTGGCTCGCCGCGCACCAGTTCACGAACGGGAGTTGGAGCCTGGATCGGTTCCATGAACGCTGCAAGGGACAACATCCCAATTGCACAGGGCTCGGCCGGGTTCGCTCGAATACCGCGGCCACGGGGATGGCACTGATGCCGTTCCTGGCAGCTGGACACACGCACCGCTCGGGGCGTTACCAGCAGATTGTGGCCAAGGGAGTCGAGTGGCTCATCGGTCAGCAAAAGGCCAACGGGGATTTGCTCAGTGAGGGTGATGCGGCCCACGCCCAGATGTACAGCCATGGCATCGCATCGATTGCGCTTTGCGAGGCGTACGGAATGACCGAAGACCCGAAGTTGAGGTCGGCGGCCGAGAAAGCCATCAAATTTATTGTCCAGGCCCAGAACACCTCCACCGGCGGTTGGCGTTACAAGCCGGGCGAATCAGGGGACACGTCGGTTGTTGGTTGGCAGATGATGGCCTTGAAGAGTGCCGAGATGGCTGGATTGGTGATTCCGCCCAAGACGATCACGTTGTTGGACAAGTGGTTGCGTCGGGTTGAAGCCAATCAACCGGTAGGAGGGTTGTTCGGTTACACCGACCGGGGAGTCAAGCCGGCGATGACCGCCGAGGGCCTGTTGTGCCTGCAGTTCATGGGAGTTGATCGAAACGATCCGCGAATGCGTGCCGGGGCCGATTACCTGCTGAAGAACCTGCCCAGCCGGAGCCAGCAGCGAACATCCTACTACTGGTACTACGCCACACAGGTGATGTACCACATGCAGGGCAAATACTGGCTGGCCTGGAACGAACCACTCCGCAAGACACTGGTGGCGACTCAGCAGGCCGGGGGACACATGGCCGGCACATGGAATCCGGCCGACAACTGGGAGAACCAGGGTGGTCGGATCTACGCCACGGCGATGAAGCTGCTGGTCCTGGAGGTTTATTACCGGCACCTGCCGCTGTATGACCAGTTGGACGACGAATAGTCGCCGCGTGGTCCCAGATGCTACCCGAACAACTCGTTGTAGAGTTCGTCGCTGTATCCGACCACCAGCGTCTTGCCACGTTGGAGCGTTGGGGCTCGTAGTGTCCCGCTTCGCCCGGTGATCAAACCGGTCAGGTCAGCATTGCTGAGCCGTTCGGTATTCATGTTGACGTGCCGGAACTTCCGTCCACGTGCGACATACAGGTGAGACGCCTGGCGAGCCAGGGTCACGGCGTGTCGTGCGTCGACGGTTTCGGTGCGAGCATCAGCTTGCTCGCGGATCCGGGCATCGGCTTTGGCAAGGAACCCCTGCGCTTTGACGCAGCTGGTTCATCCCTTGCGGTGGTAATACCAGTCGATCCGTGCGGACATGAATGGAAGTCCCTGATTGCCAAGAGTTCTGGTTGGTGAATCAGTAACGTAAGAAGTGACGGTGAGTGAGTTGGCCGTCGTCCCCGCGCCACAGTATGCTCACCTTCTCGTAGTGCCGATGAGACTGCAACCGTAGAGCGATGGAGAAGATCGACCGATGAATGGAACACTGTTTGACCTCACCGGCCGCGTGGCCCTGGTCACCGGCGGTAGCAAGGGTCTGGGCCTGGCAATGGCCCGTGGATATGCCGAGGCGGGAGCCGATGTGGTCATCTCGAGTCGGCACCAGGACGAACTGGATGCGGCACTGGTCCAGATCACTGACGGCTTGAACGTGAAGGGCCTGGCCGTCGTGGCTGACATGACCAAACGCGAGGACGTGAAGCGGCTGGCCGAGACGGCTCTCGCGGAAATGGGGCAGGTCGACGTGCTCGTCAACAACGCCGGGTCGAACGTCCCCGAGGAGATCGACGCGATCACCGACGAGAACTGGGATCGGATCATCGAATTGAATCTCACCAGTTGCATGGCATTGACTCGCGAACTGGTGCCCCAGATGACGGAACGAGGATGGGGACGAGTGATCCACATCTCCTCGATCATGGGGTTGGTCAGCAAGGAAGGCCGCAATGCGTATTCCGCGACCAAGAGCGGGCTGCTGGGACTGACACGGGCCAGCGCGCTCGACCTGGGCGGAAGCGGTGTCACGGTCAACGCAATTTGCCCCGGGCCTTTCCTGACCGATTTGCCACAGAGTGTTTTGAGCGAGGAGCAGATCGCATTCTTCGCCGAGCGGACCGCGTTGGGGCGTTGGGGCGAGTGCCGGGAGCTTGTCGGGACCGCCTTGTTGCTTGGCACCGATGCCGGCAGCTACATCACTGGAACCTCGATCACCGTCGACGGCGGAACCGTCGTCAAGTCATTCTAGAACTTCCGGGCCAGGTGCCGCGCTCCCCGGCGGGCACCCGTGCTCTTCATTGTGAAAAGGATCTCTGCCATGGCCGGACGTGTCGTCTACTTCAGTGGTGAGTTTGTTCCTGAACGCGAGGCGAACGTGTCGATTTTCGACTGTGCCTTGATGTACGGAGACATGGCCTTCGAGATGACCCGGACGTTCGGTGGCGAACCTTTCAAGCTCCGTGAGCATCTCGATCGCCTTTATGGTTCTCTGCGACTGCTCGAAATCGACTGTGGCCTGAGCGTCGACGAGATGCACGCGCAGACGCTGGTGACGCTCGAGAAGAACCAGGCCACGGAGGTCGAGGGAATGGACTGGTGGGTCATGCACGACGTGTCGCGTGGTCCGCTGCCGGTCTATGGGTCGCTGTGGCCCGAGGGAACCAAGCCGACGGTCACCATCAGCACCTGGCCCCTGATCACCCACATGGGAACGTTCGCCACGAAATACGACACCGGCGTCGACATCGTCGTTCCCGCCCAGCAGGCCCTGCCGGCTCACCTGGTCGACGCCAAGGCCAAGACCCGCAGTCGAATGCACTACAAGATGGCCGAGTTGCAGGGGCAACGAATTGGCGAGGGCGCCTGGCCGGTGATGTTCGATCCCGACGGGTTCATGGCCGAGGGACCCGGATGGAACATCTTCCTGGTCAAGGACGGGACCATCTACACGCCGGAACCTCGCAATATCCTGCAGGGTGTCAGTCGTGGGACGGTGTTCGAACTGGCCGAGCAGGAAGGGATTCCGTTGGTCGAGGCAAACCTGGGACGGTACGAGGCACTCCAGGCCGACGAGATCTTTTGCACGTCGACGTCCTACTGCATCGTCCACGGCCGATCGTTCGAGGGCCAGGTCGTCGGGGATGGTCAGCGGGGGCCGGTGGTCGAACGGTTGACCGAGGCCTGGCGACAACGGGTGGGTGTCGACATGGTCGGCCAGGCCCGTGAGTACTCCGAGGCATTGCCGGAGTGGTTGGAGCAGGAGGTCGAGGCCAACCGGGCGGCGCTGGCGGCTACCTGATCGGATCGCCCTGCTTCCAGGGCGGTGGGACGATCTCGTCGATCCTCGTGAAGTGCTCGCAGGGGATCTCCAGTTCCGCCGCAGCCACCGCGTCGGCGACCTGTTCGGATCTCTTGGCACCAACAACCAGCGACGACATCGCCGGCTGCGCCAGTGTCCAGGCCAGGGCGTAACGAGCCGGTGTCGTGTCGATCTCCGCGGCCAGGCCTTCCAGTGCCTCGAGCTTGTCGAACATCGCGTCGTCGCGATCCCAGACCCACTCGGGCTTCTCGGCCGCACGAGAGTCCGCCGGGGCCTCTTCACCACGACGGTACTTGCCCGTCAGCAGGCCACCCTGCAGGGATTGATACGGGGTGACACCGATCGAGAACTCGTCGCAAAACGGCAGGTCGTGCTGGAAATCGCGGCGGAGGAAACTGAAGGGGACCTGCGAAGAGACGGGGCGAACCCAGCCGTGCTTCTCGGACAGCCACAACAACTGGCACAGTTGCGCGGCCGAGTGGTTCGACACGCCGATATAACGGGCCTTGCCCTGGCGGACGATGCGATCGAGAGCCTCGAGAGTCGACTCCAGCGGCGTGTGACGGTCGGGCCAATGGATGATGTAGAGATCGATCACGTCGGTTTGCAGTCGTCGCAGGCTGGCTTCGATTTCACGCTGGATGTGCAGTGGAGACAGACCACGATCCTGCGGGCCCGATCCCAGTGGTGCACCGACCTTGGTCGCCAGGACCACCTGGTCTCGTCGATCGGCGATGGCCTTGCCGGTGATTTCCTCGGCCACACCGCCGGCACTGCCCAGCACCCGGTCGTATCCCTCGTAGACATTGGCCGTGTCGACAAAATTGATCCCCATGTCGATCGACTCGTGCACCAGTCGGATCGCGTCGGATTCGGGGACCGGCGTGCCGAAGGTCATCGTGCCAAGGCAGATCGGCGAGACGAGTAGGCCGCTGGAGCCCAGGGGACGCATTTCCATGGTGTGACTCACTGGAGGAAGTGTGGAAGACCGCGGCCGGGGCCGAGTGCTGCGATGGGGATCGGCTAGGCCAGTATTTCAGCGACCGGCTCGCCATGCTGGGCGATCGGATAGGGACGGTCGGCGGGGTCGTGGATCGACATCGTGGTGTCCAGGCCCATCGCCGCGTAGACGGTGGAGATGAATGCTTCGGGGCCGACCGGGCGATCACTGGGGTAGGCGCCGATACGATCGGAACTGCCGTGGACGTAACCCTGTTTCACGCCGGCACCGGTCATCAGGATGTTGCTGCAGTAGGACCAGTGGTCTCGTCCCCCCTTGGCGTTGACCTTGGGAGTGCGTCCCATCTCGCCCATCACCAGCAGCAGGGTGTCATCGAGCATCCCGCGATCGTCGAGATCCTGGCACAGCGCCGAGTAGGCCTGGTCGAAGACGGGCAGACGGTGGTCGCGGAGAATGTTGAAATTGCGCTGGTGAGTGTCCCAGCCGTCCAGGTCGATCTTGGCTGTCTCGAAGACCTCCCAGGTCACCGTCACGAAACGCACTCCCGATTCGACCAACCGCCGGGCGGTGAGCATCGAGTGGCCGTAAAGGTTCTCGCCGTAGCGGGACTGAAGACTGGCGGGCTCGGACGAGACGTCGAAGGCCCGCCAGGGACTGTTGGGGCGATTGGTGGCGGTCAACAGGTCGAAGGCCCGACGCGTGTTGCGGTCGAAGGCTTCGACTGCGCCGGAGCGTTCCAACCGGTTCACCTCGCGGCCGAACTGCTGGGCCAGGCTGCGTCGCCGGTCGAGTCGGTCGAGAGTCAGTTGCTCGGGCAGTGTCACCTCGGGAAGCAGCACCTCGCCCTTGATTCTCTCGGGATGAGCGTACTTCGCCTCCTTGTCGCTGTGGACACGGCACTTGGTGATGAAGGGGTCGTACTGGCGTCCGAGGAATCCACCGTAGAGCCCCGGACGGATCGAATTCTGTCCCCAGCCGGTGTAGCAGGGCATCCAGACCGAGGCGGGCAGGTCGCGCTGTTCGTGTCGCGAGAGATACTCGACGACCGAGTTCATGCTCGGGGCCTGGGTTGGCAAGATCGGCACGGCGGGTTGGACCTTGGCCGCCGGTTTGCCCGTCATCGTGTAAAGCAGACCGGCCGAATGGTCATTGGTGTGGTGGCGGGCCGAGCGAATCAGTGTCGAACGTCCCATCCACTTCGAAACCTGGGGCAGCAGGTCGCAGAAATGGACACCGGGCACGTCTGTCGCCGTTGCGCCGAATTCACCGCGGATCTCCCTGGGCGCACCGAACTTGGGGTCGAAGGTGTCGTGCAGGGGCGGCCCACCGAAGAGATAAACCAGGATCACGTTCTTGGCGGGCCCCTGGCCGGGGAAACCGACCGGTTGTTGGCTCTCGGCGGCGACCAACTCCGGCAGTGACATGCCCAGCAAGGACAATCCACCGGCGCTGATCGCATCGCGACGCGTCAGCCCGTTGCAGGATCGTTTCCGATTGCCGAGAACGTTGAGCATGTGAGAGGCCCAGGGGATCGTTGCTGTTCCCATGGTATCGGTACGGGCGGGCACCGATCAACAGCGACTGATGTTCGGGTCGGGTTGGTGACTACCACGTGAACGGTGTTTTCTCACATCATCCGGCGGTAGACGAAACCTCCCAGCGTGAATCCGGTGGCGACATCCTGTTGGTCGACTTCAAAAATCGCCACTTCTCCGGCTCCCCGGCCGCCACGGATGCGAAAGACCAGGGGATCTTCGGTCGGTTCGAGGACCCCGCCGGTGTGCAACGGGTAAGGCCACAGTGGCGAGATTTCCAACTGCAACCGCCCGTCGCGGCGTGCCAGGTGAACCGGCACCCCGGGTTCGGCCACGTAGAGGCCGGCCCGGTCGTCGGGGCCGTTTCGAGAATCGGTTGCGGCGGGACGGGACGAGTTCTCCCCGGTTGGATTGAGCGCTGGCGGTGCCAACGTTGGTGGGTTCGGATTTCCCAGCAGGCGTTCCAGAATTCGAACGGTGGCCGACTGGATCATCGGGTAGGGCCAGAGGTTGGCCAGGACGATGGCACCGATCCGGTGCTGGCGTGAAAACAGGATCTGTGAGGCGAACCCGAAAATCCCGCCACCGTGACCGTGGTAGACGTTCTCGCCCACGCGGAGCGATCGCCAGCCCAGGCACTGTGCCGCTGACCAGTCTGGCTCGGAGTACCTCGGCTGGTGGAAGTCATCCAGCGTGTTGGAGGCCAGGACATCGTCGGGAACCGCACGGTCACCCGTGCGGAACTGAAACGAGAGCCAGCGAGCGAGGTCCGCGACACTGGAATGCAATTGGCCACAGGCCGCGACGCCACCCAGACTGACATAGGGGGCCGGCTGCAAGCAGTCGCGAAACAGGTCGGGCGAGTAGCCCACTGCCATGCGGTGTCGCTCGTCCTCGGGGAGCCAGTACACGCTGTCGGTCATTCCGAGCGGAGCCAGCAGGTGCTCGGTGACATACTCGAAGTAGTCCTGTCCCGAGGCACGTGCGACGACTTCGCCGAGAAGGCCGAAGGCGAGGTTCGAGTACTTGAAGGCGTGATCGGCCGGCAGCACGATCTCGGTCTGGGGCAGAGCGGCGAAGATCTCTTCACGGGAGGGGAACTCGTCTGTTGACCAGGTGGGCAACGGGGTCTCGGTGACCAGGCCGGCCCGGTGTGTCAGCAAACGCAGCAGGGTGACCTGGTCACGTCGTCCGGCCACCTCGCGGACGTCGGCGAATTCGGGCAGGTGTTGCTCCAGTTGGTCGTCCAGGGACAGCCGGCCGCGGTCTCGCAATTGCAGGACCGCGGCGGTGGTCAGTGTCTTGGTGATCGAGGCGACCCGGTGCAGGGTGTGCTGATCGGCGGATTCGCCGGTGGACAGGTCACGGGTGCCGAATCCCCTGAACCATGCCAGGTCCTGGTCGACGACCAGGCCGACACTCAATCCGGGCAGCCGCTCGTCGACGACGAGTTGTTCGAGTTCGAGTTCGATGTCGTGCAGGACATGGTCCTGAAGTTGAAAAGCAGTCATGGGCTAGAAATCCAGTCGGCGTCCCTGTTCAAAGACCGCGTGCAGGAAGATCCCCGCCGCGACCGAAACATTGATCGAATTGACCAGGTCGGTCATCGGAATCGTCCAGCGATGATCACACAATTCCTGCAACTCGTCACTGAGCCCGCGTGTTTCGTTCCCCAGCATCAGGATCAAACGCCCGGGGCGTTGGACCTCATGCAGTGGGACAGCCTGGGGGTCGATGATCGCCCCGGCGGTCTCGAACCCCCACTCCTGGCGAAGACGACCGATATCGGCGACAAGATTCTCGCAGTTCCGGATCGGCAGTTTCAGCGCCGAGCCGGTGGAGACGCGGAGCGTGCGTCGTGAGAACGGGTCGGCGGTGGCGTTGTCGGCCAGCATCCCGTCGGCACCGAAAGCGGTGGCCAGCCGGATGATCACGCCGAGGTTCTGGGGGTCGGTGACGCCCGGGCAGGCCAGCAGTGTCTGTACCGGCCGGTCGTGGTCGACCAGTTCGGCCAGCAACGGCGACGGGGGCCGCAGTGCACAGCCGAGCAATCCGCCGTGAAAGTCGAAGCCGACCAGCCGGGTGGCGTCATCCTCGGCAATCACGTACACGGGCAGGTCGCGAGGGATCCAGTCGCTGCACTTGTCGAGCTTGCGGTGACTGGCCAGCAGCGAGACCATCTCGCAATCGCTGTCGATCATGCGACGCACCACCCTGTCGCTCTCGGCCACCATCATTCCCAGGTCGCGCGTGCGGTTGGTCGACCGGAGATTGCGGTAAATCTCGATCCGAGGGTCGTCCAGCGATTCCACCGGGAAGACGGGCATCGGGTCAGAAGGCCAGCACCCGCTGGGGGTTCTCCACCAGCATCGTGTGGATCTGCTTGTCGGTGATGCCCAGTTCTTTCATCGCCTTGACCAGGCCGGTCGTCACCACCGTGTAATCACTCTCGGTGATTTTCCACTCCTGGCCCGTCCCCTTGGCACCGGTGTAGTCGTCGTTGAAGTACGGACCGTTGTCGTGGCTGAAGTAAACCTGCTTGACGTGTCCCGAATCGACCAGTGCCTTGACCTGGCGGGCGACCTTCTTGTTGCCGTAGTCCTTGGCGTGACCGACACGGTCGAATTGCACGTTGCAGCCCATGCCGACCAGCCGACGGTGGTACTCGTGCGATTCGCTCTCGGTGCGATTGTCGAGATTTCCCTGGTGGCCGATGATGATCTTGCCTGGGGCGGTCCGGTGCTTGAGGAACAACTGGGCTTCCTCCAGTCCACCACCGTCGGTGGTGTGGGTGGTGATGGGGCAACCGGTTTCGCGGCTGGCGATTGCCGCGGCGATGTGGCAACGACGTTCGCTGGGACGCAGGTAGGTGCTGGTGGCACACTTGATGATCCCCACCGGGACCCTGGTGAAGTCCTTGCCCCAGTCGCCGTACGGGTCCTCCATGCCCTCGGTGATCTCGCGGATGTACAGCTTGGCGATCCGTTTCACGCCGTCCCGCTTGCGGCCCAGGGCCAGTGCCCATGGGTGCTGCGGCGCCATGGCTTCGCACCAGAAGCCCGTGCAGGCGATCACGTGCACGGGCGTTTTTTTTGCCAGGTCAACCAGCAATTGTGGATAGCGGCCAACACGGATCGGCGTGCATTCGACGATGGCACCGGGGCCCTGGCCGGTTCCCAGTGTCTGGTGGAAACGGTCGAGCAGCTTGGTGGTGAAATCGATCATCTGCTGGCGAACCGGAGCAATCGGCGCGGGATCGACTTCGTACAACTCGGCCCAGTCGATTGCTGGTGCGTGTTCGTGCATGAGTGTCACACCCAACTCGGATGCGTCGACCGGACCCAGGACCGTTCGCACTTTTCCTCGTGACTGGGGTTTGGCCGGGGCCACCGTCGCCGCAAGGGCCGTGGTGGTAACGGCTGCGGTCGAGGCCCGCAGGAACTGTCGTCGGGAGTGCAGGTCGGATGGTGTCGGAGTCATGGATGAGGTCCCTGGAGTGGCTTGTCCGAGGAGGTTGTGAGTTTGGTACGACGTTTCATTACAATGGTGCCGTGATGAAAAGAACCGTGCAAGTAGTGACGGGCAGTTGGGTGCTGGCGATCGTGTTGTGCGGGGCCGCGCACGCCCAGGAATCGAAGCCGATTCCGAAGTCGCTGACGTGGGACTTTCAGCAGAACGTGCAGACCCAGCCGGGGTCGAATAATCCCCAGGCCGACCGGTACGGATTGCCGGACGTCTGGCACCTGCTGCGGACGACCCGTTCGACCGGTCCGGTGGGCTCGCGGACGTGGCATCGTGATGGCAGGTACACGCTCTTGAAGCTTCGTGGCGACGGTTTGTTCGGTGCGCCGATCCAGGCGTGGACTTTCAGGCTGGGGCCAGCCCTGGCCCCGTTTGTGGGTCGCTACACCGCGGCCCAGAACGTGGGGGTCAGCTTCCAGGCAGGCGAGACGGTGATCGCTCCGGGGCCGGACCACGCGATCGTGGTTGGCTGGCGGAGTCCGGTGGCCGGGAAACTGGAAATCCAGGGAGAGTTTCAGCACGCCCAGAGTTGTTGTGGAAAAAATTCGCAGATCAACTGGTATGTCCAGCGTGGACCCGCGCCGAACCTCGAAACCGGTTTCAAGGAAGTGTCGTTGGCCAAGGGGCGGTCCGATTTTGGTACGCCAAGCGAACACGGGAAATTTCACCTGAAGGACCTGGCCGTTCGTCCGGGTGATTTCGTCTATTTCATTGCCGATTCGGCGGCCGATGGTTCGGGCACTCCACATCAAGGTGACGCCACGCGGCTGGTCGCCCGGATGACGGTGCACGGGGCGATGATGCCCAGGGTGGCCAGCTACGAGAAGTCGATCCGCCCATTGCTGGCACGGCATTGTGTGAGTTGCCATGGTGAGGATTCCCGGGAAGCACGGCTCGATCTGCGGACACTTGCCGGGATGCTGGCCGGTGGTGAGAGTGGCCCGGCCATCGTCCGCGGCAAACCGTCGTTGAGTTTCCTGGTGCGATTGGTCGATGCCGGGGAAATGCCTCCCAGGGGAGAGACGCGATTGAGTGATGCGGAGCGGTCGATTCTCAAGCGATGGATTCTCGCCGGTGCACCGGCCGACACGGATCCCGGGGATGTGCCGCCGGTGGCCCTGGTGACCGATGCCGACCGAAAGCACTGGGCATTTCGACCACCCCGAGGGCACCGACTGCCGGAGGTGAAGGGACGTGATCGTGTCAGGTCACCGGTCGATGTGTTCGTGCTGAAGCAACTGGAAGACCGTGGATTGGGACTTGCCAGCGATGCTCAACGGTCGGCGTTGCTGCGGCGTTCCAGCCTGGATCTGCTGGGCCTGCCACCGTCGCCGGAGTCACAAAAAGCGTTCCGGGCTGACACGCGGCCGGGGGCCTACGCCCGGTTGATCGATCGCTTGTTGGCGCATCCGCAATACGGTGAGCGTTGGGGGCGGCACTGGATGGATGCCGCCGGTTATGTCGATGTCCGGCTTTTCGATGGCGATGCGGCGACGATCTACTTCAACGAGGGCATGTGGCGATACCGTGACTATTGCATCGCTGCTCACAACGGGGATGTGCCATGGGATCGGTTCATCACCGAGCAACTTGCCGGCGACGAATTGGTGGCCTGGGACAAGTTGAAACGGTGGACTCCGGAGGTCCAGCGGAACCTGATCGCCACGGGGTATCTCCGTAATGTCGAGGATCCCACCAGTGAGGCCCAGTATGGAGTCAAGGAACGGTACGACGTGCTGTTCGACCTGATGAAGACGGTCTCTTCGAGCCTGATGGGATTGACGCTCGAATGTGCTCGGTGTCACAGCCACAAGTATGATCCGATTCCACAACGCGACTTCTACCGTTTCATGGCCTGTTTCGAACCGGCGTTGAATGTCCACGACTGGAGGAAGCCTCAGGAGCGGTTCCTCAATTCGGTCTCGGCCGCTGAAAAGGTCGAGGTGGATGCTCACAACAAGTCGGTCGATTCCCGGGTCCAGGTACTTGGGAAGCAGTTGAAGTCGGCCGAGGCATCCGCGAAAGCCAAGCAGGCTGACACGGCCGGACTGGTGGATTCGCTCAAACGACAAATTGCCGCGTTGAATGCGACGAAACGGGGCTACGGCAAGATCCAGGCACTCTGGGATGTTGGCACCGGTTCGCCTTCGCGGATGTTGAGACGAGGTGAATGGAACAAGCCATCGATACCGATCGTACCGGGGTTCCTCGAGGTGTTGTCGACCGGCCGGGCTGAAACGGCGACCCGGCCCAAGGATGCCCGCGAGGGCAGCAGCGGTCGTCGCCTGTCACTGGCCCGCTGGCTGACTCGTCCCGACCATCCCCTGACCGCCCGGGTGATCGTGAACCGTGCCTGGCATCACCACTTTGGTGCCGGCATCGTGACCACGCCGGGCAACTTCGGACGCAATGGTGCCCGGCCGACTCATCCGCAGTTGCTCGACTGGTTGGCGGTTGATTTCGTCGAGCATGGTTGGAGCCTGAAGCATCTGCACCGTCGTATCATGCTCTCCTCGACCTATCGCCAGGCCTCGCATCGTGACCCGGTGGACGAGGCGAAGGCGGTGGCCGTGGATCCGGGCAACCGGTTGTTGTGGCGGACCAACCTGCGTCGGATCGAGGCGGAGGTGGTTCGCGATTCGGTACTGGTTGCCTCCGGCCAACTCGATCCAACCCCCGGTGGCAAGCCGGTGATGTTGACCACGCCGGCCAACGGCCTCTCGAAAATCAAGCCGGGGCCGATGCCAACCAGTGTCAATCGACGCAGTGTCTACCTGCTGGCACGCCGCGTCTACCCGTTGAGATTTCTGGAACTGTTTGATTCTCCGATCGTCCCGGTCAACTGCACCAAGCGGCCACAATCGGCGACCGTGTTGCAGTCGCTGGCCTTGTTGAACAGTCAATTCGTGGTTGACCAGGCGGCCGTGATGGCCGATCGAGTGCGGCGGAGGGCGAAGAACGACGATGTGGCAGACCAGATCAGTTGGGCGTTTCGGCTGAGCTTGGCTCGGGAACCGGATGCCGGGGAGTTGGCCGCGTGCCGTCAGTTCCTGGTCGACCAGGCAGCCGACGCCGTTGGCAACGATTCGCTCGGTGACCTCTGCCAGATGCTGCTGTGTACCAACGAATTCCTGTATGTTCCCTGACCCGGTGGCCTCGTCGAGGGGGCCGAGAGGCAAGTTGAAGATGGATCCAACGGTGAGTGGCACAATCTCCAGTTCCGGGGGTCAACAATTCCCCGCCACGCGTCGCCGGATGCTGGCCGAAGCTGGCGCCGGTTTTGGCACGTTGGCGTTGGCGGGACTGTTGCAGCGGGACGGACTGTTGGCCGCCAACGAGGAACCGAGTGATCTGTTGCCCCGGCCCGGACACGCCAGGCCACGCGCCCGAGCGGTGATCCAGTTGTTCCAGAACGGTGGTCCGTCCCAGATGGATCTCTTCGACGAGAAGCCCGAGTTGACTCGTCAGCACGGCAAGGTCCCCAGCCGCGAGATCGAGACATTTCAACTGGACAACAACAACGTCCTGCTCAAGTCGCCATACAACTTCTACGAGGCTGGCGAATGCGGGATGCGGCTGGGTGAGCTGATTCCGCATGTGTCCTCGATCGCCGACGAGATCTGCCTGGTCCGGTCGATGCACACCGGGCACAACAACCATCCGTTCGCGATCAACATGATGCAGACGGGTAAGACGTTTGCGGGCCGGCCGGCGATGGGGTCCTGGATCTGTTACGGGCTGGGCACCGAGCGAGATGACCTGCCCGGTTATGTCGTGCTGCGCAGCCCCAAGGGCTACAACACGTCGGGCAAGATGGTCTGGTCCAGTGGATGGTTGCCGGCGGTGTACCAGGGAACCGAGTTCAACAGCAGTGGCGACGTTGTGCACTACCTCTCGTCCCGGCCCGGGACCAAGGCGTCGGGGCGTCGTCGCGCGCTGGACTTGCTGGCGAAACTGAATCGTCGTCACCAGGAGTTGTATCCTCGTGAGAGCGAGTTGGAGGCGAGGATCCAGAACTACGAACTGGCCGCCCGGATGCAGGTGGCGGCCTCGGGTGCCCTGGACCTGAAGCAGGAATCCAAGGCGACTCGCGCGGCGTATGGTCTCGACAACCCGGTCACCGCGGCGTATGGGTCACGGGTGCTGATGGCCCGACGGTTGGTCGAGGCCGGGGTGAGATTCGTACAGGTGTTTCCCCCGGTGAGCCCCAGTTCTCAGCCGTGGGACAATCACAACAACCTGCCCAGGGACCTGCCGAACATCTGTCGGCAGACAGACCAGCCCAGCGCGGCACTGGTCAAGGACCTGAAGCGACGCGGGTTGTTGGACGACGTGATGGTGATGTGGACCGGGGAATTCGGCCGGTTGCCAATTTCGGAGGCCAAGGACGGTCGGGACCACAACCGCAATGCGTTCAGCCTGTGGATGGCCGGCGGTGGGTTTCGCGCGGGACATGTCCACGGGGGGACCGACGACTTCGGCTACGCGGCGGTTGAGGATCGGGTCAGCGTGGCGGACCTGCACGCGACGGTACTGCACCAACTGGGATTGGATCACCGCCGCCTGACCTATCGTCACAGTGGCCGCCCGGAGCGGCTGACCGATCCGGAGGTGACCGGCGCGCGAGTGGTCGACGAGTTGTTGGCCTAGGCCGCGGTCCTGTCTGCCGGTCAGGCCCGGGCCGGAATGGCCATGTCGGGTTCTTCGCAGGTGATGAACTCGAGCAGTGCTGGTTGCCCCTCCCGGGTGGCTGTGATCGCCCGTTCGTAGGCGGCGCGAATGTCTCCGGGCTGTTCGACCCGTTCCCCGTGGGCTCCCAGTGTCCGGGCGAGGTCGGCGTAGTCGCCGGTCAGGTACTTCGTGCCGTACTTCTCGACCGAGATCGGGATGTGCTTCTCGTAGTTGCCCATCGCCGAGTTCTTCAACACGACCGAGAGAATCGGAATCTCCTCGCGGACAGCTGTCTCGATGTCCATCCCGACCATCCCGATCGCCGCGTCGCCCATGAAGTTGACGCAGAGTTTCTCGGGAGCGGCCACCTTGGCGCCCATGATCGCGCCCAGGCCGAATCCCAACTGGGTCGAGTGTCCCCAGCCCAGGTAGCCTCGCGGGGTGGTCGACTTGTAGATCGGCATCAACTGGTCGCGGGGATTGCCCGAGTCGTGGGTCACGATCGTCTGGGCCGGATCGGTCACGGCCATGAAATCGGCGATCACGCGATACGGGTTCAGCGGGGTGTCGTCGGTGCCCAGTTTTGCCGCCCACCGTGCGTCCCATGCGGCGGTGGTTTCTGCGACATGGGCTTCGACCTGGGCCCGTTCCGGGCGGCCGTCCTGGTTGCCCAGTTGGCTCTTGAGTTCCTCGAGCAAGGCGACGGCGGCCAGTTGTGTGTCACCCAGCAGGGGGACATCGGCGATGTAGTGTTTGTTGAGATCACGGGGATCGTTGGTGTTGTGGACAATCCGCTTGCCGGCGGGGATGTCGGGTGCGAAGACGCTACGGGTGAGGCTGCTGCCCAGGGCGAGTATGGCGTCGCAGCGGTCCAGGTAGTCCAGCGACATGTCGGTGCAACTGTGTGATCCGGCGCCCAGTGCCAGGGGGTGCGTCTCGTCGAAAGCGCTCTTGCCCAGCAGGGTGGTCATCACGGGGGCACCCAGGAACTCGGCCACCGCCGTCATCGCCTCGGTCGCCTCGGCATACAGCACACCCTGTCCGGCCCAGATCATCGGCCTTTCTGCGGCCAGCAGCAGCTTCGCCGCATCACGAACCGCATCGGGATCGACACCCGTCCGGGCCGCGGAGACGGGGGAGTAGTCGAGTTCTCCGGAGAGTTCCTCGACGGCCACGTCGGTGGGGATCTCGAGCATCACCGGCCCTGGCCGTCCTGTTCTCAGCGCAGTGAATGCTCGCCGCATTCTTTGTGGCAACGAATCGGCCGTCAGCAACTGATCGGCCCACTTGGTGGTGGCCCGGAAATTGGGCACCGCGTTGAAACTGGGCGGGGTGCCCGACTCCATGCGACTCATTCCACCCGGCAGGAACAGCACCGGGCTCGAGTCGGTGTAGGCGTGGGCGATGCCGGCGAATGCGTTCTCGGCCCCGGCGGCCTGCTGAACGGTGATTGCACCAATTCTCTTTCCGTTGCTGACCCGCGAGAAACCATCGGCCATGTTCTCGGCAACACGTTCCTGCCGGGCGACGATCGGTCGGATGCCTGCTTCCGAGATGGCTTCCAGGATCGGGGTGAAGGGGAACAGGAACATCTGTTCAACGCCTTCTCGCTTGAGAATCTCGGCGACTGCCTGGTCAACTCGCATAGTCGTGGACTTCCTGGTTGTGGCCGGTCCCGCCGCGTTTGGCAGAAACCGATCGGTGTTGTCTGGGGCATCTGTGTCCCGGCAGGCATTCTTGCGGCAACCGGCGGTGATCTCAACACCGCGGCCTTGTTGGCTACCGGGTGGACCGATTTTGACTTTCTGGCCGACAAGAGTTACAACGTGACAACACCGTGGCCGCGGGATCAACTGTTGCGGTCGGGTGCCTAATCGGGAGGAGGTCATTCGATGACCATGATGCTGAATATCGTGCCGAACCGGTGTACCGGTTGCATGCAGTGCGAACTCGCCTGCTCGTGGGTCCAGACCGGGACGTTTCAACCGTCCCGTTCCTTGATTCGCGTCAATGTTTTCGACGAAGAGGCCAGCTACGCGCCGTTCACCTGCCTGCAGTGTGACGAGGCGTGGTGCATGAATGCCTGTCCGGTCAACGCGATTGGCGTCGATGGCGACAGCGGGGCCAAGATCGTCAACGAATCACTGTGTATCGGCTGTCACCTGTGCACGATCGCCTGTCCGTTTGGCACCGTCTACACGTTGCCGGTGACCGACACGGCCAGCAAGTGCAACCTGTGTGGCGGCCAGCCAGCCTGTGAAGCGGCCTGTCCGACGGCGGCAATCGAATTTGTCGACGTCGACCAGGGCGGCAGTTGGCTGGAACCATGGGCTGAAACGGTCAACTCGAAATACGTTACGGCCTCCAGCTAGGCCGTGCCGATATATCGGTCGACGGAATAGGTCAAACTCGGCACTCCCCGGAGTGCCATCAACAGCGGAGAGAAGACGATGGGTGGTTGGATAGGCAAGTTGTTGCGAGTCGACATGACGGCCGGCACGGCGGTCTCCGAGGACATTCCGCAGGATCGGATGGAGGAGTACATCGGAGGTCGCGGACTGGCCGATCGCTACCTCTACGAGGAAATGGATCCCACGGTGGATCCACTGTCGCCGGAGAATGTCCTGATCTTTGCCACCGGGCCGCTGACGGGCACCTGTGCACCATGTGGATCTCGCTACATGGTGGTCACCAAGGGGGCATTGACCAACTGCATCACCACGTCCAACTCGGGTGGGTTCTGGGGGCCGGAATTGAAGTTCGCCGGCTATGACATGGTGATCATCAGCGGTGCATCAGCGACTCCCAAGTACCTGTTCATCTACGACGACCGGGTCGAATTGCGTGACGCGTCCCACCTGTGGGGCAAGACGGTCGGTGACACCGAGGACGGGTTGCGCGAGGAACTGGGGATTCCAGGGTTGCGAACCTGTTGCATCGGTCCGGCCGGTGAGAACCTGGTCAAGTTCGCCTGCATCATGAACGACAAGCACCGTGCCGCCGGCCGCAGTGGCGTGGGCACCGTGATGGGTTCGAAGGGTCTCAAGGCGATTGCCGTTCGTGGAACCGGTGGCGTGGAAGTGTCTGATGGCGATGCTTTCATGAAGTCGCTGTGGGATATGCGTGGCGAGATGATCGTCAATCCGACCTACGAAGCTTTCGGCATGTTCGGGACCGCCTCGACGATTGACCTGACCCAGGCCTTTGGTGGCTTGCCGACCCGCAATTTTCAGCAGGGTCAGTTCGAGGAGGCCGAGAATCTCAATGGAAACACGATTCGTGACACTCGCCTGACAACCAACAAGGCGTGCTTTGCCTGCACGATCGCCTGTGGCCGTGTTTGTGAACTCGGAGAGCACTCCGACAAGTTCCTGGTCAACACGCATCCGAAGAATTGGAAGCAGGCGGGCGAGGGACCCGAGTACGAGGCCGCGTGGGCGCTGGGTGCCGACACGGGTGTCGGAGACCTGGACGCGGTGCTGAAGGCCAACTGGTTGTGCAACGACCTGGGCATGGATCCGATCTCGATGGGGTCGACCCTGGCCAGCGCGATGGAGTTGTACCAGGAGGGGCGGGTGACCGACGAGCACGTCGAGATGCCCCTGGAGTTTGGTTCGGCCGAGGCGCTGGTGAGAATGACCGAGGCGACCGCCTACCGGGAAGGCTTCGGTGACGACCTGGCCGAGGGAGCCAAGTTGATGGGTGAAAAGTGGGAGAACCCGGACGTGTTCATGGGTGTGAAGGGACAGGAGTTCCCGGCCTACGATCCGCGTGGCTTTGTCGGCATGGGGGTGGCCTACGCCACGTGCAACCGCGGGGCCTGTCACCTGAGAGCCTGGACTCCGGGATTCGAGACTTCCGAGAGCACACCGCACACGACCGACGGCAAGAGCGAGTGGGTTGTGCACGAACAACACCGCTCGACGGCTCACGATGCCACCGGGTTGTGCCTGTTTACCGGTTTCGCCGGTGGCACGCTCGAGACGTTCGTTCCACTGGTGGCCGCGGCGACCGGCGTTGACTACACGTTGGACGACTTTGTGGCGATTGGTGAGAAGACCTGGAACCTGGAGCGTCTGTGGAATCTCAAGGCCGGCCTGACCATGGCCGACGACAATCTGCCCAAGCGGCTGCTGAGTGAACCTCACACCGATGGCCCATCGGCCGGGGTGACGGTCGATCTGGATGCCATGCTTCCGGTTTATTACCGCGAGCGTGGCTGGGACGAAGAGGGCGTGCCGACCGAGGAGAAACTGGCCGAACTGGGACTGGCTTCGATGTAAGAGACACCGGTGGCCGTGATGGCCATCGCGAGTAAGGGGACGACTGACCATGACAAAGCATGTCATTATTGGCGGTGGCCCGGTGGCCACCAATGCAATCGAGACGATCCGACAATACGGTGACGGTGAGGCGTCGATCACGTTGATCAGCGACGAGCCGGCCCATTCCCGTATGGCACTGCCCTACTGGCTCGCCGGCAAGGTGCCCCGTGAGCACACGCACACGGCTGACGACGCCGAGTTTTCTCGGCTGGGTGTGGACGCCAGGATTGGCCAGCGTGTCACCGCGATCGACACCGCCGGTCGTACGGTGACGCTGTGCGACGAGAGCACGGTCGAATACGACAATTTGCTGATCGCCACCGGGGCGGCGCCGGTTGGCTTGCCGGTTCCCGGCATCGATCTGCCCGGCGTGCAGGCCCTGTGGACACTCGACCACACTGCCAACCTGCTGGCCGCCACCGAGGGGATCGATTCCCCCCGGGTGACCATGGTCGGAGCCGGATTTATCGGCTTCATCATGCTCAACGCCATGCACAAGCGGGGCTGGAACCTGACGGTGGTCGAGCGAGAATCGCACGTGTTGCCGCGGATGCTCGATGCCGAATCTGCCGGGCTCGTGGAGAGTTGGCTGGGGCAGAAGGGTATCGCCGTTCACGCGGGAGCATCGGTCGAATCAATTGCCGAGGGCGAGGGGGGCGGCAAGGTCGTCTCGCTGGCGGGTGGTGGAACCGTCGAATCCGACGTGGTGATCGTGGCAACCGGGATTCGACCCAATATCGACCTGGCGTCGGCAGCCGGGATCGAGACCGACCAGGGGATCGTGGTCAACGGCCGGTGCCAGACCAGTGTCGAGGGTGTGTATGCCGGTGGTGACGTGGCCCAGGGGCCCGTTCTCGGCGGTGGTGACAACCAGATCCACTCGATTCAACCCACGGCCGTGGACCATGGCCGGATCGCCGGGGCGAACATGGTCGGGCATGATGCGGAGTACTCCGGCAGCCTGTCTCTGAATATCCTGGATGTCTGTGGACTGCAAAATGCCAGCTTCGGCAACTGGGGTGACACATCCGATGACGCCGTGACAATCTCCAACGCTGCCGATCACATCTACCGCAAGTTCATCTTCACCGGTGAACAGATGACCGGTGCAGTGTTCGTCGGCGAGGCGAACGACCTGGGAATGCTGACCGACGTTGGCATGGTCAAGGGGATGATGCAGACCCAGACCGAACTGGGGGCCTGGAAAGAGTTTCTCAAGGAGAGTCCCTTCGACGTGCGGCGGGCCTACATCGCCACGGGGGTGGCTGCCAAGCTGGCTCAGACCACCCTGCTGGGCCAGAAGGCCCAGCCCCGGGGTTACCGCTTCGGTGGCCAGTCGGATCAGTCGGCCGTGGACGGTTCGCACGCCCAGTTGGTGTCTCCCAAGGCGGCTGCCATGGAGAAGGCGGCTGCGGTTGCCGCAGCGATGGCAGCCGAAGCGGCCGCGGCTGAAGCCGAAGCCGCCGGGAACTCGGAGTCGGCCGAGTAATGCAGATTCGTGTCAAGCTGATGGCGGCGTTGAAGGAAAAATCGCCCGAGGGCAACGTGTTGAGCCTCTCTGATGGAGCGACGATCAACGATGCTCTGGTGGCGTTGAAGGTGCCCGGCAACTTTGTGCACCTGGTGATGGTCAACAACCAGATGGAACGCGACCGCGGTCGCGAGTTGGCCGAGGACGACGAGTTGATGGTGATGCCGCCGGTGGGTGCCGGCTAACAGCTACGTCAACAGGCCCTCGATCGGACTGCCGTGGTAGACGGCGTGCGGCCGCTTGAGAGTGTCGGACCAGGTCGCGTGTCGGTCGATTCCCAGGGCGTCGTAAATTGTTGCCGCCATGCTCTCGGGCGTTTGCTTGCTGTCCTTGGGCTGGCCGCCATCTGCATCCGAGGATCCGATCACCTTGCCATCGCTGGCTCCGGCCCCGGCAAAGAAAACACTCTGCACCGCACCCCAGTGGTCTCGACCGGGCAACTCGTAGAACTGCGGCAGATTGAAGACCCGGGGTGTGCGACCGAACTCGCCGGCGGCGACGATCAGCGTGTCGTCCAGAAGTCCCCGTTCGTCCAGGTCATCGATCAGTGCCGAGAGGGCCTGGTCGGTCGGGGGCAGCATGAGATTCTTGAGGTGGTCAAAGGCGTTGCCGTGTGTGTCGAAGCCACCTCGACCCAGGTTGACCTGCACCATGCTGACACCGACCTCGACCAGTCGGGAGGCCATCAGCAGCGAATAGCCGAACAGGTTGCGGCCGTAGCGGTCCAGTGCCTTGGGGTCTGCATTTTCGATGTCGAACGCGCGGCGAACACGACCGGAGGTCAGCAGGCTGAGTGCACCGGTGCGGTAACGGTCGAGGCTGTTGACTGTGGCGTAACCATCCAGGAACCGTTGTTGGCGTTCGATGGTTCCCAGCAATGCCTTGCGATTGTCGATGCGTCCCTGGGACAGGCCATCGGCCAGGCTGAGGTTGGGGGCGCGGAAGACCGGGTAGCCGGTGTGGCGGGCCCCGGGTCGCCGTTGATGGTCCCAGCAGTTGGGACAGGCACCCGACCACTTGCAGTCGCTGGCCGCCTTGAGCATCCAGGGGTCAAATCGTGGTCCCATCCGACCGGCCAGCGTGCCGGGTGACGTGATCGGGTACGGGAGCACGGCCGAACCGGGCAGTCCGTTGCGTCCCGGCGACATCCGGCCGGCCATCGCCGCGATGCCGGGGAAGTCGGTGGGCCTGGGGCTGTTGCCGAAGCTGGGCGGAAGGCCACTACGGCCGGTCAGCATTAGGCAGGTGCCCTGGCTGTGTTCGTTCCAGGAGTGTGAGACGCTGCGGCACAGGGCCCACTTGTCACTGCGGGCTGCCAGCAAGGGAAGGTGCTCGCAGATCTGCAGTCCAGGCGTGCGAGTCGGGATCGGGCTGAATTCGCCACGGACGTTTGCGGTCGCGTTTGGCTTGGGGTCGAAACTCTCGTGTTGAGCCAGTCCACCGGTCAGAAAGACATAAATCACGGCCCGGGGACGGCGTGGTGAGGGCGAATCGGCCCGAATCCGGTCGACGTCGGCCATCGACAGGCCCATCATTCCCAATGTGCCAGCCTGCAGGATTTCGCGGCGAGACCATCCGCCGTGGTGCATGGTGGCGGGAGGTGTTGGAAGCATGGTGTTGGCCCTTTACAGGAGACCTCTTTCGCAGTCGGTATTCTACCACGTTATAATGTGGCCAGCCAACTTTGATGTGAGAGTCCTGTTTCGGATGGCCCGTGAAATGAATCGCCTGACGCTGGTCCTGATCTTTTTAATCGCCTCGTCCACTGCGGTGGCCCAGAAGCCGAAACCAATCGAATTCAACGGCCACACCAATAGTGTTTCCCAGGTGGCGTTTGCGCCGGGAGGAAAGCAACTGGCCAGTGGTAGCTGGGATGAGACTGTCCGGCTGTGGGATCCCGCGGGCGGCCCGCCCCGCCAGACCCTGACCGAGCACACCGACTGGGTGCTGGCCGTCCAGTTCACCGCCGATGGCAAGTTGTTGTTGACTGCCAGCCAGAGGAGCGTGAAGGCCTGGGATCCAGCGAGTGGTCAACTGGTGGAGTCCTGGGACGGGCTGCTTGGCCAACGAATCAGCATGGTGACGATCTCTCGCGACGGTCGACAATTGGCCTGTGGTTTGCGTGATGGGGGAGTGCAGTTGCACCGCCTGGACAAGGCCAAGGATGGAAAACTGACGTCGCCGCGGCAGTGGGTCGGACACAAGAGTTGGATCGATACACTGGTGTTTGATCACGGTGGAACCCGACTGGCAACAGGTTGCCGGACCGGTGAGATCACGATCTGGGACACCGGGACGACCAAACCGGTCTCGAAGCCGGCCGGACATGGTGGTCAACATGTCTCGGCCCTGGTCTTCTCGCCCAAAGGGAACCGGCTGGCCTCAGGAGGCTTCGACACCGCGGTGAGGATCTGGTCGGTTGATGACGGGAAACCGCAGGGAGTCTTGAAGGGACACAGGGGTTTGATTCAGTCCTTGTGCTACACCCCCGATGGGCTCCTGTTGGCTTCCGGAGAACGCCATGGACCGATCAAGCTCTGGTCGACCGTCGACGGATCGCTGAAGACCACCCTGCCGGGACACTCCGGTGGCCGACTGGGCTTTAGCGTTCACTCGCTCGATTTTTCGAGTGATGGGAAACGCCTGGCATCGGCCGGACGAGACAAGAAAGTCCGGGTGTGGCAGGTGCCCGAGT
>CAWVUS010000012.1:0-43468 GCA_963933195.1 uncultured Planctomycetaceae bacterium
GGTTGGTCGTCGGTGGTGGGTTGGTCGGCGTTGGTGGCGGCCTCGGCTTCCAGTTCAGCCTTCAGCGTTTCAACGTCTTCGGCGGCAAAGGTCCAGTTGCCGTAGTTGGCGTGGTCGCGGATGCGTCCATCGGCGCGGAGGTCGCGGAGTTCGTTGACGGTCAGCCCCAGTCTCTTGGCTGCCTCGTCGTAGCTCAGGTTGTTGCCGTCGTCTGTCATTTGGAGACGTCTTTACTTGGGGGATTTTTCGTTGCGTCGGGCATCTTGTCGGCTGAGCCAGGGCACGAATCCTTTGGAGGTGGCCCGGATGCTCCAGAGCGTGTGTCCGGCGGTGATGTAGAGAGTTTTCAGGTCCTTGCCGCCGAAGGTGCAGTTGGTCACCGAGTCTTCCTTGATGGGGATGAAGCCGACCGGTTTGCCCTCCCTGGAGATCACATAGACTCCTCCGGCAACCTCGGTGGTTTCGTTCGGCGGACTGGCGACAGTGCGTCCGGCGGCGATGTAGAGACGTCCGTCGACGTCCAGTGCCATCCCGTCTCCTCCCCGGCCTCTACCAAAGTCGTGCATTTTCTTGCGACTGTTGGCAACGACGTTGCCCTCTTCGGTCAGGCTGAATCGCCAGACTGCCCGGGCGACATTCGGAGTGTTGTTGTTGTTGTCGACGACATACAGGTACCGGTCGTCGGGGGTGATGTGGATCCCATTGGGGCGATCGACCTGGTGGGTGATCACCTGGGTGACGGTGCCGTCGGGATCGATCCGGTAGACACCTTCCACGGCTCGTCCCTGCTTGTCGCGAATTTCCAGGTCCGTGCGTGGTCCGTAGCGGGGGTCGGTGAAGTAGATTCGGCCCCGGGAGTCGATGGTCAGGTCGTTGGGACCGGCGTATTTCTTGCCCTGGTAGTTGTTGGTCAGCACGGTGATGGTGCCGTCGTGTTCGGTGCGGGTGATTCGCCGGTGTCCGTTTGGACCGGGGCCCTCGCAGGCGAGCAATCGGCCCTGGAAGTCGAACAGCAATCCGTTGGCGGCCCCGGAAGGTTGCCGGTAGACATGCATGGCCCCGGTGCGGTCTCGTCGCATGATCCGGTTGTTGCCGCCGTCGCTGAAGTAGACATTGCCGGTCGGGTGCCAGGCCGGGCCCTCGACAAACGCGACGATCCCAACGGGTTTTGGTCCGGGGGTCTCGAAGAGCTTGTCCTTGGCAGAGGACGTCACCGGGGCGGTGCCCAGAAGGGCAGTAGCCAGGATCGCTGGGATGGAAATTTTCAGGAGTGGGCGAATCACTGTGGTGTGTCTCCGAGAGTCGCTGTTGGATTTAGAGCAGCCTACAGCCTACGTCGCCGGATGCAATCAAGTCGGTGATCACCAACTTGTTCATGCCGGCCCGTGCCTGGCACGGCGCCACGGGGAATCCTGGCCCCCGGGCAGTCGTCTCCGGCGGGGAGTCAGAATCAGCTCGAACAGTCACCTACTGACCCGGCAGGTACTTCACGCGGCTCTCGGTGATTGTCTCGGTTCCATCGGGCATTCGTCCGGTCGCACGAAAAACCAGGGTCGCTGGTTTTGTCGAACCGGTGCCCTCGGGAAGACGGACCATCGCCGTGGCCTGGAGTGCGCCGGGGGCGAATTGAGTGCCCTTGGAGGTGAACCCGGTGGCCCCCTCAACCGAATGCAGGCGGACGGTCATGTTCCCGGGGAAATTGGTCGTGCGTTCCAGCCGCAATTGGCAGGAGACGTCCGAGCCGGGGGCACCGGTGATGGTCTCGTTGACGGCGAACATCTTCACCACCACCGGCCGGGTGCGGAGCATGTTCCGTTTTTCTGAGAGCACCAGCACGGCCTGGGGCCGTCCCTGCTTGTCGGTGAAGTGTGCAAACGCCTGCGAGTAGAGTTGCGATTGCGACTGGATATTGATGTGCATCGTCTCGGGCAGGAAGATCGGCAGGAACCCCTTGGTTTTTCCGCTGGGAATCACAAACGGGATCATCTGGATTCCATCGAGATCGCGGTTCTGTCTGTCTCCGATCTGGACGGTGATCGGCTCGTCGAATCCATCGAGACGTTCGACCTCCATCGCGTACCGGTAAATGGTTCCACGATGGGCGTACATGTACGCCTCGTTACAGAACAACCGGAAGACCGGCTTGTGGCAGACGGTGAGGTGGAACTGTTCGGAGGCGGGAGTGACTGCCGAGAGGCCCTCGCTGTCGATACCCATGTGACGTGCTGAGAGACGACGGCGAATCACCGTCTTGCCTTCATCGATCTTGGCGGTGCCGATGATCTCCAGGGGGTAGCCGCGGGATGCGGCGGCGGCGGTCGCCTTGAAGGTCAGTTTGACCGAGTTGGCCTTGGCGGGGATCTGCGGGGGGGTGAATGTCACGCCGTCGGGGAGTCCGTCAACCTGGAGATCGATGGTCCCATCGAAGCCCCCGGTCCGCTTGACTCGCAACGTGACTGTGGAGTTGGTCTCCTGGACGATGTTGAGCGAGTCGCTGGTTGCGTGAAGCCGGAAATCCGGGACGGCCGCGTTGAGTGACAGCCGGTAGAGAAAGTCGTCACCTCCACGTGACCCGTAACGGAGATCACGAATCTCGAGTGCGAAGGTTCCGTCGGCTGGAGCCGACCATTCGATCCGGGCTTCCCGGTCCGGATTGCCCACGGCGGTTCCGCGGCCCAGTTGTTTCCCGTTGGCATCAGTCAATGTCAGGATTGGCAGGGTGGGGATGCCCGGGATCGCGGCGACAGCCCGCAGCACGTAACGCTGTCCCTTGGTCGCGGGAAAGACAAAGCGATCGATGTCACGGGCGTTGGAGAGTCGTCCATGAATCGTGGTGCCGACGGTTGTCTTTTCAGCCGACGCGGCCGAGTTGTTGGGTTCGGTCTCGGCCCTGTGCGTATTGCGATTGACCTGCAGGGTTGGCCCTCTTGAACCCCAGGGCCGCAGGGTGCCATCTTCACTTGTCCAATGGATTTCTTTCCTCGCGACCGCCAGCGGGCCGGGGCGTCCGGTCAGCGTATGGAATTCGATCGTCGAGCGAGTTCCCTGGAGCCCGCTGGTCGGGACCGCCGAGACGACCAGGGGACTGGTCGACAGGGTGATCCGGTAAACACAGGCCGCATTGCCATGGAATGTGATGTTGGCGACCCGCAGCAGGAATTCGCCGTCGTGCGGAGCCTGGAGAGCGAGGACCGGGTCGCGCCCGATGCGGATCTCCTGGGAATCGAGCAATTGGCCATCGGCGTTGAGCAGTTGAACGACCGGGTCGAGTCGGCTGCCGATTCGTCCGGCCAGGACATCGCAGACGAGCACCTGGCCTTTTTTGAGTGACAGCCGGAAGAAGTCGATGTCTCGTTCGCCGTAAATTTGTCCGTTGAGCGTGACTGGCAGAGTGAGACGCTCGGCACGGTCCGGAACAGAGTTCGACTCGTTTTCGATGTGTTCGGGAAGGTCTCCAACCAGGAAGGGGCGGGTGCTGGTGCCGCCCTGGGCGCAACTGATCCGCCACAATGCCTGGCCGGGTGCGGCGTCCTTGGCGATCACGATCTGCTGGTCCCATTCTCGCGGGTAGGTGATCGGGACCTCGGTGGGCTTGCGGCGAGGGTCGGGTTCACCGAGGCTGCGGGACAGCCGTTGGGTGAGTTTTGTTCCGGCGGTGACACCCTGGCCGTAGACCAGAAAATCGGTATTCCGGGGGACACATTCGGTTCCGACACGGACGCGGACGGTCGTGCCTCGACGGCCACCTGCTGGGAAGATATGGGTGCTCGTGGGGCTGTAGCCGGGCTTGGGTTGTGCTGTCGCCGCAGCGGGGGCGAGCAGCGTTGCAACCAGTGCGACCAGGCCACCGGCCAGGCGAATGCGGGAGAGTGTACGAATCACTGTGGCGGACTCCGAAGTCGACGCTAGGTCAATTCTGTGATCGGGCGACCGTCATCGACCAACGGGATTGGGCGTCCGAGCGGGGTGTGCATGATCTGGTTGGGGTCGATCCCCATCAGGTCAAGCACCGTGGCTGTCATGTCGCCAGGGGTGATCGGGCGGTCGGCCACACCGGAAGCCTGTCGGTCGCTGGCGCCAATCACCTGCCCGCCCTGGACTCCTCCTCCGGCCATCGCGATCGAGAAGACATTGGGCCAGTGATCGCGACCAGCCAACTGGTTGATCCTGGGAGTGCGGCCGAACTCCGTCGAGATGATCACCAGGGTGTCGTCGAGCATGCCTCGTTGTTCGAGATCGTTCAGCAGGGCGGGGACGGCCTGGTCGAAGGACGGACACAGCAGGTCACGGAGGCTGTAGGTGTTCTTGCGGTGCGTGTCCCAGTGTCCGTTCTCGATGGCGACAAAGCGGCATCCCGCCTCGACCAGTCGGCGAGACAGCAGGCAGCACTGGCCGACGGAGGTCATTCCATAGGACGCCCGTGTCTTGTCACTCTCGCGGTGAATATCAAACGCCTCCTTGGCCTTTTTCGACGTCATCAGCCCGGCGGCCTTCTGGTAGAAAGTGTCCAGCGATCGGACGCTTTGTCCGACCGTCTCGGCCTGGCGTTCGAAGCGGTTGATCTCGCGAAGCACCGCCTGGCGACGCGCGTTGCGGTTGGTCGAGATCGCCGTGGGCAGGGTGATGTCACGGACCGAGAAGTCTGGAGCAGCCGGGTCGGCCTCGATCACGAAGGGCCCATAGCTGGGGCCCAGGAACGAGGGGCCGCCGCTGTTGAGGAAGTTGGGGACACTGATGTAGGGGGGCAACTCGCCGGGAGTGCCCAGCCGGGCGACCATCGATCCCAGGCAGGGGTGATGGTTGTTGTTCTGGTTGCCGTTGAAGTCCCCGGCGCCGGGACGTTTGCCGGTCATCATCACGTGGTAGCCACGACCGTGGTCGCTGTCGACGTGAGTGACGCTGCGCATGATCGCCAGCTTGTCGGTGACGGTGGCGATTCCCGGAAGGACATCGGAGATGTGGACACCGGACGTCCTGGTCGAGATCGGGTTGAAGTCGCCGCGAATCTCGGAGGGAGCTTCCGGTTTGACATCCCACATGTCCTGGTGGGGTTGGCCACCCAGCGCGAACAGGAAGATGCAGTTGATGTCGCGGACCGGCTTGCCCTTGGCCTTGGCAAATGACTCCTGCATCCACATCAGTTCGGCCAGCCCCAGTCCGCCCAGGCTGCCGACGGATAGCATCTCGCGTCGGTTCAGACCGTCGCAGTAGGACGAGAGACGGGGAGTGGTTCTTGAGGCGGGGTTGGTCATTGCCGTGGTCCTCGAAAGAAAAACTTGTCGATTGTTGTTCGACAAGACACGCATCGGAATTGTACAGCGGGCGGTGCTTGTTGCAGCGGCTATTTGGGGGGTGTCTAGTGGACGAAGAGGAAATCGTAGGAATTCAGCAGGGCCCATAGGAAATCTTCGGCAGCCTGGCGTGGTGGGCCACTGGCAAATAGTTTTTCGGCGGCTCGAATCTCGCGAGGCCGGGGTGGTCGCCCGAGAGCGGCCAGGCAGAGTTCATCGACGATCTGTTTCGGGGTGGCCTTCCGGGTGATCATGCGATCGATCCGGCTGCCCCGGGCGGTGATCTTGGTGTCGATCTCCGGGGCATTCATCAGGTGCAGTGTCTGGGCCATTGTGGGCTCGGTCGAGGACCCGCATTCACACGGCGATTCCCGCTCGGATCGTCCAAACGTGTCCAGGAAGTAACTCGGCAGCCGATTGTCCCACAACTGGATGGCGCGGGTTCCACGGGGCATCCCGATGAAAGTCTCGGGCGTGCCGGTCACCTCGCTGATCGCGTCCAGCAGTACCGCGGCCGGGAGCCGCTTGACCAGGTGATGAGAATAGCTCTGCTGGTCCTGGGCATTGGTTTGATTGGGGACGCTGGAGAGTTGGTAGACCCGCGAGGAGAGGATGTGGTGCATCAGTTTCTTGAGATCGAAACGGTTGGCGACGAGCGTCTCGGCCAGATGATCCAGCAGGGCGGGATTGGTCGGTGGATTGGTCGACCGGAAGTCATCCTCGGGTTCGACCAGCCCCCGGCCCAGGAACTGTTTCCAGATCCGGTTGGCGACCAGTCGCGAGAAATACGGATTCTCGGGTCGGGTGACCCACTCGGCCAACTTCACACGGGGATCGGATTCGCCAAAATCCTCGATGCCGATTCCGCCGGGAGGTCGTGGCAGCACCAACTGGTTGACCAGCGGGATCTGGGTGGGCTGGTAGCCGCCGTGGTAGACGAGTTCACGGCCGGGGCCCAGTGGCGTGTGTTTGAGCCCCTTGAAAAAACCGGCCATGCCGTAGAAGTCATCCTGCCCCCACTTCTCGAAGGGGTGGTGATGGCATTGGGCACAGTCCATGCGAATACCGAGGAATGCCTGGCTGACGCTGCGGGTCAGGTCGATCGGCGTTCTCGCTGCGCGGAAGAAGTTGACTGGTCCATAGCGGCCCGAGTTTCCTGTTGCAGTCAGCAGTTCACGCACCCACTGGTCGTAGGGACGGTTGGTCAGCAACTGTGTTCTCAGCCACCGGTGGAATTCGAAAGCCCCCCGTTCACCGAGCGTCTCGCGGTCGGCCAGTAGCACGTCGCCCCACTTCTGGGCCCAGTAGTCGGCCAGTTGTGGTCGTGCCAGGACATCCTGGATGGCCCGTTCCCGCCGGTCGGATCGCTTGTCGGACTCGAAGGCCCGCACTTCCTCGGCGAGTGGCAACGTGCCCAGCGTGTCGAGATGGAGTCGTCTCAGGAACACGCTGTCGGTGGACGTCCCGGAGGGCAGGATGCCCATCCGTTTGAGCTTGTTCCACACCAGTTCATCGATGCGGTTGTTGCTGTCGAGTTTCGGGTAATTCGCCTGGCCTTCGTTTCGCGGGACGGTGATCCGGGCGACGGTCACATGTCCCATGTAGTTGATCGTGATGGCGGCCTCGCCGGGAACCTTGCCGGTGTGCAGGTGTCCGGCTTCCTCGAGGTCGGCGACCAGCGTCGCGTTGCTGGTGTACTCCGACGCACTGGTCACATCACGTGTCGAGCCGTCGGTGTAGATTGCCGTCACGAGCAGTTGCTGGTCACTGGAGGTGTTCAGGATTCGCTGGAGTGGTGAAACACGGACAGAGGCGACCTGTGGGGCGCCGTCATCTCCCCAGGGGGCCCCCTGGGCGACCCAGCCGGAGAGCACCTGGTGGTCGGCCGATCCGCTCGTTGTCCTGGCCCCTCCCCCGTGTGCCACCGTGTTACTGGTTTTGGCCACCAGCAGGCTGCCTCCGGGTGCGGCCAGGGACACGCGACGGCCTCGAGCCTCCTTGACCAGAGCGTTGTAGTCGGCCTGTGGATCGAAGCCGAAGACACTCAGCTTGAAGCCGTTCTGGCCACTCTGCTTGCCGTGGCAACCGCCGCTGTTGCATCCCAGCTTGGAGAGGATGGGCATGATGTCGTTCTTGAAGTGCACCGGCGGGAAGGTGCCCTGGTCGGACACGGCCACCTTGAGCGTGACGGCGTGGTTCCCGTACAACACGTTGAGCTGTGTGTCACCGTCGGAGACTCCTCGCAGCGTGGTCCCTTCCAGCACCGCCGTGTTGCTGTCGCCGGTCCGGAGTGTGGCGTGATGGGTCACGTCGAACTGCCGCCCGTCGGGGCCGATGGCGGTGACCTGGAGTTGCTGCAAGCGATTGCTGCCGCCCAGGGTGATCGGGTTGGGTGTCACCCGGATCGAACGCGCCTCGCGTGGGAGTGCGGCGGTGGCGGCGGGCGCGACCAGCAGCCCGGCGAGGATTGTCAGTAGAACTCGCACGGGCCGATCCTTGGTCGGATGGTGGCAGGGTTGGGACGACTGAAAGACTCAGCCCCCACTATATCTGCGGTGTGGTGGGGCACTCAACTGTGGGTTGTCGGTGCGGGAGAGCTTGAGCGGGGTCAGTGGGTGTGAGAAACTGGCAAACATGCTCAATGTCGGTCAATTTGCCTCCCGCACCTGCGGCGGTCCCAGTCGCCGGTCGTTCCTGAAAGTCGGGGCGTCGTTGCCAATGGTCCTGGGACGACCGGACCTGTTGGCGGCTGCGGAAGGCGGAGAGAGTCCACGGGCGAAATCGGTGTTGTTGGTCTGGTTGTGGGGAGCTCCGTCACACCTGGACACCTTCGATCCCAAGCCCGAGGCTCCCAGTGAATACCGTGGGCCGTTCTCCACGATTGCCACCCGGACTCCGGGGGTCCGTTTCACCGACCTGGTGCCCCGAATCGCGGCGATCAGCGACCGCTTCGCCCTGGCCCGCTCTCACGTGAGCACTCAACCCGGCCACCCCGATGGTGGCACCGTGGCGCTGACGGGGTTTCACGAGAAGCCCGGTCCGGTGCAACCGAATTTTGGTGCGATCGTGGCCCGGCATCGCGGACGGGATGGTGACCTGCCTCCCTTCCTGTCGGTCGGTCGAGGAATCATCCAGGACAGTGTCCGGATCGTCGAGGGCTATGGTGGCGGAACCTTCGGCAAGGCCTGGGATCCTTTCCAGGTGGTCGTCAAGAATGACGGTTCGGTCGACTTGCCCGCCCTGGACCTGCTGGAGGGTATCACCCCGGGCCGGATCTCCGACCGTCGGGTGTTGTTGCGGCAGATCGATACGGGGCGTCGTCGGCTGGAAGCGGCCGGGATTGACGACTGGCAGCGAACCTACCAGATGGCATACGGGCTGTTGGCCAATCCATCGGCCCGTGATGCGTTTGACGTGACACGCGAGTCGGAAGCGACCCGGCAGCGGTACGGGTACACGCATTTTGGACAAAGTGCCCTGGTGGCCAGGCGGCTGATCGAGGCTCGTGTGCCATTCGTGCAACTCAACTGGAGCCAGACGGTCGAGGCGATCACGCCGAACTACGACTTCGGCTGGGACACTCACATCTACAATTTCGAGATGCTGATGGACCGTCATTGTCCGTTGCTGGACCGCGTGCTGCCCGAGTTGATGAGCGACCTGCAGGATCGGGGTTTGCTCGAAGACACCCTGGTGGTGGTGATGAGCGAGTTCGGCCGGACACCCAAGATCAATCCGCGTGCTGCCCGGGACCATTGGCCGCAATGCTACTTCTCTCTGTGGTCGGGAGCCGGCGTGCCGACCGGCGGAACGATCGGGGAAAGTGACAAGCTGGGTGAACATCCCCTGACGACACCGATCACCCCGCTGATGGTTGGCACGACAATCACCGAGTTGGCCGGGCTGACGACCCAGGATCGAGCCGAGTTGAACGTGCTGCCGGGTGGGACGGTGATCGATGAACTGGTCTGATTTTGCGGACACGACCAGGCGAGATACGATCGCATCGGAACGGTTCCCCACGTGGGCTCTGGCCCTGGTTCTCGCCCTGGGAACGGTGGTCACCGCCCCGGCTGCCGATCGACAACTGACCGATGACCATCGCTACAAACGCGACCCGGTGTTTCTGAACGCGCGGACGCTGATCTACGTTGTCCAGGCACGCCCCGAGCAGTTGCAGTTGTTGCGACTGGATCTTTCCGGTGGCAAACCCCGGCCGGTCCACAAGGACGAGACCCGTTCGGAACTGGAACCGGCCGTGTCGCGGGACGGTCGTTTTCTGGCGTTCCTGCAGAGTCGCAGTGCGGCGAGCGTCGGAATGGTGATCGAGGACACTCGTTCAAAGAAAACGGCCGAGATTCCTCCGGCGTCGGGCTTTTCCGGGATGCGCAGCCCGGCGTTCAGTCCTGATGGGAAACGCGTGCTGTACGTCTTTGCCGAAGGGGGGCGGCAAAAGGTCTTTTCGTGTGACACATCTGCCGGCGATCGCAAGGTGCTGGTCGATACCAGTGGCATCTGCAACTGGCCGAGTGTTTCCCCGGACGGTCGTGTCCTGCTGTTTGGATCGACCCGCGATGGGAATTACGAGATTTACACGGCATCGGCCACTGATGGCAGTGGCATCCGGCGGCTGACCATCGACCGGTCCCAGGACGTGAGACCCCGATTTTCACCCGATGGGCGTCGCGTGGTGTTCGTATCCAATCGAGATGGAAACCGTGAAATCTACGTGATGGGCTCTGATGGTGCGGGCGTGAAACGGGTGACCGAAAACTCCGAGAGGGACGACTTTCCGACGTGGCATCCTGACGGAAAGCGGATCGTGTACGTTTCCGAACGCAAGGGGCGGTTTGATCTCCGTTTGCGGGACGTGCCGTGAGGTCTCCGGGACCTGTTTTCGATGCCTGCCTGGCAGAAAAAGATGAAAATTTGGCAAATAGTCGCTGCTGCCGGCGCATCAGGAGAGGCAGGCCGAATGAAGCGGGGTGGCGCGTTTGACGTCGCAAGATGGAGAACGAATTGATCCCGCGGAGGTCGGCAGGTGGTTTCGCCAGTACGGCGGACCTCTGAGGTCGTTTCTACTGGGCGTGACGAGCGATCCGGAAGCGGCCGAGGAGGCACTTCAGGCGACTTTTACCCGAGCGATGGAGGCCGGACACACGGCTCGAGCCGATACTCTCAAGGGGTGGCTCTTCCGGGTGGCGTACAACGAGGCGATGTTGGCAGGTCGAAAGAGGCAGCGACGGGATCGCAGCCTGAAACGGCTTGCCGAAGCGCCTTTGTCGGAAAGTGCCACGCCCGAGGAACTGGCCAGCCTGCAGGAGTCGATTCGCGAGGTGCGAGAACGGATAGAGGACTTGCCTGCCGAGCAGCAGGTGGTGGTTCGCAAGCGGATTTACGAGGACAAGACCTTCAAGGTGATTTCCGAGGAAGTGGGTGCTCCCCTGGGGACGGTACTGACTCGGATGAGAGCGGCACTGGCGAAACTGCACCGGTGGCTTGCCGACAAGGACAGGGTGGACGAGCGATGAGTGTTGAGAACAACAATCCCGCTGGCGAGGCCGGAGAACTGGCCGAGACCGACTGGCTGGCGTTTGCTTACGTGGCCGGTGAACTGGATGGACGTGAGTTGGAGGAATGGACCTCGCGTCTGGCTGATGGTGATGTCGAGGCCTGCGAGGCGGTTGCTGCGGCGGTGGAACTGGTCCAGTCCATGTCGAACACCCCGTCGGTCGCGGCCGACGCTGTGCCGGGACACGTGAGTGGCCGCGATTCGCGATGGAGATTCGTGGCGGCGGCAGCTCTGTGCCTGTCGCTGGTTGTCGTTCTGTCGTGGCAGTCCAGTCATCAGCCGGCGGGCGAACTGGCTGGGGACGGGACGGTGGTGTCGGCTGCCGTGGACGATGACGTGTTGTTGTCGAGTTGGGCGGATGGGACTGCTGCAGAAGAGGTCGAGGGGGTTGAGGAGAGTATCGTGATGGGGGTGGAACCCCTGGTGGCCGAGACGGACCTGGTGGTGCCCGAATGGATGCTCGTTGCGGTGGCGTTGTCTTCTGAGACCAATGGAGGAGAGGACAAGTGATTCGCAACGGGCTTTGTCTCTGCCTGGTGATTGTCGTGGCCGCCAACGGTTGGGCGCAAGTGCCAGGCAAGACGCGTTCGAATGTTGACTCGCAACCGAAGTCAAAAAACGGTCGCAAAACCGTCTCCAAGCAGCGTCCTCGTCCGAACAAGCGGCAGGTCAAACAGGCGTTGGCATTTGCACGCACGCATCATCCGGAACTGGCCAGCTTGATCGAACGATTGAAAGCCGTGAGGGATCGATCGGCTTACGACAAGGCGATCGCCGAGTTGTCACGGACTGTCCAAAGGGTTGAACCGGTCAAGGTGACCAACCCCAAGCGGCATGCGATGCTGGTTGAGTTGTGGAAACTGGAATCCCAGGCCCGGCTGATGGTGGCCCGTTCGATGGTGAAGCCTGACCCCAAAAGTGATGCGAGATTGCGTGAAATATTGCGGGAACGGGCGGAGTTGCGGCGAATCATGCTGCAGGCTGACATCAAGCGATCCCGGGCCAGAGTCGAGCGGTTCCAGTCGCAGTTGAAAGCTTTGGAGAACCTCGACAAGGCGACAGATCGAGAGTTGCAGCGGTTACGGCGGTCAGCGAGAATGACCGTGACAAGGAAGCTGGGACGTGGTGGCAAGACCACCGCGAAACAACCGGTCAAACCAAGAAAAACGACAGTCAAGACGACGGTCAAAACCAAGGACAAGTCGAAGCCATGACGCGGAACCTGCTTTCGGCAATCGTGGTCGTCGGCCTGGTGGCCACGGCCAACGCCAACAACAACGCCAAGGTGGCCCCTTCGAAGGTGAGCCCGCCGGTTCCCGAGCGGTTTGCCGGCGAGTCAACCGATGAAGTGCCCGATTTTCAGCGTCACGTGGTGCCGTTGCTTGGCAAGCTGGGCTGCAGTGGCCGTGCCTGTCACGGGTCGTTCCAGGGACGCGGTGGTTTCCGTTTGTCGTTGTTCGGTTACGACTTCAAGTTCGATCACGACTCTCTGTTGAAGGCTGCCGACGGCGAGGGGCCTCGGGCCAATGTCTCGAAACCGGCCAAGAGCCTGATGCTGGAGAAGCCGACCGAGACGGTGGATCACGAGGGCGGCCTGAGAATGAAGGTCGACAGTTGGCAGTATCGCCTGCTGCGGAAATGGATTGCCGCGGGTGCCCCGGCCGTGTCCAAGGACGCGGCAAAGATGGTTCGACTCGAGATCACGCCCTCCGAGTTGGTCTTTTCGGGCAAGGACGAAAAGGTCCAGTTGAAGGCCGTGGCGGTCTGGAGCGACGGGGCCCGCGAGGACGTGACTCCGTTGACGCGATTCAAGAGCAACGATGACCAGGTTGCCAAGTTGGGAGGCGGTGGATTGCTGACCAGTGGCAAACCCGGCGACACGTTTGTCGTGGCTTTCTACGACAACGGCGTGGTGTCGGTGCCGGTGATGCGACCGCTCAGTGACAAGGTGGGAGCCAACTATCCCAAGGTGGCGGCCCCGACAGAAATTGACCGGCTCGTGGTCGCGAAGCTCAAGAAACTGGGGATCGTTCCATCCGTGCTGAGCACCGACGCAGAATTCCTGCGACGTGTTTCGTTGGACCTGGTTGGCACCCTGCCGACGGCTCCGGAGGTGGCGGCATTTCTCAAGGACGCCGACTCGAACAAGAGAGCGAAGAAAGTCGAAGAATTGCTTGGCAGGCCGGCCTATGCCGCCTGGTGGGCGACTCGACTCTCGGACTTCACCGGGAACAACGACGATGCGTTGACCAACGTGATTCCCACGCGAAAACGTCGTGCCAGCCAGGACTGGTACGATTGGTTGAAGGACCGCGTCGAGAAGAATGTGCCCTATGACAAGCTGGTCGAGGGACTCGTGATGGCGACCAGCCGGAACACCGGTGAGTCGTTCAGGCAGTTCAGTACGACGATGAGCGGTGTCTACCGCGAGGACGGAGATCAGAAGTTCACCGATCGCCAGGGGATGTCGCATTACTGGGCCCGCCGCACCTTCCGTGAACCCAAGGACCGGGCCATTGGGTTTGCCTACACGTTCCTGGGGATTCGCATCCAGTGTGCCGAATGTCACAAGCACCCGTTCGACCAGTGGACCAAGGATGATTTTGCCCAGTTCCAGGGCTTCTTCACCGGGGTCAGCTTTGGCACCAATCCGAAGGCCAAGACCGAGTACAACGAGATGTTGGCCGCCCTGGAGTTGGGTGGCAAGAAAGGCGGCCAGCAACGGAAGGCGATTTCGGAGGCCCTCGATTCCGGCAAGGTCGTGCCATTCCAGGAGGTGTTCGTGAAGACGGCCCGGGCGGCAGCGGCCAGGAAGAAGACCGGTGGCGCAAAGGCATTGCGGATGCAGATCGCCAAGCTGGAACAACGTTTGAAGGTCCTCAAGGCCAAGGATCCCAAGACGCCCCAGGTCACCAACCAGATCACACAGATCACCAAGTCGATCAAGCGGTTGAAGAAACGGCAGCGCCAGCTCAGCCAGGCAGGCAAGCAGAAGAACCGTGGTGCGGTGGCGTCAAAGGCCACACTGCTGGGGGCCGAGGAGGTCGACCTGACCAAGTTTGCTGACATCCGGACTCCGTTGATGGAGTGGTTGCGTCGCAAGGACAACCGCTTGTTTGCCCGGGCGTTCGTCAATCGTGTCTGGGCCAACTACTTCAACGTGGGGATCGTCGAACCGCCCGATGATCACAGCCTGGCCAATCCGCCGAGCAACAAGCCCCTGCTGGACTACCTGGCCACCGGGTTTGTCGAGAACAACTACGACATGAAGTGGTTGCACCGCGAGATTATCTCGAGCCGAACCTATCAGCTCAGTTGGCAGCCCAACGAAACCAACCGACTTGATGAACGCAACTTCAGCCATTCGATCCCACGGCGGTTGCCGGCCGAGGTCGCCTACGACGCGATCCAGCAGGCCACCTCCTCGGACGAGCGAGGGGTTGCGATGAAGACCGATCTGGAGGGGCGTGCGATCGCTCTGGCCGGAGCCGGTCGTCGAGGCAATTCACGAAATGGTCCCGGTTACGCACTGACTGTCTTTGGTCGGTCGACCCGGGAGAGCAACTGTGACTGTGATCGCTCGAACGAGCCGAGCCTGTTGCAGACAGTCTTCCTGCAGAACGACAGTGACACGCTGAAGTTGATTGCCTCGAGTCGTGACGGCTGGATCACCCAACTCACCGGTGAACTGGGTATCAAGACCTCGCGTCGTCCCACCAAGAAGATGACACCCGAGATGCAGAAGCTCAGCAAACAATTGCAGGGAGTGCGTCGCAAGTTGGCTGCGGCCCGCAAGGCCAAGGACACTCCGTTGTCCCAGAAGTTGCAGGGCCAGATCCGCAACCTGCAGGCTGACCTGGCCAAGGCGGCTCGCAATCGTGCGGTGCCCAAGTCGGCTGGCCAAAAAGTGGCTGAATTGGACGCGACGTCGATCGTCAAACAGGCCTACCTGCGGACGCTGAGTCGATTGCCCAGCGAGGCGGAAATGAATCGTTCTCGGAGTTATGTCGAGGGATCCGAGGACACGGTGCAGGGACTGCGCGACTTGCTGTGGGCGTTGCTCAACACCAAGGAATTCATCGTCAATCACTAGGCGAAACACCAACACACAGAACTGAAGTTTTCCCCGGAACCGGGGTGACAAAAGGAAACGGATTGATGGCATTGCATACGACTTGTGACGGCGTGAAACGTCGAGATTTTCTGAAGGTGGGCGCGTTGGGCGCCACCGGACTGGGATTGGCCAATTACCTGCAGTTGTCCGCCCAGGGTGCTGTCCAGACGGGCAAGGCGACATCGGCGATCTTTGTCAACCTGCCCGGTGGTCCGTCCCACATGGACACGTTCGACCTGAAGCCGGAGGCTCCCGAGGAGTACCGCGGTCTGTTCAACCCGATTCAGACCAATGTCGAGGGCATGGAGATCAGCGAGCATCTTCCGAAACTGGCCACCTGTGCCGACAAGTTCACGATTCTCCGCGGTGTCAGTCACACGCTGGGGGCTCATCGCCTGGGACAGGAATACATCAACACGGGCACGCGTCCGCTGGCATCACTGGAGTATCCGGGTTACGGATCGGTGATCAACAAGGAGCAACCCGGGGCGATCGACCTGCCCGGTTTTGTGGCGATTCCCAATACCCGCCAGAAGCCCGGTTTCCTCGGAGTGAAGTACGCTCCCCTGAATACCGGTTCCACTCCCCAGAAGGGCCGTCCCTTCTCGGTTCGCGGAATTGCCTTGGCCAATGGCCTGACGATTACCGATGTCGAGAAGCGTCAGCAATTGTTGACGGACCTGGACAAGACCTTCTCGGGGATTGAAAAGGACAACCAGTTACTGGATGGTCTCGACAAGTTTGGGCGACAGGCCTATTCGATGATCACATCGAAGAAGGCTCGCGAGGCATTCGATATTGGCAAGGAACCGGCAGCTCGCGCCGAGCCTTACGGCGATTCTCCCTTCGGGCAGAGTTGTCTGCTGGCCACGCGGCTGGTCGAAAACGGAGTCCGCTTCGTCACCGTGTCGACTGGTGGCTGGGACACGCACCGCGACAACTTCCCCAAGCTGAAGGACAAGTTGTTGCCCCCGTTCGACCAGGCCCTGGCGGCGATGCTGGTTGACCTGGACACGCGTGGGTTGCTGGAACGGACCGCGGTCTTTGTGACCGGCGAGTTTGGCCGGACGCCGAAGATCAACAACAGGACCACACCCGGTGGTCGCGACCACTACCCGCGTTGCATGACAATGCTGATGGCCGGTGGCGGCGTGAAGGGCGGCCAGGTGATTGGTGCCAGTGATGAAAAGGCGACCGGCCCCGCCGGCGAGGGGCTTTCACCCTCCGATGCGGCCGCGTCGTTCTATCACAACCTCGGCATCGACCACACCAAGGAGTATCACACCAAGACCGGGCGACCGATCATGATCGTTCGCGATGGCTCGGTGATCGACGAGTTGTTTGCCTAGTAGGCAAAGGCCGTTGGGGACGGCTTAGTTTTATACCAGGGCCACCAGGCCCAATTCACAACGAGAGGAACTTACCATGAAGCGGACACTGCAAGGGCTTTTGGTCCTGACGCTCGCTGTCGTGCTGGCGATGCCGGCTATGGCTGCCGAGGAAAAGAAAAAGAAAAAGAAGAAGGGCCGCAAGGCTCCGGCCGCGGTCAAGGTGCCCAAGAGCATCGTGCTGACCGCTGAGCAGAAGGCCAAGGTCGCCGCAATCAACAAGGAATTCGCTCCGAAGTTGATCGAGGTCAACAAGAAGGCCGGGACGATCATCACCGCCGAGCAGCGGAAGGCTCGCAACGCCGCCAGCAAGAAGGCCAAGGCCGATGGCGTCAAGGGAAAGGCAGCTCGCGCTGCAATCAATGCCGCTGCGAAGATCACCCCCGAGCAGAAGAAGGCGCTGGCCGAGTTGAACAAGGCACGCCAGGCCGTTATCAAGGCTGCCCGGGCCAAGTTCGTTGAGATCTTGACCGCCGAGCAGAAGGCCAAGTTGCCCAAGCCCAAGGGTAAGAAGAAGAAAAAGAAGAAGAAGAAGGATGCCTAAGCGGCGTTCGATCTGAACAAGAAGGCCGGTCTCACCAGTGGTGGGGCCGGCTTTTTTTATTCCGGTGCCACCAGTCTCTCGAGCAATTGGCCGGCGTGCTCGAGGCCACTGATTGTCAGTTCGTGGCACTCCTGGAGATTTCGGAACCAGGTGGTCTGCTTGCGTGCGAATCGTCGGGTGTGTCGCTGGATCGTGTCGATGGCGTCTTCAAGAGTCGTTCGCCGCTCGAGATGATCGATGATCTCCTTGTAGCCCAGTGCCTGCCTGGCGGTGCGTCCGGGCGGTGGGTCGGTTGAGAGCAACCCACGGACTTCCTCGACCAACCCGTCTTTGACCATGGCATCGACGCGGCGATTGATCCGGTCGTAGAGCCAATCTCGCGGGGGTGACAGCCAAAACACTCGCCGTGGTTGGACGCCGTCGGGATTGGGGCCCTCGGCCTGTTGTTCCGAAAGAGGTTGTCCGGTCAGTTCGTGAACCTCCAGTGCCCGCACCAACCGCCGGGTGTCGTGAGGATGCAACCTGGAGGCAGTCACCGGGTCGACAGTGTTCAACTGGTTCCAGAGCCACTCATGGCCATTGTTGGCGGCTTCGGATTCGAGCTTGTTGCGGATGTCCCAATCGGCCGGCGGCCCATCGAAAACGCCTCGCAGCAGACCCCTGAGATAGAGTCCCGTGCCACCGACGAACAGCGGTACGCGGCCCGAGTCGACGATTGACCGGCAGGTGGCTGCAGCGGTTTGGACGTAATCGGCCACGCTGAAATCCTCGTGAGGATCCAGGATGTCGAGCAAGTGGTGGGGGATTCGGGCCTGTTCCTCGGGCGTGGCCTTGGCCGTGCCGATATCCATTCCGCGGTACAACGACATCGAGTCCATCGCCACGATCTCGGCTCCGGCCGCTTCGGCCCACTCGAGGGCTAGTTCGGTCTTGCCGCAAGCGGTGGGCCCGGCCAGGACCAGGGACTGGCTGAGCAGATCGGGGGGAATGCGAGTGGTCATGGATGGCTCCGTCGTTCGCGGCGCCTTTCACCGGGTTCGACTTCCTCCTACCATGTTCGCAGCCCGACCGTCGGTTGACCATTGGCGGCGGTTTCCAGCCCCGTGGTTCAGCCGGTTTTCTGTTGCATGCCCACGTTTGAAGCTCGAGTCGCCCTGGCCACGACGGCCGAGACGTTGTTCGATTTCATCGTCCGCCCGGCCAACCTGTTGGAGATCATGCCGTCCTCGACACCGCTGGAAGTGATCGATGGCCCCAAGCGACTGGAACTTGGCAGCGAACTGGTTGTCGACCTTGACGGGTTTGGGCCCACTCAGCGTTTGGCCTACGAGGTGACGGCTTTCGATGAGCCCCGCACATTCACCGAAACGATGGTCACCGGTCCCCTGGGGGCGTGGGCACATTGTCGGACCCTGGTGCCATCCGATGGCATGGTCGAACTGATCGAGGAGATCACGTTCGAACCTCCCGGCGGACTGGCCGGGCTCATGCTGACGGCCTCCCGGATCCAGGAGTCGCTGAAATCGAGTTTCGCTCATCGACATCGCCGGTTGCGAGAAATACTGGAAGCCGAGTGATGCCTGACGACCAGTCACCTCAGCGACTGACTCCCGATGAACTCCTGGGTGATCCTGCCGGAACCGAACCGACGGGGCCAGTCGAGAAGCGGGCCCGTGACATGGCCACCGGGGTGGCACTGGTGGGGTTGGGGCTGGTGGCGGCCGGCCTGATGGCGATCCTGGCGCTGGTTCTCAACCAGTTGCTCATTTTTGCGATCCTGGCGGCGGGTGTGCTGGGTGGACTGTATTTTTCGTTCCACTACGTTGTGTGGGGACGACGGCTCAATCGGCAATTGGCTGGCACCGACGATGAGCCGGATCGTCACCCCGTGGAACCATCCTGGCAGCCCCACGAAACGATTGACCGCCCCGACGCAGAATCGGAGTGAATCGGTCTCGTCCACCCATGGGGCAAGCCGACGGAAAAAAGAGAATTCTTGGCGGGATGGGGTGTTAAGAGCTTGTGCCCCCTGTGTCCGTATTTCTAGTGTCATTGTGACTGGGATCGAGAGGACTCGATCCAACACGGCGGGCCGCGAACGAGCCAGGGAGACTATCCCGGGGTACTGCCGTCCGCTTGTCGTCCGACCCGGCGAAAGATTCCTGGCCCGTCCGTGGCCCGTCATCGCAAGGCCCCAAAAAGGAGAAGGGGAATGACGATGGGACGGAGTACCTTTGGAGATTTGACACGCACGGTCATTTCGAGGTGGTTGACTTCAGCTTCCGGGCGAAGTTCTCGGCGGTCACGGCGCTGCCACCGCTGGCCGACCCGAGGTGGTGAGGTTCTGGAACGTCGAGAATTGCTCTCGGCTATGGCTGTTGTTGAATTCGGCGGGCAAACGGAAAGCTCGCGAACAACTGGACCGCCGGACACGACAGAGTCATCAGCGGTCTCGACTCGACAGGCTCCTGCGGAACAAGCGGAGCGTCCAAAGTCGGCACGCGGATCGTCTCGAACTGGCTCACGGCCGCCCACCGAGGCGGCTGCGTCCAAACGTCGACAGAGGTATGTCGAGGTCCTGGTCTTTATCGATTCGGGGCCGTTTAACACCGGTCACGCCGATATTGCCCTGACCGACGGAAGTGGCACGACTGTCTATGGGCAGCACGGCCGAGGCCATGGAAATGGCGGTTTCGAAGATTCGGCGTTTCGACGTCGGACACTGGAAAACTACCTGAGACACGAGGCGTCGTCGGGGTTCCAGGTCTACGTTTCACAAATTCCGGTGACCGGACAGCAGTTTCGAGAAATCAAGAACTACCTGGACCATCGGTGGCAGAATGACGACGACTTCAATCTCGTCGATGACAACTGTTCGCAGAACGTCGGTTATGTGCTGAAACGCTGGGATCTTCTGAGCCGATGGGATGGGGATCACAACGTCCTCAACGACGACGCCTTCCAATTGCCCGAGGGAGATCTGTACGACGATTTCATTCGTGGCGATACGAACTGGACACACCGTGACGCCGGCTACCTCAGCCCGACACCGGGAGGTGCCTCGTTACTGGATTCGGTACAGAACAAGTCTCCAGTTGGATCGAATTCGACTGACGCTCAGTCGTCGGGAAGGTCCACTGGAGGCAGGAGGAGCAGCGGCACAAGTGTTTCCACCGGTGGCAAGTGGGGCAACGGTGGTGGTGGGCGTTCGGTCCACGTGGTGTCGTCGGCTCCCGATGACGATCAGGGAGAGAGCGGTTGGTCGCTGGGTGAGAACCTGAGTCAGTCCTCACCATGAGTGCCCCAGGTTGAAGTTGTGTCGAGAACACTCGAGCCGCGGGCCAGGACAAGGAGAGTTGGTCGATGATGAGATCCGGAAAAACCCTGCCGTCGCAATGGTTGATGTTCGCCCTGTTCGTGGTGATCTGTGGAATGTGTCACGAGACGGTGATCGGAAATCCATTCCAGCCAGTTGCCAGCCAGTCGAAGCGTTTCGAAAAGCTGCCACGTGAAGTCCTGGTCATTCAACAGGCTGTGAAGAAACAGATTGCCCGGAAGACGAACAATCCGTTGCTCAACAGGATCCAACGCGAGCACGTGGGGACCGATGTGCTCGCGTACCAGTTGCCGACACGGATGCGGCCGACCGTGGTGCATCGATCGGGAGGGGCCATGTGGTGGCTCTCGACATGGACGGCCCACAAGGTTGGACAGGTTCCTGTGATGGTGGTGCTTGGTGATGCGGGTGCGGGGAGGGAACCGGCTTGCGGTGGGCAATTGTTCGTCGTGGGACTGTGTGATCCACGCATTCCGGATCGGACTCGAATCTGCATGATGCTGACCACCTCGAGACCGTTGGCGAACGGTGACTCCTAGCCAGGGACCGGTTTGCCACTCTGTTTCGGGTGTGGCTGTCGGGACGGGGCCGGAGGATGGAGGAGTTCCCCGGAGGCCGGTGGCCGGTTCCAGGACCGTCCCGGATCACGCGGCCAGTTCATCGATGACCTCGACAGCCCACCCGGCCCTTGCTTGACCAGCAGCCCGGTCGTCCACGGATGGACTTCCGGGCTGTCGTGGGTCGACGGATGTTTCAGTTCAGCTCGATCGCTTCTTCCCAGTGCGCGACCAGCATTTCCAGTTCGTCCTGGACGATCTCGTAGTCAGTGATTGTCTGCTGCATCCGGTCCGTGTCACGATGGATCTCGGGATCGGCCAGTAATTCCTCGAGATCGTCCTTGCGAGATTCTGCCTCGAGGATATCGGCTTCAATCTCGGAAACCTTGCGATAGGGGAACTGCCGCTTGGTTCGAACCGTCTCTTGCTCCACGGGTGTCGCGTCGGTTTTTGGGCTGGGGGCTTTTTTGGGGGGAGGAACCGTCGGCTCGTTGCCGGGCACGTCGTTGTTCGCCCGGAATCCGAGGTATTGCGAGTAATTCCCGTCGTAGATGCGGCAGCGATCGTCTTCGATCACCAGCACCTGGGTGGCGACCTGGTCGATGAAATAGCGGTCGTGTGTGACAAATAGCACGGTGCCGGTGAATTCACACAACGCCGTCTCCAGTCCGTCTCGTGCCCAGAGATCGAGATGGTTGGTGGGTTCGTCGAGCACCATCAGGTTCGGGTTCAGTGCGGCCAGCCGGGCCAGTGCGGTCTTGCTTTGTTCCCCACCGCTACAGAGCCCAAAGGGTTGCAGGACGATGTCGCCGCTGAGTCCGAAACGGGCCAGTAGTCCGCGGAGTTGCCCGGGGGTGACGTCGAGATCTCCGGGTGGCCGGATCGCTTCGACGAGATCGAGGTCCCTGGGGATCGCGTCGAGGCCTTGGTCGAAATAGGCCGTCTCGACGTTGTGTCCCAGTCGAACGCTGCCCTGGTCGGGGGCGAGCTGGCCCAGCAGAGTTTTCAGCAGGGTGGTCTTGCCGCTTCCATTGGGGCCGAGAATCCCCAGCCTCTGACCCCGTTCGATCCGCAGTGTCAGGTTGTCGAACAGTGGTGCGTCGAATCCCTTGGAAATCTCCACTGCCTCAACGACGATCTCGCCGCTGCGACTGGGCTCACCAAAGGTCATGGGAGGGACGTGGAAGTTGTCGAGTTGCTCGATGTCGCCGAGTCGTTCGAGCTTGCGAATGCGGTCGGCGGCCTGCTTGTGTTTTTGTCCGTACCGGTTTCGCCTGATGAAATCCTCGGTTCGGGCGACCATGTCCTGTTGTTTGCGGGCTTGCCTGCCGAGCCGTTCCTGTTTCTGGTCTCGTTGTTGGCGATAGGCGGTGAAGTTTCCGGGGTAGGAGTCCAGACGATCCGGACGAAGTTCCAGGATCTGGGTGACGACCTTGTCGAGGAAAAACCGGTCGTGGCTAACCAGGATCATGGCCGGTCTTGCGCGGACCAGGAACGATTCGAGCCATTCGGTGGCCGCGATATCGAGATGGTTGGTGGGTTCGTCGAGCAGCATCACGTCGGGGTCGGTCAGCAGCATCCTGGCCAGCGAGGCCCGCGCCTGTTGTCCTCCGCTGAATGTCGAGATGGGTCTCTGGAATTCGTCGGGACCGAACCCAAGTCCCTCGAGAACCTCGGCGACCCGGTGATCGATCTGGAAACCGGCGTGTTGTTCGAGTGCCGCGTGTACGACGTCGTATCGCTTCAGGAGTGTCGGTGAGGCGTCCTGGCCAATCTGTTCTGCCAGTGTCTCTGACTCGGTCCGCAACTCGTAAAGCCACTGCAGTCCCGTTGCCGCCTCATCCCACAGGGAGCTGTCTGCATCGAGCTGGGGCTGTTGTTCGAGCAACCCGACCCGGACCGACTTGGGTGTTTCAACCACACCGGTATCGGCCTCGTCGAGTCCGGCGAGAATCTTCAGAAGCGTGGTTTTTCCGCTCCCGTTGGGGCCGACCAGCCCGATACGGTGTCCGGCGCGGACTTCCAGTCCGAGCCCGGCAAATACCGGATCGGTGTCGAATTGACGAGTCAGATCTCGGGCGGAAAGCAGGATCATGAGGCAGGCCGGCGAAGGTGGCCAATGGTAGTGCATTGGCCTACCATGGCAAACGGCTTTGAGGGGTCGTTGAGAACGTTTGGTTCGGCAGTCCAGATTCAGGAAATGGCGAAACGATGAGTAGTGACGAGACAATTACGATCCAGGTCGGGCACAGCCCCGATCCTGACGATGCTTTCATGTTCCATGCCCTGGCCAACGACTGTATCGATACCGGCCGGTACCGGTTCACCCATGAACTGGTCGACATCGAAACTCTCAACCACCGGGCCTTCAAGGGCGAACTCGAACTGACCGCGGTGAGTCTTCATGGTTATGCCCACCTGACGGACATTTACGCCATCTGCAGTTGTGGGGCCAGCATGGGTGACAACTACGGTCCCATGGTGGTGGCGCGGGAGCCCTGGTCGATCGACGACCTGCGAGGCAAAACGATCGCGGTGCCGGGCACCCTGACAACCGCATTCCTGTCATTGAAATTGCTTCTCGGGGATGATTTCGAATACGTCGTGCATCCATTCGATCAGTTGCTGGACATCGTCGAGGCGGGTGGCGCCGATGCGAGCTTGATCATCCACGAGGGACAGTTGACTTACGGGGACCAGGGACTGCACCTGGTCGTCGACATGGGAAAGTGGTGGATGGAAGAGACCGGCCTGCCCTTGCCCCTGGGCGCCAATGCGATTCGCAAGGACCTGGGGCCGGTGGTGATGCAGGAAGTGACGGCTCATCTGAAGCGAAGTATCGAGTACGGTCTCGAACACCGCGACGAGGCTCTCGCATACGCCCTGCAATATGGCCGTGATCTCGATCATCAAAAGGCCGACACGTTCGTTGGCATGTACGTCAACGACTGGACGCTCGATTTTGGGGAACGAGGTCGCGAAGCGGTCCGGTTGTTGTTGGCTCGTGGTCACGAGGCGGGTGTGATTCCCGAGCGGATCGAGCCGGAATTCATCGACGGCTAGCGAGCCCGGGTGGGCAACTCGCCGTCCTCATCACACTCGAAACTTGCGCGGAGCAGTGACAGCGATGTCGACATCATCGACGGATTACTTGCAGGGGCTCTTTGGCCTGGACGGTCTGACGGCTGTCGTGATTGGTGGGACCGGTGTCCTGGGCGGAGCGTTTTGTGACGCCCTGGGTGCGGCGGGGGCTCACGTGGTGGTGGCTGGGCGGAGTGCCGAGCGAGGTGGTGCCCGGGCCGAGGCAGTCATCGCGGCGGGCGGTTCCGCGGAATTCCTCTCCGTGGACAACACCTCTCGCGAGGATCTCGAAGCCGTTGTCTCGGCTCTCTCGGAGTCGGGACGCCGTCCCGATATCGTGGTCAATGGTGCCGGGATCAACTCGGCCACTCCCTTCCTTGAGATTTCCGAGGACGAGTGGGACCAGATTCTGTCGATCAATCTCAGCGGCGTGCGACTGGGTTGTCAGGTGTTTGGTGGAGCCATGTTGGCCGACGGTGGTGGTGGTTCGATCATCAATATCGCTTCGCTCTCGGGTATCACCGCACTCTCGCGGGTGTTCACCTACTCGGCGACCAAGGCGGCGGTGATCAACCTGACGCAGAACCTGGCCCGCGAGTGGGCCGCGGTCGGCATTCGCGTCAACTCGCTCTCGCCGGGTTTCTTTCCAGCCGAGCAGAATCGTAAGGTGCTCACCGAGGAACGCGTCGCCAGCATCATGGGGCACACTCCGATCGACCGATTTGGAGATCCGCACGAGTTGGCCGGGGCGATCCTGTTGTTGGCCAGCCCGGTGGCCGGCAGTTTTCTGACCGGTGAGAACCTGGTGGTCGACGGTGGCTTCATGGCGACCACGATCTAGCCGACTGGCAATCGGGTCGTTCCACAAAGGATTCTTTTGCGTGGCTCCTCTCGAGTTCACTCCCCGCCGCAATCACCTGGTTCGTTTTTCACCCAGGCGAGTCGCTCACGTCTTCACGGACGTGTTGGTGATCGGCGGCGGGATTGCGGGTTTGCGAGCCGTGCTGTCGCTGGAGCCGGGGCTCTCGGCCGTGGTTGTCAGCAAGGACCTGTTGCAGGTGTCCAACAGTGCCGAGGCCCAGGGAGGGATCGCCGGCGTGCTGGATCCGCTGGACAACTTCTCCCATCACACCGCTGACACGATCGCGGCGGGCAAGGGACTGTGCGATGCCCAGGTGGTCGAGATGGTCGTCCGGGAAGCTCCCGAACGGATCCGTGAATTGATCGCGATTGGAACGCGATTCGACGAAACCGATGGACAGATCGATCTGACTCGTGAGGGCGGGCACAGCCATCGTCGGATCGTGCATGCCAACGGCGACGCCACCGGGCGAGAAGTGATGCGGGCATTGCAGGAGTCCGCGATCCACCGCGAGGGAGTGCAGGTGTGGCAGAACACCTTCACGATCGACCTGCTCAACGTTGAGGGAGTCTGTCGTGGTGCGATCGTGCACAATCCTGATCGTCCGACGACGTGCGTGTGGGCCAAGCAGACGATCCTGGCCACCGGCGGGGCGGGGCGATTGTTCCGCGAAACGACCAATCCCGAGATTGCCACCGCGGATGGTCACGCGATCGCTTTTCGGGCCGGGGCCGACTTGCAAGACATGGAATTCATGCAGTTCCATCCGACAGTGCTTTACATCGCCGGTAGCTCACGTCACCTGATCTCCGAGGCCCTTCGGGGCGAGGGGGCTCTGCTGCGTGATGCGAGTGGGCACCGATTCATGCCCGACTACAACCCCGCGGCCGAACTCGCTCCTCGAGATGTTGTCAGCCAGGCGATCACCGAGCAGATGGCCCAGACCCATCATCCCTGCGTGTACCTGGACCTCTCGCACCTTGACTCCGACTTTGTACGAGGCAGGTTTCCTCACATCGCCCGGGTGTGTGCCGAGTTCGGTCTCGATATCACCCGTGATCGGGTGCCAGTCCGTCCCGGGGCTCACTACATGATCGGCGGAGTGACGGTTGATGCCGACGGACGGACGAGCCTGCCGGGATTGTTGGCCGCCGGCGAAGTGACTTCCACCGGGCTGCACGGGGCCAATCGGCTGGCGTCCAACAGCCTGATTGAAGGGCTGGTCTACGGGGTGAGAGCGGGACAAACTGCCTCGCGAGCCGCGCGTGAGATCCCCGATGATTTTGCTGTCCCATCCATCCGCTCGGACTGGGAAACTCCAGATGGTGATGACGAGGACTTGAACATCACCGACCTGAGGAATTCGCTGTCGAGCTTGATGTGGCGGCAGGTGGGGATTGAACGAACCGAGGAGGCGATGGCGGCGGCGGCCGAGCAGGTGGAATTCTGGGATCGATTTGTCTCGAACCGGGAATTTGCCGAAGTGGCCGGATGGGAATTGCAGAACCTGTTGCTCGTGGCACAACTGGTGATTGCTTCGGCACGGGCTCGAACCGAGAGCCGCGGCGTGCATCTCCGGAAAGATTTTCCGGAGACCGATCCCGACCAGGCGACACCCATCAGGGTGTCTGCATCTGTTTGGTCGGAATGACCAGGTGGTCGCTGTCGGCCGATCGAACCACCTGGTCACATTGAAAATGACTCTCGCCTAGCAGACACCAGCGAGGGCTTCGTCCTCGACGCGGTGCGGGAGTTGCACCTTGAGATAGCGGGTGCCGCGAGCGTCGTAAAAGTAGATGTGGTTGTGATCGCTTTCCCAGATCGCACCGAGCCGAACGTTACGCGGCCCCTGTACGGCGAATTGCAGGCCGCACTGGCGACCTCGTCGTGACAACTCACGCTGGGTCATCGATGTGATTTCGGCAAGCAGGTTTTCCTTGTTGCAAAGAGTGTTGTGGATGAAGTCTCGTAGGTTGTCCAAGGTCCGAATCTCAGCAAGGGTGTCACTCATCAGTAAAGTCTTCCTGGTGCGTCAAGTTGCCGGGAACGGGACAGTTTGGCTTACCTGCCCAAGTTACCTATCGGCGAGGACCGGAACCAAAATGTCGAATCGGCTGCTCGGGCGGTGGCACCGTTATGGTGTGCGCGACCCAACTGACCGTCGTGTTCGGTTGGACGATTCTGGGGATTTCACTGAAGTTGACGATTGTGACGTTGAGCTACTGTGGCGTCTTGCACCAATTGCCGCGCCGTCGTATTAATGGCGGGCCAAGTCGTGCCGAGAGCGAAAGATGGCTGATCCACTTCCTGACGGTTTCATGGATCTTGATGATCTTTGGGACGATTCCCCAGCCGAGACGGACAGAACCGTTCCGGACAATCCGGTCCAGGACGGTGTTGCGGCGGGTGCTGACCCGGCTGGTGACGCGCGGCTCTATCTGCCGGGGTGGGACGAGGGGTGGCGAGTTCAACTGAAGACGACGTGGGATCGCGAGTACTGTTTCGCCAAGAATCCGGGCGAGGAATTCTACCACCTGCTGATGGCCGGCGAGGTGTACGTGACATACGACGCAGAGAAGTACTGCCTGGAATGTGCACGCCGCCGGGGAGTGATCAGCCGGGACCGGTTGCACTGGAAGCGGGGAGAGGATTAGACCGCAGGCGTTCCGGTCGCGGTTGCTGGCTCGTGGTTACTTGTCAGTTCGCCGGGCGCGGCTTTGTTTGGACCTGGAGTCTCCCACCTGTCCGATCAGCCGCTCGTAGTCCTCGAGTGTCGTCTCGAGGTGCTCCCGCAGTTTCTGCAGTTCGCCACGTTGCTCCTGGCTGCTCCTGAGTAGCGGTTCCATCCAGCCTTCCATCAGCCGAAACTGCTGCCGCAGCACCTTCAACAGGCTGGGTGGAATCTTGTTCACGACGGTGATCGTGTTGGCTCCGTCGTGAGGCTCGAGTTCCTCTTCTCCGTCCTCGTCCTCGGGGTCATCTGGTTCCACGATGTTGGCCGAGAGTCCATCGTCGTCGGTAGATTCCGATTCGGGAGCGTCGTTGTCGGCGATTGTCACTGGTCGGGCGGCTGCTTCGGCCAGGGCGTCGCGAATGGCATCAAGGCTCTCGCGGAGCCCCGCGACATGTCCGGCAATCTCAGGTCCAACCGATGCAACCTGTTCACTGGAGTTTTCAGGAGAGACCAGTCGATCGAGTCCTTCGGTCATGGCCTGGCGGATCTGGTCCAGTCCGGAGGTGACTCCATCGAGTTGTCCGACGAGTTGTTCGACGGCATCAGGACCGGTGTCCTGGAGGTCTTCGGCAGAGTCGTCGTCGGCTTCCACGGCGACCGGCGTGTCGTTGCTGGCGGCGAATTGTTCCAGCCCATCGGCCATCGTGTCTCGGATGGACTCGAGTCCCTCGCTGAAGCTGCTCAACTGGACCACGACCTGGCCAACCTTGTCGTCGGCGCCGACGCCTCGCATCTTGACGTTCTGCTGGAACGTCTTTTTGATCGCTTCCCAGCGGCCCAGTTCGTCTTCGGTCAGGGCACCGATCAGTTCCTTGAATTTCAGCAGGTTGGCCTCGGTGTCAGAGGTCAGTGTCTGCGAGTCGTTTTGGTAATTCGAGACGATCAGCGACTGCAGTTCGTCGTCGTTCATGATGGGGACCACCTTCTCGGCGATCCGGTTCATGTTCCGATACGACCCCTGGAGCTTGAATGCCGGTTCGGTGCGGTAGTCGTCAGACGTCGCCGCCGACCGGATGTATTCTCGGTTGACGGCCAGGATCACGTCCCGGATCCGCATCAACTTCTTCATGACCGACACGAACTCGGCCAGTTCCTCGGCCGAGTAGTTTCCTTCGAGTTCGATGCCGTCGGGTGTCTCGCCCTGCGCCATTCGGATGACAGCGTAGACATCGTCTTGACTGCGAGTGGCCAGTTGGTTGAGGGAGGAGTTGGAGGTGAGGCAGTTTTCGAGATAACTCATCTCGAACGCCTCGGCACTGTCTCCGATCATTTCACCCAGGTTGTAGATGTCGGCACGGTTGGTGAGCATGTCGGGGATCTGGAACTTCTCCCCGCTTTCGGTGTACGGGTTGCCCGCCATCACGACACAGACCTTGCGGCCCCTGAGGTCATAGGTTCGCGTGCGGCCCTTGTAGACACCCTCGATCTTCCGCTGGGCGTCGCACAACGAGATGAACTTCTGCAGGAACTCCGGGTTGGTGTGCTGGATGTCATCGAGGTAGATCATCACGTTGTCGCCCATTTCCAGCGCGAGGTTGAGTTTTTCGACCTCCTCGCGGGCGGCAGCGTTGGGGGCTTCCGACGGGTCCAGCGACGTCACATGGTGGCCGATGGCTGGCCCGTTGATCTTCATGAAGATGATGCCGAGCCGGTTGGCGATGTATTCCATCAGGGTCGTCTTGCCGTAGCCCGGAGGCGAAACCAGCAGCAGCAACCCCATCAGGTCGGTTCGTTTTTCCTCACCGACAACGCCCATTTGCTTGGCGAGGTTGTCGCCCACGACGGGCAGGTAGACCTGGTCGATGAGCTTGTTGCGGACGAACGATGTGAGCACCCGGGGACGGAATTCCTCAAGCCGCATGGAGTCCCGGGCCACCTCGACCAGTTCTTTTTTCTGGTCCTGGTAGGTCAGGAACCGTGGGACGCGTTCTTGATGAAAGCGGGTGAGCTTCTGCATGAAGCGGTTGTAGTGCAGGTGGTAGTGGCTGCCATCGATGATGGCGTGGTCGCCGGCGAGATCGTCGATTTCGGCAACAGCTGTGGCGTCAACGACCGCCTGCGGATTCACCGTGCCTTCCAGCAGCAGGTTGGCCACTTCGTCGATGTAGTCGGAGGCCTCGGCCTCGTCACGGCTCTCGAGAAATGCCTCGACCCAGTCCCGGGCCACGTGCAGCCCACCGGCGGCATCGTTCTTGACCGCCGCCAGGCTCTGGGTGAACTTGTTGGCGTGTCCGGAACTATTGAGATGGTTGGTGAAGGAGCTGTGGAAATCGGCCGCGGCGCGGCTGACGACAAATCCACCAGCCGGATCAGCCAACTCCGAAAAGAGGTACTCGGCGGCTTCGCTGACAAGTTCGTTTTCAAAGAGCTGTTCGGAGGCGACGAATTCCTCGAGCATGTCTGTCAGGGTCGAGACGTAGGCAGCCTGGGCACTGGTGCCGGGGAAAGCCCGGTTGACGTTGCCAAACCCGATCAATTGGGCGGCAATTCGGTCCTTGGCCTGCTTGTTTCCGAAGCGGTTCCAGAAGACCATTGCCATCGCGCGGGCACGAGCGTGGAAACGCAGGAGTCCGATCCTGGAGCTCATCTGCAGGAGGGCTGACAGGATTTGGGTGGCGTCCCGGTCGTGGACGCCCTTGATGTAACTCTCGGCGTACCGCGGCCCCATGAACTCCTGGACCACAGCCAGTTGCCCTTCCGGTTCGGTCGCCAGCATCTGTTCCCGCGTGGGCAACTCGGGCTGGAGCTCGTTGCCGAGTGATTCGAACAGCCTGTGGGCGAGGTACTCGCCCCGGTAAACCTCAGACGTCTCGCTGACGATCTCCTGGTTCCACAACTCGCGGGATGCCAAGAATGTTTCGTCCTCAATCGGCTCAAAGAAATCGGTTCCGGTCAGGTGCAGTGCCATCTCGCCGTCGCGAAAAACGGTGGTGAGGTCGAGTTGCTGCACGTTGACCGAGAAGTGGTGATTGCCCATCTTGATGACGTTTTCACCATCGACGAACAGGTCCTGGCGGTCCTTGAGTTGCCGGACGGCATCTTCGCGGATCGTCTTGAGCCGACTCTGGATGTCGTCGACCTTGACGTTGTCTTCGAGTTCGCCCAGTTGATCCACGATGTCCCGGACCTTGTCGATCATCAGGTCCGAGGCGAAATAGCCGTTGATGTCATTGACGCTCTCCAGCGTCCCCACCCGGCTCTGGATACCTCCGAGGATTCGCTCGGCTGCTGACATCAGTGCACCGGCTCGCTTGTTGCGAGCCTCGACCAACTGCAGCTTTCTCGATTCGAACGCGTTGTAGACCTCGTCGCGTTTTTCCGAGAGCTGGACGACAAACTCATCGAACTCGGCGAATCGGCCCTCAAGCTCCTCGATACCGATCATCACCTTGGTGAGGAACTCGTCGCATTTTTCGGGCGAGTCGCAGACATCGAGGTAGTTGACGATCGACTGGTCGAGAAGTTTCAACTGCGAGTTGAACTCGGCGACTCCCTCGACGGACACCAGGTCCCGGGACTTCTTCTTCAGTGCGGCACGGGCCTGGTTGACTGTCGAGAAGATGTCGGAGATGTTGTCGATGATCGTGGTGCGCTGGGTGGCGTCGTCGATCTCGAGGTTGCTGACGATGTCGATGAGCATCTCGAGGTCGGCGGCACTCTGGTCGATCGCTTCCTGCAACGCCTTGGCGTCGGTGACCTTGGTGAGTTCCTCGATGCCGGCGAGTTCCGTGGAGACCTTCTTTTCGTACGGGGCCAGGGCCTCGGACCTGAGCAGAAACTCGACGCAGCGGTGCGACAGCTTGTCGTTCTGTTCGATGACCTCCGTTTCCAGGCCATCAACCAGGTCGGTGTCGATGTAGCGGAGATCCTTCAGCGTGATGATGTCGCCACGGATACGTCGCAGCGCGGCGAGCGAATCGACGAAGTCCTGGATCGTCTCGAACCGCCGTCGTCCCACGTCGGCGATGATCTGGCGGGTTTCGGATTCGACCCGTGCCGTTTCACTGGCCGTGTTCCGCTTGACCCGCACCACCTTCTCGAACTCGTCGATCGCCGAGGCGGCTGCATTGCGGATTTCGGCGAGCGGGGTCGCCAGGCCACCGGTCTCCTCGTTGTCGATCCAGAAGAAGCTGTCCAGGATGTCGGTCGACTGCTTGACGATGTCAACGTAGAGGTTGGCGTAGGTGTCCTCCTTGTTGATGAGGCCCAGCACCTCGTGGCACTCGGCCATTCCGCGAACGATGTCCTTGTTGCCGATCTTGTGCAGGGCCGTCTCTTCCTGTCCGGGTGGATCGTAATCCTCACCCGTGAAGGGGGTCTGCCAGACCTGGAGCGCGTGGTGCTTGGCGGCGTTGTCCTGCGAGCGGAAGCAGACCAGTTCCCCACTCTCGAACAGCGAGAATCCGTGACAGATCAGCGGGGTTTCGACCTGCTGTTCGATCAGGTTGTAGTTGAGCAGGATGTAGACGCCCGAATCCCGGTTGTTGAAGATGTAGAGGAAATCTTCACCGTTGGGAGAGTCGAGTCGACCGGCGAACTGCATGTCCTGCAAGTCGTTTTCAAAGGTCTTGTTCTCCCCGGTTTGCAGATAGTAGCCGTTGGAGAAGATCAGTCCGTGGTCATCGGGCAGCAGGACACAGGCGTGCTCAATGGCGTCCAGTCTCAGGACCTGCTCGACCTTCTCGTTGTAGACGAGGTAGCGGTCGTTGTTTTCCTGGTAGGGGCGGACCTTCATCAGGATGATGTTGCCGAGCACGCTGAATTCGACTCGGGCGTCGTCGAGTGTCTGATCGACGTGGTCGACGGGTTCGGCGTAGATTCCGGCCCCGCTGGCCGTGTTGTTCTCCACCTTGACTGTCAGGTCACCACCGACGGTCTCGACGAAGACCCGGTCGTCGATCGAGATGTGGGGGTGCGCACCGGTTTGCTGCATGTCGCGGGTGGCCAGGTTCCATTCGAAACCGTGCTGCGGCGGAAGGACCACCTCGTGATCTGAGCGATTGTCGACGTAGACCAGGCCGTCGTCGGTGATCACCCACTTGAACGACTTGATGTCGTTGACCGAGACACCGACACGAAAGACCATGAACAGGTGGACGCCCTTCTGGAAGAATCTCGCGAAGGTGGCGTGCTTGTAGTACTTGTAGACGTCCTCGAAGTCCTTGTGAAATCGTTCGTCGGCGATGAGATCCAGAGACCCGGGTGTGAATTTTCCTTCGGCGAAACTGTAGACCGAAAAGACGTCCGCTATGGAGATCTCGGATTTCAGTCCAAAGGTGACGTTGTAGCCGAACAGCAGGTGTGAGCCGACCGAGACCATGTCCCGGGGCACACAGTTGTGCTCGGTCGTGATCCGTTCGGTGCCCAGCAGGGCCGTCTCGATCGATCCGAAGGCCTGCTTGCGGCCTTCGTTGAGCGTCCCGAGTCGTTTGCGGAGATCCTGGCCGTGGGAGTTCAGGCGGCCGCGGATGATCTCGTACGTCCCACTCTCGAGCTGCGTTCCTCCGCCGTCACCGGCGGGCGCAACGGTGGCAGCGGCCGAATTGGATTCGGCTGCTTGTTGACTGGCAGCCTCTGCCGAGGCGGCCTCGCCCTGGAGACGTTCTTCGTCAGCCATCGCGGGAATTCCTGCCGATTGGTTGCCGGGGGCCGGCTACTTGGTCTCTGCCCCACCGGCCGGGTTGCTGGCCAGGCCCAGGGACGCGACTTTCTGGCCGGCGACTCCCGCACCACGGAAGACTCTCAGCAGGTCCTCCAGTCGTGACTTGTCGTCGTCGCTGTCGGTCATGGTGATCATCCGACCGATCAGGGCGGCGACCGAGAGATCCTTGACGTCCTCGAAGCTGATGCCGAACTGTCCGGCAAACTGCTGCAACTGGGAGGTGAAGTACTGGTTGTCGCCGTTGAAGAACGTGTTCTTGACGTCGGTCAGAACCGAACTGTTGTCGACGAGCCGATCGACGCTCTTTCCGGCCTTGATCGAGTCGACGATCTTGTCGAAGAAGGTTGTTTCTCCGCCGACAATGTCGATTGTCGAGTTCCTCAAGGCCTCGCCGACGATTTCGGCCTGTGACTCGGCGATGTTCTGCTGGGCTTCGATCGCTGCGATCTCGATGTCCTTGTCCTTGTTCAACTGAAGCTTGAACTCCTCGTGCTCCTTGCCGGCATCGTGGAAGAGCTTCATCGATTCGGCTTTTTCCTTGATCCCGGTCGCTTCGGCGTTGTATTTCAGGCCCATCACGCTGGCCTCGGCCGTCCCGACCTTTTCGGTCGCCACCGCCTTGGCTTCGTCGCCCTTGGCCACCGCAACGGCCTTTCTCTGGACGATGGTCGCTTCGGCCGTTCCGGTCTGGTCGATCACAACCGCCTCGGCTTCGCCCTTCTTCTGGATCACGGTGGCTTCGGCCGAGCCCTCTTTCTCCAGGGCATCAGCCTTGGCGTGGGTGACCTGTGCCTCGGCCAGTCCGGGGGCCGCCTGGTCGGCCGTCTTGGCTTCGGCGAGCATCTTGGTGGCCTGCATTTCTCTCTCGGCCGCATCCCGTTGAGCGTCGGCCTCGATCACGATCTGCTGGGCACCGAATTCGGCCGATTGCTTCTCGGCTTCGGCCGCCTTGACCTGCTTGACCAACGCTTCCTGGGCGTCCTTTTCGGCCAAGGTGACCGCGACGGTCTTGGCACGGTCGGCAGTCATGATCTCGTGCGTGTTCTTGATGTTTTCCTGTTCTTCGACCACGCCACGTTCCACCATGACGCGTTCGCGGATCACTTCCTGGATGTTCCGCTTCTCGATCTCGATCGCCTTGTCCTTCTCGATGTCGGCCAGTCCGACCACCCGTTGTCGCTCTGTCACCTCGAGCATCCGGTCCTTCTCGACGCGTTCGATCTCGACCTGGTCGGTTCGTTCCTTGTTCCGCAGGGCGACAATGATCTGGCGATCCTTGTTCTGTTCGGCCACCTGGATCTGTTCCTCGGCGACGATCCGAGCCGACTCGGCCCGCTGACGTTCCTCTTCCTGGACCTGGGCCGCGGCGGCCTGGTTCCGGGCGGTGATCTCGGCGATCTCCCGCTTCTGTTTCTCCTCGGCGTCCACCCGTTGGCGTTCCAGTTCGAACAGCGCCTCGTCTCGTTCGACGTTCTGCTGCTTGATGACCTTGGCCTCTTCCACCGAGAAGTGGTTCCGCTTCATGTTCTCCTGGGTTGTCAATTCGGTGATCTTCCGAATTCCCTCGGCGTCCAGGATGTTCGTCGGATTCAGGCTCTCCAGGGGAGTCTGTTCGAGGTAATCAATGTGGCAGTTGTCGAGACGGTAACCGTTCAGGTCGGTGCCGATGACATTGATAATCTCGTCGCGGAAATTGTCGCGATCGGTGTAGAGGCTGACGAATTCGAACTGCTTGCCGACGGTCTTCAACGCCTCGGAGAATTTCGCCTCGAACAACTCGCGGAGTTGGTCGATTTCCGACGCGCGGTGCGGGCTGATCATCTCAGCCACCTGTTTGATGTCGGCGTCGGCGTTGTTGACCCGGACGTAGAAGGCGACACGGATGTCTGCCCGGATGTTGTCCTGGCAGATCAGGCCATCCTCACCCTCACGAGCAATCTCGATCCGCTTGACCGACAGGTCCATTCGCTGTGATTCTTGCAGCAGGGGAATCACGACCATTCCGCTGCCGGTTCTGGCCGCGAGACCGCCGAGCCCTGTTTTCACGATGGCCTCTTCCGGGCCGGGTTTCTGATAGAACTTCGTGAAGGCGATGGCAATGAAGACCATGACGCCGATGATCACGGCGATGGCCATCCACCACTCGTTCTTGAGTCCAAGAGTTGTCTCGGAAACCTGGGCAAGAATCAAAAATCTGTCCATCAGATCGTCTCCTCGTTCTCGGCTTCGACCAAGTACGTGTTTGTTTCTACCTGGTAGTCAGTGATGAACGCGGTCTGACCGCGTTCGAGTTGTTCGTCAGAGTTGGTCTTTATCAACAGGATCAATGGTGCCTGTCCGGTCGCAAAATGGGCTTCGCCCCCCTTGCTGGTCGCTGTTCCGCTCGTGATCACACACGATTGTCCCAGCAGGGTCTCGGGGAGATTGGACGGCGGGGTATCGAAGATCGGTCGCAAGGGATTGGTGATCAGTTTGGTTGCCAGTGTGGCCAAGCCACAGGCTTCGGCAAGTACGACACCGGGAGGTTGGGTTGGAGCCCATTCCCAGTGGATGAGCATGGAGAAAACCCAGGCGGCCATCGAGAAGATCGTGAACCAGATCATGACCGGAATCGTGCCCAGATTGAGAAACCTGAGTGGTACGAGGCCGATATCCAGTAGTCCCCCGTCGGCTTCGACACTGAGTTCGAAGTCCCAGTCGAGGAATTCGAGTTCGACTGTTCCCAGTGCGACCAGCGCCCAATACAGCAGCAGAACAGCCACCACCATACTGGTGGGCTGAATCGCTGGATCGGCGAAGAATGGATTGAGTAGCCATGAGAGATTCACGGACATTGAAGACTCCGGACAGACCGGCCTGATTCACTACTATGTGTTAAGTTGGGGCGTTCTGCGAATGCAAGTAGGAAAAAAAGCATAAGTAGCTTCGGTTGTGTGGTTGAGTTGTATCGATTTTTCGGGTTTCTGCCCCGGTGGGTGTGTGTTGGTGGGACAACCGGCCGGAGGGTTGTTCCCGACATGCTATTCGCCGTGGGTGGCGAAATCTTGATGACCAGCTCGATCTTCTCGGCGGTACATCTTCTAACGTGCGAGAATTCGGCGAATTCCAGTCACGTTTCCGGGTGTCAGGCGATCACGCCATTGACGACGTCTCCATAGACGTCGGTCAGGCGGAAGTCGCGTCCGGCATACCGGTAGGTCAATTGGAGGTGGTCGAGTCCGAGCAGGTGCAGGATGGTGGCGTGCAGGTCGTGGATGTGGACCTTGTCTTGGGCGGCGTAGTAGCCGAATTCATCGGTGGCTCCATAACGGGTCCCCGGTTTTGCCCCGCCACCGGCCAGCCACATGGTGAATCCCTCGGGGTTGTGGTCGCGACCGTTGGAGCCTTGGACACAGGGGGTTCGTCCAAATTCGCCGCCCCACCACACGAGGGTGTCCTCGAGAAGTCCCCGGGCTTTCAGGTCGGTGAGCAGTCCGCCGATGGGTTGGTCGACCTCTTTGGCGTTCTTGGTGTGTCCCTTGACCAGGTCGGAGTGCTGGTCCCACTGGACCATCGTGTCACTGTGGGTGACCTGAACGAATCGAACACCACGCTCCAGGAACCTCCTGGCCAGCAGGCATTGCCGTCCAAAGTCGGCCGTGATTTCCTGGTCCAGTCCGTACAACTTGTGGGTGTCCTTGGATTCCTTTGAGAGATCCTGGATTTCGGGGATCTCTCCCTGCATCCGAAAGGCGAGTTCAAACGAGTTGATGCGGGCCTCGAGGTTGCCATCGTCGCCAAAGGTGTCCAGGTGTCGACGGTTGAATTGCCCGAGCAGGTCCAGCTTGAGCCGTTGGAGTTGCCGGGGGTGCCGCGAGTTTTCGAGGTAGGGGACCCGGGCGTCGGCCGAGGACAGGCTGGCGTTGCCGATGGGCGTTCCCTGGAAGGGGGCCGGCAGGAACCCGCTGCCCCAGTTCTTGACACCACCATGAGCCAGTGTTGGGCAGATGGTGACGAAGGCGGGCAGGTTGCCGTTTTCAGTTCCCAGGCCGTAGCTGACCCAACTGCCGACGCTGGGCCGGACAAAGTTGTCGCTGCCGGTGTGCAGTTTCAGGAGCGCTCCGCCGTGGGCGGCATTGGTGCCGTGTACCGAGTTGATCACACACAGGTCATCGGCGTGCTGGGCGGTGTGTGGGAACAGTTCACTGACGGGCAGCCCGGATTCACCGTATTGGCTGAAGGTCCAGGGCGAACCAAGCAGTTTGCCCGTGGGCGCAAATTGGACTCGAGGCTTGTCGAAGGGGAGTGGTTTCCCGTGGTCCTTTTGCAGGCGTGGCTTGTAGTCGAACGTGTCGACCTGCGATGGGCCTCCCTTCATGAACAGGAAGAGAATTCGCTTGGCCCTGGGAAGATGGTGTCCCAGTCGCGGAGCCAGCGGGTTGGGGGGCGCCGCCACGGTTTCGGAGTCGAACAGCCCGCGGAGTGCGAGCATCGGGAAGCCGACGGCGGTGGATTGCAGGAGTTGGCGACGGGAGAACATGGCGTCGGGCCGTGATGAGGTTCTATTTCAGGTAGATGAATTCGTTGCTGGCGAGCAGGACATGGCAGAGGGCCGACCAGGAGTCGATGGGCCCCGATCCCGGCGGCAATGCCTGGCGAACCTGCTCGAGGAACCTGGAACAGCGTTTGAGGTCGTCGGTGGAGGCCGGACGGCCAAGTACTTGTTCACAGAGGCGGTCGATGCGTTCGGCATCGTCTGCGGCGGGGGTTCCCAGGACCGTGTCGGCCAGTTTTCGACTGATCCGGTCGACGAGTTTGCTGTTGAGTAGAAACAGCGCCTGGGGGGCGACAGTGGTCGTGGCCCGGTCGCCGGTCATCACGCTGGCGTCGGTGTAGTCGAACAGGGTGAAGACGTCGAAGAGATGGTTGCGGACGACTGGCAGGTAGACCGAGCGGCGGGGCACGTTGTAGCGAGTTTCGTCCTTGGACGTGTGATCGAAGAAATAGCCCCGATTGGGGACATGCAGCAGCGACCCGGTCATCTGGGGATCGAGTTCATCGGCGACCGCCAGCATCGCATCCCGCAACGCCTCGGCTTCGAGTCGCCGCAGTGGGCTACGCCACCACAATTGGTTTTCGGGATCGATGGCCATGGCACTCTGCCGTGGGGCGCTTTGCGTGCGATAAGTGGCCGAGAGCAGGATGAACCGGTGGAGTCGCTTGATTGACCAGCCACCGTGAATCAATTCGGCCGCCAGGTAATCCAAAAGGCGGGGGTGGCTGGGACGTGACCCGAGTTGACCGAAGTTGTCGGTTGAGGCGACCAGCCCGCGCCCGAAGTGCCACCGCCAGACCCGGTTGACGAAGACTCGGGCGGTCAACGGGTTGTCGGGACGCGTCAGCCAGTTGGCGAGTTCGAGGCGTCCACTTTGTCGGGCTGGAAAGGGCCGGGTCCCGGGCCCGGCGAAGATTGCCGGTACAGCCCGTGGGACCTTTTCGCCCAGGTCCTGGTGGCTGCCGCGGATGTGAACCGCCAGGTCGGCCACCGTGCCGTCGGTCACCCCCATCGCGGTGGGCAATTGTGGAGTCGCGTTCCGGAGTGTTTCCAGTTGAGCACGCAGTTTGGAGATGACGGCCCGCGTCTCGCCGGGGAATTGTTTCTCGATTTCGGAGGCCGACTGTTTTCCCTTGTCGTTGGTTGGAGAGTCGGCGCCGAGGACCTTGCGGGCGGCCTGGACGAGTTTGTCGATTTCGGATTTCTTTTCGGCGACCAGTTTCTGGTGTCGCTGGACCTGTTCCTGGTCGGCGGCGGTGGCAATCGGGTTCTCGTTCCAGCGGGCGACCTTCTTGAAATGTTCCATTGTCCGAGTGCTCTGGAACACGCCAGCCAGCGCGTAGTAATCGCGTGTGGAGACCGGGTCGAACTTGTGGTCGTGGCATCGTGCACAGCCCAGGGTCAGTCCCAGGAAAGCTCGTCCGATGGTGTCGACCTGTTCGTCGATGATGTCCATCTCCATCTTCTTCTCATCGACCTCGGCCAGCACCTTGGGGCCCAGCGAGAGGAACCCGGTTGCGATCAGTCTCGCGTGGCGGTGGTGAGACGGTTCACCGTCAACAGGCGGCTGCAGGTCGCCGGCGATTTGGTCGCGGACCATGGCGTTGAAGGGCCGGTCGGCGTTCAACGAGTCGATCACCCAGTCGCGGTATCGCCAGGCATTGCCGTGGGCGACATTTTCATCGAGACCGTTTGAATCGGCATAGCGGGCGACATCGAGCCAGTGACGGCCCCAGCGTTGACCGTAGTGCGGGGTGTTGAGCAGGCGGTCGACGAGTCTTTCCCAGGCACCCGGGCGGTTGTCACCCAGGAAGGTGGCGACCTGTTCGGGGGACGGGGGCAGGCCAGTGAGATCGAAACAGACTCGACGGACGAGCGTTCGACGATCGGCGGGTGGAGAGGGAGACAGCCCGGCGGCGGTCAATCGGGCCAAAATGAAGCGATCGACAGGTGTACGGCTCCAGTGCGAGCCAGTTTCGATGGGTGGCGAGCCTGGCGAGAGGGGTTGAAATGCCCAGTGGTCGCCGGTGCCGCGGCGACCGGTTGATGGATTGCCCGTTCGAGGGTCAACGGCACCGTTGGTGACCCACCGTTCCAGGATCCGGATTTCCTCGGCAGGGAGTTTTCGCTTGGGAGGCATCTGCAACGAGTCATCCCGATAACGGATGGCTCGGATCAACAGGCTCTGGTCGGGACGTCCCGGCCGGATGGCTGTTCCGCTGTCGCCGCCGGTTTGCCAACCCTGGCGGGTGTCGAGTCTGAGGCCTCCCTTGGGGGGGGTGGCCCGGGACGAGTGGCAGGAATAGCAACGGCGGATCAGCAGGGGACGGACGTGCTTTTCGAATTCGGCAATCCGGGCCGGACTGGCTGCCGGTGGAGCGGCCTGTGCGGTGGACGGAAGCAGGATCAGCAACGGCAATACAAATCGGAACATGCAGTGATTCTAAGGGGAAGCCGTGGCCGGGTGTAGCCGTCTCGGGGATCTCGCCAATTTGGCGATGTGGTGCCGGTTGATCTGGATTGCTAGTCTGATGGTTCGAGTTGGCAACAGCCCAGGAGATGGTCGAGATGAACAGCGATTTGATTCCGGTGATTTCCCGAGTGATTCACGTGGCGACGGCGATCGTCCTTGTTGGAGGCAGTGTCTTCATGCGATTCGCCCTGATGCCGGCAGCAACCGGATTGGGCGATGCTGAACACGACGGGCTCCGCGAACGAGTGTTGGGGCATTGGCGTCGCTTCGTGCACATCGGGATCGCGTTGTTGCTGGGAAGTGGCTTGTACAATTTTCTGGCGGTCACGATGCCGGCGCACAAGGGCGATGGTCGTTATCACATGCTGGTTGGCATCAAGATGTTGTTGGCCTTTGTGCTGTTCTTCCTGGCCTCGGCTCTGGTCGGTCGATCGAGCGGTCTCAAAGCATTGCGAGACAAGGCCCGCGGGACACTGGTGGTGATGATCATTCTCGCGGCCGTGATCGTGGTCATCTCCAGTTACCTGAAGGTTCGGGGTGTCCCCACGGTGGCGACGGAGGTCGAAACCGCGGCAATCACGTTGTTTTTGCCGTGGACTGGCTGATACCGGGAACTTTTTTCCCACTCAAATCGTCTCAGATCGCGTACGATAGAGTGAACGAGGCGCGCATCCTTTTTATAGGCGCCTTTGACGACCCGTTTTTTTTTGATTCATTTCTCTCCATCCCCAGCTTTGACAATCGAGAAAGGAAGCGAGAACCGACACGGTCCCCCTACCCGGCGGGCAGAAAGGCAGGACGCAACCGATGGTACGTTACCGCAACCCGGCGATGGCCGAGTTGAGTCGCCAGCAGGTGCAGTATGCTCCGCGGAATGTTCGACTGAAACAGATCGAGCGGGCCGAGCGTTTTGTGGATCGATTGCATCCCGAACGGTTCTACGCTTACGGGGATGTCTGTGAGGAAGTGACCGGTTACCGGTCCGAGAAGTATCCGGACCTGAAGTTGACCGGCGGTGAGGTGGTCCGCGACCTGCGGTGCCTGGTCGAGGACCTCTCGGACAGTCTTGACCTGTCCACGGCTGATGTTGGTGAGCCGGTGTTGAGTGTTCTCGACGTGGCAACCCGGTTCCAGGTGTCGACCAAGACTGTGGATCGGTGGCGTGATCGCGGACTGGTGTCTCGACGGTTCGTGGTGGACGGTCGCAAGCGGGTTGGGTTTCTGCAGTCAGCCGTCGACCGGTTTGCCCGGCGTCACGCGGCGGTGATCGATCGCGGGACCCGTTTTTCGAAGGTGGGGGAACGGGAACGCGAGGAGATCGTGCAGTCGGCAAGGCGACTGGCTCGCGACGGTGAATCCTCGACAGCGATCTGTCGCCTGCTGGCCAAACGGAAGGGACGTTCGGCCGAGACGATCCGGACAACCCTGCGGGATCATGATCGACGTCACCCGGCCGCTGCGGTCTTTCCGAGCGTGGGAGCGACGTTGCATGACGAGGACCGCCGGGAGATCTACCGGATGGTCCGGCAGGGGATTTCGGTCGATTCGCTCGCGCGGCGGTTTGGCCGTTCACGAAATTCCATCTATCGGATCGCGGCCGAAACCCGAGCCGAGATCCTGCTCGAACTGCCGATCGAGTTCATGCACAGTGATGAGTTTCCGGTCGTGGGAGCGGCGGCGGAGATCCTGGGCGTGCCACCGGAGAACCCGAAGGCGCGACTCACGAAGGCTCCCCCGGGGCTGCCGGCCTACCTGGCGGCGTTGTACCAGTTGCCGATCCTGACTCGCGAACAGGAGCAGTACCACTTTCGGAAGATGAACTTCCTGGCCTGGCAGGCCTCCGAAGCCCGCCAGGAATTGCTACTGACGCGACCGACCGGACGGGCTGGTCGGGTCGCGATGGATCGTGTGGAGACGTTGCTGGAGGAGAGTGGCGCGGTCAAGAATTTCTTGATCCGCAGCAACCTGCGGCTGGTTGTTTCAATTGCCAAGAGACATCTTCGGCCGGGGATGAACTTCTTCGAGATGGTCAGCGACGGCAACCTGCCGCTGATCCGTGCTATCGAAAAATTCGATTACACGCGTGGAAACAAGTTCTCGACCTATGCCACATGGGCAATCATGAGGAACTTCGCTCGTTCGGTGCCACGTGAGCACCAGCAGAACGATCGGTTTCGTACCGGTCATGACGAGTTGTTCCTGGGACGATCCGATGACCGCGGCAATCCGTTTCTCATGCAGCGTTATCGGAGCCAGCACCAGTTGGTCATCGAGGAAATCCTCGACCATCTTGATCCTCGCGAACGTGAAGTGATCACGCGTCGTTACGGGCTAGTTGATGGGACCGAGCCCCAGACACTCGAGCAGGTCGGTCGGAGATTTGGTGTCACCAAGGAACGGGTGCGACAATTGGAGAGCCGTGCCATGAAGAAGTTGCAGCGAGTTGCCAGCGTCGAGAGCCTTGAGATTCCAGGCATCGACTAGGCAAATGGACTGCTGAACACCTGTGGTGTGGTTTGGGCTGCACAAGGGTCCCGAAAGCGGGCATTCTGGCTTGCAAGGCCGTAATGGGCTGCTATATTGACCAGCCTGTTGTCCCATGAGGAATTATGGGCTAGCGTAGCTCAATCGGCAGAGCCCCGGTTTTGTAAACCGGAGGTTGTGGGTTCGAGTCCCACCGCTAGCTTCCCGCGCCGAAAGGGGTAGCCCATCGGGAACGCATCGGCGCTGTTCGACGGGCCTGCGCCGGTCGGCTCGCTAAGAATAATGTGATTGATCGAGGGGGAATTCCCGAGCGGCCAAAGGGGCCAGACTGTAAATCTGGTGGCTCAGCCTTCGCAGGTTCGAATCCTGCTTCCCCCACTTTGACAGGAAGAAAAAAAGTAGTTCTCGGGCGTTGTCTTGCCTCGCTGCAATCGACAGTTGTCTCGGAAGTACGTACAACAAAGAGTCCTAATCGTCTAAGAAGCAACGTTTGGTCCCCGGAAGAATCCGGTCGTGTTCGATACGAGTGGGCCAACGACGCTTCTGACCAGAAACAATTCAACTCAACGCACTCAGTCAAGGAGATCTCGAACTCGCCGGAGTCGGAACTTTGTATTGCGACAGGCGGGCCAGATGCGGGCGTAGCTCAATGGTAGAGCTCCAGCCTTCCAAGCTGGTGGTGTGGGTTCGATTCCCATCGCCCGCTCTTTTTGTTCTCGCCAGGCGGCTCCAATCACCTCCGGGCGGCTCAAAACGACAATAGGCTGCTGTAGCTCAGTCGGTAGAGCGCGTCCTTGGTAAGGACGAGGTCATGGGTTCAAGTCCCATCAGCAGC